>JAOUGW010000188.1 GCA_029865465.1 Gammaproteobacteria bacterium
GCGCGTGTCTGCCTTTCCAAGCTCGGGCAAAGACCCCGGACCCATCGCTCGCATGCTGCCGCCAAGTGTCCCGGACGAGCCCTGTCGTCGCGACCCGGACGATTACGCCTTGAGCGCGCGAATGGCGTCGTCGAGTCCGTGCAGCGTGAGCGGATACATCCGCTCCGCGAGCAGCTGCCGCGCGATCCCGATCGACTGCACGTAGTCCCAGCGGTCCTGCGGCTCGGGGTTGAGCCACGCATAGCGCTGGAAACGCTGCGTGAGGCGCTGCAGCCAGACCGCGCCCGCCTCCTCGTTCCAGTGCTCGATGCTGCCGCCCGGCTGCATGATTTCGTACGGGCTCATGCTCGCGTCGCCGATGAAGATGACGCGGTAGTCGGGCTGGTACTTGCGCAGGATGTCGAACAGCGTCGTGCGCTCGCCGTGCCGGCGCCGGCTGTCCTTCCACACCGACTCGTAGATGAAGTTGTGGAAGTAGAAGTACTCGAGGTGCTTGAACTCGCCGCGCGCAGCCGAGAACAGTTCCTCGCAGACGCGGACGTGGCTTTCCATCGAGCCGCCGACGTCGAAGAACAGCAGCAGCTTGAGCGCATTGTGGCGTTCCGGCTGGAATTTCAGATCGAGCAGCCCGGCATTGCGGGCCGTCGCCGAGATCGTGCTGTCGATGTCGAACTGGTCCGCCGCCCCTTCGCGCGCGAAGCGGCGCAGCTTGCGCAAGGCAACCTTGATGTTGCGCGTGCCGAGTTCGACGTTGTCGTCCAGGTTGCGGTAGTCGCGACGCTCCCAGACCTTGACGGCCTTGCCTTTACCCCCCGGTCCGCCGATGCGGATGCCTTCCGGGTTGTAGCCGCCGTGACCGAACGGCGACGTGCCGCCGGTGCCAATCCACTTGCTGCCGCCCTCGTGCCGGCCCTTCTGCTCCTCGAGCCGCTGCTTCAGCGTTTCGAGCAACTTGTCCCAGCCGCCGAGCGCCTGGATCTGCGCCATTTCTTCGGCCGTGAAGTGCCGCTCGGCCAGCAGCTTGAGCCAGTCCTCGGGCAGCGCCTGCTGCAGGTGCTCGAACGACTGCTCGATGCCCTTGAAGTACTGCGTGAACGCCTTGTCGAAGCGGTCGAAGTGCTTCTCGTCCTTGACCAGCGTGGCGCGCGCGAGGAAATAGAAGTCGCTGACGCTGTAGTTGGCGAGGCCGCGCTGCAGCGCCTCGAGCAGCGTCAGGTACTCCGTGACCGACGCCGGCACGCCCGCTTCGCGCACCGTGTAGAAGAACGGCGTCAGCATGTTTGACTCGCGTGAACCGCAGCCATGACGGCTTCGGCGTTGCACGTTGGCAGCGAAAGTCGGCCCAACGCCGCTTGCGGTCCGCGCACGGATGCTCCTGGTCGAGTCTGCCCGGCCGGGCCGTCCGCGACATGGACGTCGCGGCCGGAGCCCCCATGGATGGGTTTACGGCGTCCCGGCCGGGCAGACCCGACCGGGGGCGTCCGCAGCGCCGCAAGCGTGGCACGTGCCGCACTCCGGGAACTTACTCGACGCGCCGTCATGGCCGCACGCGCCCTTACTGCCGCGACTGGCGCCGCTGCAGGAAGATGAGCTGCTCGAACAGGTGAACGTCCTGCTCGTTCTTGAGCAGCGCGCCGTACAGCGGCGGCAGGCTCTTGCGCGGATCGTCTGTGCGCAGCGCTTCCGGCGGGATGTCCTCCGCGAGCAGCAGCTTCAGCCAGTCGAGCAGTTCCGACGTCGACGGCTTCTTTTTCAGGCCCGGCACGTCGCGCAGCTTGTAGAACGCATTGAGCGCCTCCGACAGCAGCTCGCGCTTGAGCTCGGGGAAATGCACGCCGATGATGCGCGTCATCGTTTCCGCGTCCGGGAAACGGATGAAGTGGAAGAAGCAGCGGCGCAGGAAGGCGTCCGGCAGCTCCTTCTCGTTGTTGCTGGTGATGATCACGATCGGCCGGTGAGTCGCCTGGATCATCTCGCGCGTTTCGTGGACGTAGAACTCCATGCGGTCGAGTTCCAGCAGCAGGTCGTTCGGGAACTCGATGTCGGCCTTGTCGATCTCGTCGATCAGCAGCACCGCCTGGCGCTCGCTGCGGAACGCCTCCCATAGCCGGCCCGGGATGATGTAGTTGCCGATGTCGTGGACCTTCGCGTCGCCGAGCTGCGAGTCACGCAGGCGCGAGACGGCATCGTACTCATAGAGGCCGTGCTGCGCCTTGGTCGTCGACTTGACGTGCCAGCGATACAGCGGCTTGTCGAGCGAACGCGCGATTTCCTCGGCGAGCTGGGTCTTGCCGGTGCCGGGCTCGCCCTTCACGAGCAGCGGCCGCGCCAGGGTCACGGCCGCGTTGACGGCCATCATCAGGTCCTCGGTCGCGACGTAGCGCTCCGTCCCTTCGAACTTGCTGGTCACAGGCGGCCCTCGTGCCGGCCGCCGGGGTGCGGCCTCGCGGGCATCTTAACGCAAGCGACGGGACTTATTGCGCTGCGGCAAACCGCCTCAATGCGCGGCCGGCTGCAGCGTGAGTTCGTACTCCGTCGGACCCGGCAGGTAAGGCAGCGCCTCGCCGCGCACCCAGGCCCGGTGTCCGGCGCGGTAGAACGTCGACAGCGGGTGGCCGCTCTGGCCAGCCGGCATGTGGAAGTAACCTTGCGCCTCACGTCCCGGCGACACGCCGAAGCGCTCCGACGCCCCGAAGCCGGGCGCGTGCACGTGCGGCATGTCGTTGTCGCCCGACATCGGTTCGCGCGGCATGTCGAGCCAGTGCGCGAGCAGCGGCACGGCGCCGCTCAGCGGGTGCCGGATGCTGGTAGCGTTGACCTCGCCCCACGTGCACGTGGCGTAGGTGGCATCGGCACATTGCCCGGCTATCCGGGTCAGCGATTCGTCGACGACGTCGAGCAGGAAGGCGCGCCAGTCGGTGAAGCGCGGATCGAGCAGGTGGGCCGGCCTGGTCGTCGCGAGTTCCCAGGCGGCCTCCTCGAACGAAGGGGGCACCTCGAACTCGGCTGCCGGGTGGGCGACGCGCGCCGGGAGAGTCAGGGCGTCGAACGTGCGGCGCTCCAGCACGACATGAAAATCACGGACCAGTCGATAACCCACCGCCCCTGTCGCTGCGCGCGGATCCCACGTCTCGACGTGCCGACGCAACGCGGTCCGCGCGGGCTGGCCGCGCACGGCATCGGCATCGAGCAAGCCGAGCAGGAGGTCGCGCCAGCGGACCAGGAACAACGCGCGATCGTCGAGCTGGATTCGCAGCATGTCAGCTTCCGTGGCCTGGCCGGCCGGGATCGCGAACAGGCCATCCCGGATCTGCTGGGCCCGGGCGCCGCGGTCCGGCGCACCATCGCCGATCGCCGCAAGCCTCTCCGCGCCGACGACGCGGTTGTTGGCCGTCCAGATGCGCCCCGTCGGTGGGTTCAGCACGCGCGGGTAGGTCGCGGGATCACGCCATCCCTGCCAGCCCGCATCCGGCTGCGTCCAGTCCGACGGCACGCTGGCGTCGTAACCGGCGCCGCGCAGCGGCATGCGGCCGAGCAACGTCCAGCCGATGTTGCCGCCTGCATCGCCGCAGACGAAATTCTGCGCCGGACCGCCGATCGTGTTCGCGACGCCGAGCGCGCCGGCACAATCGTCGACCTGCTCGAGTTGCAGCCAGCGCAGGTTGGTCGCGGCGGGATCGTGCGCGGTCCATGCGAGCGCAAGCGTGCCTGCCCCCGCCTCGTCCCCGTCCGGGAGCAGCGGCCCCCACTGGGTCTGCTCGACGAGTACCTCGCGCGTCGCACCGGAACTGGAGCGGATCGTCTCGATGAAATGCTGCAGCGGCGCCCATCCGCTGGCCGTGCGGTACCGGCCGCGGTCCGCCGAACGCTCGACGCGGACGAGGTCCGTCCAGTCACCGTAACTGTTGGTGAATCCCCAGGCGATGTGTCCGTTGCTGCCGACGACCATGATCGGCACGCCGGGCAGCGTGAGTCCCATCAGGTCACGGCGGTCCGTGGGGGACTCGCTGGCAACCAGCAGGCGCGCGCGATACCAGGTGTTGGGGACGGCGAGCCCGAGGTGCATGTCGTTCGCGAGCAGCGCCGCGCCGCTCTTCGTGTGCGTACCGGCGACGGCCCAGTTGTTGCTGCCGACGATGCTGTTTGCACGAGCGGCGACCGGCGAGCGCTGCGAGGCCAGCTTGCCGAACTCGCCCCCGAGTTGCCGCAGGTCGAAGGCTGCCGGAGCCGGCAGCGGCGCCGCCGACATGACGACACCATCGATCGGCGCCTCCCACGTGGGAGCCACGGAATACACGAAGCGAAACACGTCCGGCGGCAAGGCGGCGGCGAGCAGGCCGCGCTGCCTGTCGGCCGACCCCTCGGCATCGTTCAGCTGCAGGTACATGGCATAGACGACGAGCAGGCAATCCTGCGGCCGCCAGGGCTCGGGCCGCTGGCGCAGCAGGAGATACTCGAACGGCCGCACGCGCAGCGAGCCGAGCCCCGCGTTGACGCCGCGCGCATACGCATCGAGCAACGACCTTTCCACCGGAGCGAGTTGTGCGTAGACGCGCTCGGCAACGTCGTGAAAGCGATGGATTCGCCGTCCCGCGTCCAGGTCCATCGCCGCATCGCCGACCAGCTCCGACAGGCGCCCGCCCGACATTCGACGCGCGAGGTCCATCTGGAAGAAGCGGTCCTGCGCATGGACAAACCCGGTCGCGAAGGCAACGTCAGCGCGCGAATGCCCCGTGACCGTCACGGCGCCCGACGCGTCGCGTTCGATCACCGTCACGCCCGCGAGACCCGCTGCAGACCGCTCGCCGTCGAGCACGGGCAGGCTGCCACGCACGGCCAGGAACGCGACTGCCACGCTCAAGAGCAGCAGCGAGACCAGGCCGACCAGCACGCGGAAGATGAACTTCATGGCTGAAGGAAGGGGTTAGGGGATAGGGGTTAGGGGTTAGTCGGAGGAGAAGCTGCAGCATCGGGCGCAACTGCACTTCCGACTATCCCCTATCCCCTATCCCCTAACCCCTTACCCCTATCCCCTATCCACTCACTTCGAGCAGCTTCATCGTGTTGGTGCCGCCGGACACGCCCGAGAGTTCGCCCAGTGTCAGGATGATCTCGTCGCCCGACTGCACGAACTGGCGGTCGATCAGCTCGCGCGAGATCGCCTTGTAGAGCTCGGCGGGATCGGTGTGCGTGATGTCGAAGGGAATCGGATAGACGCCGCGGTACAGCGCGACACGGCGGCGCGTCCGCTCGTTGCGCGTGAAGGCGAAGATCGGGATGTCCGAACGGATGCGCGACATCCAGAGCGGCGTGGCGCCGGATTCCGTCAGCGCCACGATGGCTTCGACGGTCATGTGATTGGCAGTGTACATCACGGCATGCGCGATCGCCTGCGCGAACTCGCTGACCCGGCCTTCGAACCGTTCGCCACGGGCATTGCGGGCAATCTGGTACTTCTCGGCGCCGACGATCACCTCGGCCATCGCCTCGACGGCACGCACCGGGTACTTGCCGACCGCCGATTCACCCGACAGCATCACCGCGTCGCTGCCGTCGAGCACGGCGTTCGCCACGTCCGATACCTCGGCGCGCGTCGGCACCGGATTCTGGATCATCGACTCCATCATCTGCGTGGCAGTGATGGTCACGCGGTCGTGCTTGCGCGCGACCTGCAGGATGTGCTTCTGCAGCCCCGTGAGCTCGGCATAACCGACCTCGATGCCGAGATCGCCGCGCGCGACCATGACGGCATCGCTGGCCTGCACGATCTCGTCGAGCCGCGGGATCGCCTCGCTGCGCTCGATCTTGGCGACGATGCGCGCATCGCTGCCTGCGGCGGAGAGCAGGCCGCGGGCCTCGTCGATATCGGCCGCCTGGCGCACGAACGAGACGGCGAGGTAATCGATGTCGAGGCTGGCGGCGAGCCTGACGTCTTCGCGGTCCTTGTCGGTGAGCGCCTTGGCCGACAGTCCGCCGCCGCGACGATTGATGCCTTTCTGGTCGCCGAGTTCGCCGCCGACGAGCACGCGGCATTCCACCTTGCTGCCGCGGGTCGCGGTGACGACGAGCTCGATCTGGCCGTCGCCGAGGATCAGTTCATCGCCGGGCGCGACGTCGTTCGCGAGTTCCGTGTACGTCATGCCGACGCTGCGATCCGTGCCGTCGTGCGTGTCGAGGCCCGGGTCGAGGGTGAACGTCGCGCCTTCGGTGAGCAGCGTGTGCCCGCCGGCAAAACGCTCGATGCGGATCTTGGGCCCCTGCAGGTCGCCGAGCAGCGCGACGTGCTTGCCGACCCTCGACGCCGTCTGCCGCGCCAGTTCGACACGCCGCCGATGGTCGGCCGGCCCGCCGTGCGAGAAGTTGACGCGCAACACGTCGGCGCCCGCGCGAATCACTTCCTCGAGCACGCCGGGCGCGTCCGTCGCAGGGCCCAGTGTCGCGACGATCTTGGTCCTGCGCGTCAGCATCTTGCTGCGCTCCTCCTGGCTGGCGATGCGGGTCATCCTGCGGCACGCCGTTCGAGCATTTCCACGGCCGGCAGTTTCTTGCCTTCGAGGAACT
>JAOUGW010000017.1 GCA_029865465.1 Gammaproteobacteria bacterium
GTCGGCGTTGCGCAGGACATAGGTTGCGAACTGGAAATGGATCGCCACGTCGGTGCCCGACGTCGTCACTTCGAGGTAGGGGTCTTGCGACACCTCGCCGTACTTGGTCGAGTCGTAAGCACGCTCGAGGTACTCGAGTGTCGGCGCTATCGCGACCGTGCCCGCGGGCAGGCCATGGCGGCCGTCCGTCTGCACGAACAGCTTCGCCACCGACCCGCGCATGCGGATCGACTGCGTCTGCCACACGAACTCGGGAGGCAGTTCAGGCGCGCCCACCAGTCCGAGCAGCGTGCGGCGCGGATCAGCCGACGACACGACCGCAGCTGCCGTGATCTCTTCGCCGGTCGCGAGCCGCACGCCGAGGACACGCTGATGCTCGACGAGGATCTGCACGACCTCCGCGCCCGTGCGGATCTCGCCGCCGTTGGCCTGCACGGCTTGCGCCAGCGCATCCGTCAGTCCCCGCGGTCCGCCGGCGACCGTTCGATGCGCGAGACCGCCGCGGTTCAACCAGTTGTGGATCAGGGTGAACCCTGTGCCCGCCGACATCGCGCCCAGTGTCACGCCGTGAATGGCGACGCCGGCGATGGCTGCATTGAGCGGCTCGGATTCAAACCATTCGTCAGTGAACTCGGCGGCCGACATCGACAGGCTGCGCATCACTCGGAACATGTCCTTGCCACCCATGCGCCGCAGCTTCAGCGCGAGCGAGGCCAGCGGCAGGCCGTCCGAGCGTAGTTCGATCTTCGGCAGGCGCGGCATCGTCGTCGCATACGCGGTGTCGAGGAACGCCGCGGCGCGATCCATGAACCCGACGAACTCAGGCCAGCGTTCGGCATCGCGCGGCGAGAGCCGGCGGATGGCGTCGATGGTCGACGCATCGTACGCACTGGACACCACTCGCAGCGAGCCGCCATCCGGCAGCGCCGCGACATAGGCCGCTTCGGCGGTGTGCGCAGTGAGGCCGTGCCGGGCGAGGTCGAGTTCTTTAACGATCGCGGGGCGCAACTGACCTGCTGGGTGCAAGCCCGGCACGACGACGCCCGACGCGAGCGTGGCGCCTGCAAGCTGCCCCCCCGCTGTGGCGCGTTGCTCGAGCACGAGGACTTTCCTGCCAGCCTTGGCGAGGTAGGCAGCGGCGACCAGGCCGTTGTGGCCCGCGCCGACGATCAGGATGTCGGGGTTCGTCATCGTGCGCCTACTGCCAGTCCTTGAGGATCTCGTTCGCGGCCATCTTGCCGGCCGCGCCCATCACGCCACCGCCGGGATGCGCGCCTGCGGCGCCGAAGTAGTAGCCCGCCAGCGGGGTGCGGAAATCGGCCCATTGCGGGGCAGGGCGCATGAAGAACAGCTGGTGCAGCAGCAATTCGCCGTGGAAGATGTTGCCGCCGGTAATGCCGGCGATGCGCTCGATGTCCCGCGGCGTGATCACCTGCTTGCCGACGATCATCCCGCGGATGTTCGGGGCGTACTTTTCGATCGTCGCAATGACCGTCTCGCCGAACGCTTCCTTCTTCGTGTCGTCCCAGCCGCCTGCCACGTCGTACGGCGCGTACTGCACGAAGCACGACATCACGTGGTGTCCCGGCGGCGCCATGTCGCGGTCGATCATCGACGGGATGATGATGTCCATGTACGGCTGGCGGGAGAAGTTGCCGTACTTGGCGTCGTCGTAGGCGCGCTCGACGTATTCGATGCTCGGGCTGATCGAAATCGCGCCACGGTGCAGCGGGCCTTCGCCCGGCAGGCAGGTGAAGTCCGGCAGGCCGGAGAGCGCGATGTTGACCTTGCCGGACGAGCCGCGGACGCGGAAGTCGCGGATCGCCTGCACGAACTCGTCCGGGAAGTGCTGCTGGTCGACGAACTGCAGGAAACTGCGCTTCGGGTCGGCGGCAGACATCACGACTTTGGCCGTGAGCTCGTCACCGTTCGCGAGCGCGACGCCCGCAGCGCGGCCGCCACGGACGATCACCTTGTCCACGGCCGCACTGGTGCGGATCTCGACGCCGAGTGCGCGAGCGGAGGACGCAATCGCCGCCGTCACGCCGCCCGTGCCGTTCTTGGCGAAGCCCCACGCGCGGAAGGCGCCGTCGATTTCACCCATGTAATGGTGCAGCAGCACGTAGGCCGTGCCGGGAGAACGAGGGCCGAGATACGTGCCGATGATGCCGCTCGCCGCCTTGGTGCCCTTGAGCGGGTCGAGCTCGAACCATTCCTCGAGCAGGTCGGCGGACGACTGCGTCACGAGCTTGGCGATGCGGTAGAGCTCGTGCTCGCTGAGGCTGTGGGCGTACTGCCCGAGCTTGAGCAGGCCCTTCATGTCGCGCCAGCTGAGCGACGACGGGTCCGGGGGCACCAGGCCGATGATCGGCTTGATTGCCTTCGCGGCGCGCGCCATCACGCGCGAATACTCGTCGTACGCTTCGGCGTCCCTGGGCGAATGACGGTAGATCTCGCGCCGGGTCAGGTCGTGATCGTCCCAGCCCGCGAGGTAGTCGCCGTTGTCGAGCGGCGTGACCGTGCTCGGCAGCGGCAGGATCTTGAGCCCGTGCCGCGGCAGTTCGAGGTCACGGATGATCTCGGGCCGCAGCAGGCTCACCACGTAGGAGAACTCGCTGAAGCGGTAGCCCGGGAAGATTTCCTCGGTGACGGCTGCACCGCCCACGATCTCACGGCGCTCGAGGACAACCGCCTTCTTGCCGGCCCGCGCGAGGTACGCGGCCGCGATCATGCCGTTGTGGCCGGCGCCGATGACGATTGCGTCGTACGTGTTGCTGGCCACGGCTATTTCTTCTTCCACTCGGGGTCGTAGAACGGCAGCGCGACGACCGTCGCCGGCGACTTGCGGCGGTGGTGTTCCACCGTGACTTCGATCTCGACCCTCGTGCCCGGTGCATGGAACGGCTGCTGCAGGTGCACCAGCGCGATGTACTTCTTCAGCACCGGCGACCAGGTGCTGGTCGAGGCGTAGCCGACCTGGCGCGGACCGGTGTAGATGGGAATGCTGCCGCGCACGGCCGATGCCGGAATCTGCGGCGGCATGCCGACCGCGGCGTATTCGCGTTCGAGGCCTTCCCAGTCGATCTCGAGGCCGACCATCTTCCACGACGAGCCTTCGCGGTGCTCACGCTCCAGCGCGCGACGACCGACGAAGTAACCCTGCTTGTCCAGGTTCACGGTCCAGCCGAGGCCCATTTCATAGGGCGACGAGCGCTGGCCCGCAATCCACGCATGGCTCGCGGAGGTGTAGTCGACGTCCAGCATGAAGAGGCCCGCTTCGACGCGCGCCATGTCCATCGCGAGGATGCCGGTGGGCGTGATGCCGTAATCGTGACCCGCGGCCATCAGCGCGTCCCAGATCACGAGCGCATCCGCAGCGTCCATCCAGATCTCGTAACCGAGATCGCCCGTGTAACCCGTGCGCGAGACCGAGACCGCCTTGCCGGCGATGCGGTTGAAGGCCATGCGGAAATACTTGAGCGAATCGACCGGCTGCTCGCACGCGAGGTTCAGGATCGTGCGCGATTTCGGTCCCTGCAGGCTGAGCGCCGCCATCTGCTCGGTCAGTTCGGTGACCTGCACCTGCATGCCGACGGCGTTCATCGACAGCCAGCGGTACTGCGGCTCGGCTGCGGTCAGGCGGAAGCTCTTTTCGCCGATGCGGGTCACGGTGCCGTCGTCGAGCAGCTTGCCGTCGTCGTCGCACCAGCCGGTGTAGTAGACCTGCCCGACCTGCATCCTGTGGATGTCGCGCGGGGTCAGGCGGTGCAGCAGGCGCGCGGCATCGGGGCCCCCGATCTCGTACTTGATCAGCGGCGAGATGTCGATCAGCGCCGCGTGATTGCGGATCGCCCAGTACTCGCGGTCGAGACCGAGGTCGTACGAGCCGACGGCGATGCAACCGCCCCAGCGCCGCCAGTTGTGCGGCAGGCACAGCTGGGACGTGCGCGCGTGGAAAGGGGTCCGGCGCAGCTGGTACAGCGGATGGTGCACGGTGGAAAGTTCAGGCACGAGACGCTCCCGGCGCTCTGTGGTCCTGGCGCAGGGGTTCCGGCGCCGACCCGGGCACTGTCGGAGCGAATCCGGTCCGGGCGCGACAATATGCCGCACTGGCGCATTTCGAGCCAGTCTTGCGCCCCGCGCGGGCTGCGCTGAGGTTGCAGGTGCCGGCCCGTCGGGGCCGGCCGGGGATCAGCGGCGGTCGCGGATGTCGATGAAGGTCAGGAACTCGTTGCGGGTCCGGGCATCGGACCGGAACGAACCCAGCATCTTCGAGGTGATCATCGACACGCCGCGCTTGTGGATGCCGCGCGTGGTCATGCATTCATGGGCAGCCTCGATCACCACGCCGACGCCCTGCGGCTGCAGCACGTCGTTGATGCAGCGGGCGATCTCAGCCGTCATCTTTTCCTGCACCTGGAAGCGACGGGCAAAGACGTCCACGACGCGTGCCAGTTTGCTGATGCCGACCACCTTTCCCGTCGGCAGGTAACCTACGTGCGCCCGGCCGATGATCGGCGCCATGTGGTGCTCGCAGTGCGATTCGAACTCGATGTCGCGCAGCACGACCATCTCGTCGTAACCGGCGGTTTCCTCGAACGTGCGGCGCAGGTAGTCCTTGGGGTCGATGCCGTAGCCCGAAAACCAGTCGGTGTAGGCATCGACGACGCGCTGCGGGGTATCGAGCAGGCCTTCCCGGGCGGGATCCTCGCCAGCCCAGCGCAGCAGCGTGCGCACGGCCTCTTCGGCCGAGTCCCGGCTGACGTTGTTGCGCTTCAGGACGGGAGCTGCGCCTTTCGTGCCAGGGGTTGCCATGCTCGACTTGTTTCGGCGGGGCTTCGATTTCGGATGCACGGCCATGGTCACTGTCCTCCTGATCGCGGCCGGTGCTGGCGGCGCCAGCGCAGCAGCAGCACGAAACCTGCCACCATGCCTCCCAGGTGCGCGAAATGCGCCACGCCCTGGCCCGACCCGGTGACTCCCAGATACAACTCGAGCAGGCCATAGAGCGTGACGATCAGCCACGCCGGCATCGGAATCGGCGGGAACAGCAGCATGATGCGCCGCTGCGGGTAGGCCATGCCGAACGCCAGCAACAGGCCGAACACGCCGCCGGAGGCGCCCACCGTGGGGATGGGCTGCATCTCGACGTTGCTGAGCACCAGCAGCTGCGCCAGCGCCGCGCCCACCACGCAGACGAGGTAGAACGTGACATAGCGCCGGCTGCCGAGCAGGCGCTCGACTTCGCTGCCGAACATGTACAGCGCGAACATGTTGAAGAACAGGTGGGTGAGGCTGCCGTGCAGGAAGCCGTAAGTCAGCAACTGCCAGACCTGGAACGCAGGCGCGCCCGGGAACTGGGCCGATGCCGGCGGCCAGAGGGCGAACGGCCGCAGCAGCAGGTCGCCGGTCAGGAGTTGGGCCGCGAAGACGGCAACGTTGACGAACAGCAGGACCCGCGTGGCGGGCGGCATCGAATCACGCATGGGTGCATCCTAGCCCAATCGAGTGGCGAGGATCGCTGGCGCCGTGTACGTTGCGCGGCGCTACGGAGAGACAGGCTCGACATGCAGTCATTGCAACCCATCCGGTCCGTGCTCTGGACCCTCGTGGCCCTGGCAGGGGCTGTGGCTGCCCGGGCGGACGCGCCGCCGGCACCGGTCACCGTGTCGTACGGGAGCCTCGTATTCACGCCCTGCACGCTGTCGCAGGCCGGGCAGGCGCAGACCGTGCCGGCGCGCTGTGCAACGCTGCGGGTTCCGGAAGACCGCTCCAGCGCGAACAGCCGCAGGATCGAGCTTGCGATCGCCTGGGTGCCGAGCACCGCCAAATCCCCGGCGAAGGACCCCGTCGTCATGCTCGCTGGCGGCCCGGGCCAGTCGGCCCTCGAAGCCTTTCCCGCCGTCTATCCGGCGTTCCGCGACATCCTGCGCCAGCGCCACGTGCTGCTCGTGGATCAACGCGGGGTCGGCAGGTCGAACCCGCTGGTCTGTCCCTTGACGCTGAACGAGGAGACGCTGCGATCGCTCGACACGGCGGGTGTCGACGAGGCGCGCCGGCTGACGGCCGCCTGCCTGCACGAACTCGGGTCGAACGTCGACGTCCGCGCCTATACGACCAGCGCGTACATCGCCGACCTCGAGGACGTGCGCCGCGCCCTCGGTGTCGCACAGTTCAACCTGGTCGGGGCCTCGTACGGCACGCGCGTCGGGCTCGAATACCTGCGTCGCCATCCCGGGTCGACGCGAACGGTCGTGCTCGACTCCGTCGTGCCGCCGAGCCTCGCCCTCGGCAACGAGCATGCGAAGAACCTCGAGGCGGCCGTCGACGCCCAGTTCGCACGCTGTACCGCGGATGCCGCGTGCACGAAGCGCTTCGGTTCGCCACGAGCGCGTCTCCATGAACTGTTGCAGCGGCTGCACGAACAGCCGCAGCATGTCACGTATCGCGACCCGGTCACGAACCAGCAGCGTGAAGACGAGTTCACCGCTGTCTCGCTCGCATCGGTCGTGCGCTTCTACTCCTATGCGCCGCAGCTGTCCGGCATGCTGCCGATGCTGCTCGCCGAGGCCGCGGACGGCCAGTTCGCCAACCTGATGGCCCAGTCGCGCATGATGGAGCAGCTGATCGGGGAGCAGATCTACGTGCCGCTGCAGCTGTCCGTCATGTGCACGGAGGACGCGCCGGGGATACGGGTGGACCCGGCCGATACCGACACCATTCTCGGCACCGAGTTTGTCGCTTACGCGCTGGCGCAATGCGCCGCCTGGCCGCGCGGCACGATGCCGAAAGACTTCCACGCTGCCGTCAGGTCCGACAAGCCGGTGTTGCTGCTGTCCGGCGAGCTGGATCCGGTGACGCCGCCGCGGTACGGTGACGAAGTCCAGCGGCAGCTCCCGAATTCGCGTCACTTCGTCTTGCGCGGCCAGGGTCACGGCGTGTTGGGCGCCGGTTGCGGACCACGGCTCATCGCCGAGTTCATCGCTGCAGCCGACGCGCGGAGCCTCGACGGCAGGTGCCTGGACCAGTTGCAGTACTCACCGCCGTTCGGTGGCTCGTACGGCTGGGACCCGTGATGGGTCGGACGGCGCACGCATGATCCGCGTCGAAGGACTGCGCAAGAGCTTTCGGACCCGCACGGGGCCGGTCCAGGCCGTCGATGGCGTCAGCTTCACTGCGGCTGACGGACAGATCACCGGCTTGCTGGGGCCGAACGGCGCCGGCAAGACCACCACTCTACGGATGCTCTACACGTTGATGTCGCCCGATTCGGGCCGCGTGCTGGTGGACGGCCTCGATGCGGCCATCGAACCCACCCGCGTGCGCGGACATCTCGGCGTGCTGCCCGATGCACGCGGCATCTACAAGCGGTTGACCGCGCGCGAGAACATTGCCTACTTCGGCGCACTGCAGGGGCTCGACGATCGCCTGATCGCGGAGCGCATCGAACGACTGGCGTCGGCACTCGACATGCGCGACTTCATCGACCGACGTGCCGAGGGTTTCTCGCAGGGGCAACGCACCAAGACGGCGATTGCACGTGCTTTGGTGCACGCGCCGCGCAACGTGCTGCTCGACGAACCGACCAACGGCCTCGACGTGATGACCACGCGCTCGCTGCGCGCCTTCCTGCTCGAGCAGCGCGCCGAAGGCCGCTGCGTGCTGCTCTCGAGCCACATCATGCAGGAGGTCGCGCGGCTCTGTGACCGGATCGTCGTCATTGCGCACGGGCGTGTGGTCGCCGACGGCACCCCGGACGAACTCCGCGAGGCCACCGGGTGCGACAGTCTCGAGGATGCCTTCGTCAAGGCGATCGGCTCGGACGAGGGGTTGTTCGCATGAGGGCGCTGTGGATCGTCCTGCGCAAGGAGCTGCTCGACGCGTTCCGCGACCGCCGCATGATGCTGGTCGCGTTCGTCGTGATTCCGCTGGCGATTCCGCTGGTGCTGGCGGGCACCAACGCACTCAGCGCACGCAAGCAGGCCCAGCAGCTCGAAGGACCGCTGGAGCTGCCGGTGATCGGCGTCGAACGCGCACCGAACCTCGTTGCCTGGCTGCAGTCGCACAACGTGCAGGTGCTGCCCGCGCCACGGGATGCCGACGCGGCCCTGCGCATGCAGGAGCGCGACGTCGTCCTGCGCATCGACGAGAAGTACGGCGAGGACTGGCGCGCTGGCCGGCCCGCGCGCGTCGAGGTGATCTTCGACAGCTCGCGTCCACTGGCGTCGGGCGCGACCGTGTCGCGACTCGGCGGCCTGCTCGACGCATACGGCAGCACCGTCGGTACGCTGCGGCTCGTCGCCCGCGGCATCCACCCCGCCGTCGCGAATCCGCTGCAGGTCGGCACGCGCGACGTGGCCACGCCCGAGGCTCGCTTCGATCTCTCGCAACAGATCCTGCCGTACCTGCTGCTGCTGCTGGCATTCATCGGCGGCATGCAGCTGGCGATCGACGCGACCGCAGGCGAGCGCGAGCGGCAGTCGCTCGAACCGCTGCTCGCGACACCCGTCGCGCGCGAGTCGATCATCGGCGCGAAGATTCTTGCAACGGCCGCGTTCTCGCTGCTGTCGATCGCCGTCACGCTGATCGCGTATCGCCTGGTGTTCGCTGTCGTGCCGGCGCGTGGCATGGACGCATCCTTCGATCTCGCGCCGGCCGGACTGGCGCAACTGTTCCTGGTCATCCTGCCGATCGTGCTGCTCGGCGCAACGGTGCTCACGGCGCTGGCTGCGTTCGCGCGCAGCTACCGCGAGGCGCAGGCCTACCTGCCGCTGCTGATGTTCCTGCCGATGATTCCGTCGCTGGTGCTGATGGTCGCGCCGGTCAGGACGCAGCTCTGGATGCTGGCCGTGCCGTTCCTGGGCCAGAACCAGATGATCCTGCGCGTGCTGCGCTCGGAAGGAATCCGTGCGCTCGAGTGGGTCGTCAGCCTCGGCGCCTCATTTGCGGTGGCGGCCGTCGTCTGGTTCATCGCAGCGCGGCTCTATCACCGCGAACAGCTCGCCACGTCGTCCTGACCCGTCAGTGCCAGCAGTTCGCCGGCCCACGCCAGTACGGCGGATTCGGCCGGATGAAACCCGTCACGCGCAAAGTCGCCAGGGGGCACGGTCTCCGGAAAGGAATAGCAATAGGTCCGCGGCCGCCCGGCGAGGGCTTCTGCCGCCGCCTGCTGCAAGCCGCGCGCCTGCGCGCCCAGCAGCGAGTTGAGCGGCGCGGGCAGGGCGGGGAAGCGTTCGAGCGGCGGCACGCCGGCGAACAGGATGGCCGACGCGGGCGCCCGTTCCCGCAGCCGCTCGTGGATGCCCGCGACATTGCGGCCGTAGGCATCGGCGGCCACGCGCCGCGTCACGTCGTTGACGCCTACCGAGAGCAGGTAAAGGTCGCCTGCGGGCACCGTCGGCACCAGTTCGCGCAGGACGGACGCGGAGGTTGCGCCGTTGCGGCCCCGGGCCTGCCACTCGACGGGACGTTGCGTGCGCGCATGCAGCAATCGCGCGTAGGCAGCAGTCAGTGAATCCCGCAATTGCTGCACCCCGGTGCCGGCGATGATTGAATCGCCGACGCCGATGATCCGCAGCGCATCCGGGCCGTCTGCGCCAATGCGGCCTGATTCGCCTAGCGGCGGGGCGAGTCGCGGCGTCGCCAGCAGCACGCGCAGCGCCTGCAGGAACGCGACGGGCGGCAGGCGTGTGGCCACGAGCGGCTACCAGCCGATGCCGTAGTCCTCGCCGTGATTGCTAGAGCCGCCCCAGAACGTACCGTTCTCCGGGTCGATCATGATCGCGTTGATCGGGCCCGAGGTGCGCGCCTCGAACTCCGGTTTGTATCCGCGCGCTATCAGCTCCTTGGTGACCCATTGCGGCATCGACGAGTTGAGCACGATGCGCCCCGGCTGCGACTCGTGCTGGTCGAACGAAGCCTTCATCTGGTAGCTGTTGAAGTTGGCGGCTTCCGCGGCTTCCTGCACCGTCATGCCGAATTCCTGCACGTTGAGGAAGAACTGCAGCAGGTTCTGGTCCTGCGAGTCGCCGCCCTGCACGCCGAAGGCGAGCCACGGCCTGCCGTTCTTGAGGGCGAGGCTCGGCGTGAGCGTGACGCGCGGGCGCTTGCCGGGTTCGAGCACGTTGAACGGGTTCTCGGCCGGATCGAGCACGAACGACTGCATGCGCTGGCTCAGGCCGACGCCCGTGCGGCCGGCGATCGTCGCCGGAACCCAGCCGCCGCTGGGCGTCACCGACACCAGCCAGCCGTTCGCATCGGCGGCCATGACCGTGGTCGTGCCGCTCCTGAACCCCGCTTCGAAGTCCGCCAGTTGCCGGGCCGTGAGCTGTGCCTTGTCCAGTGCATCGAGCGCCGCCTTGCGCTGCTGCTGCAACTGCTCTGCGTACGGGTTCTTTCCGCCCTGGAAAGGGTACGGATCGCCGGGCCCGGCGTTAGCGTCGTTGCGATCCGCGCGGATCGTCGCGGCACGCTGCTTCGCATATTCCTTCGACAGCAGGCCCCGCGTGGGCTCCACGGGTGGGAAGTACGGGTCGCCGTAGTAAAAGTCGCGATCGGCGAAGGCGAGGTTCATCGCCTGGTAGAGCGTATGGACGTAGTTCGCGCTGTTGTACCCCATCGCGCGCACGTCGAAGTTCTCGAGGATGTTCAGCGACTGCAGCAGCGCCGGGCCCTGCGTCCAGACGTCGAGCTTGTAGACGTCCACACCGCGGTAGTTGGTGCGCAACGGTTCCTCGACCAGCGGCTGCCATCGCGCGAGATCGTCGAGCGTGATCAGGCCGCCCTGTTCCTGCACGCCGCGCACGAACTCCTGGGCGATGTCGCCGCGATAGAAGCGGTCGTACGCCGCCTGCAGGGCCTCCTTGCGCGTCTTGCCGGCCGCGAGGGCCTGCTTTTCGGCGTCGACCATCTTGCGCAGCGTCGCCGCGAGATCAGGCTGGCGGAAGATCTCCCCTGCGCGTGGGGCTTCGCGCGCGGAGCCGAGGTGCGGCAGCAACACCTGCCTGGAGTACGGCCACTCCTTGAGCTTGTCCTTCCAGCGCTCGATCAGGTCGGCGGTCTCGCCGTCGATTGGATAGCCGTCGGCGAGTTCGATCGCGGGGGCCAGCACCTCCGCGAGCGAGAGCGTGCCGTAGTCCTGCAACATCAGGATGATGCCGCCGGGCGTGCCGGGCGTGACCGCGGCGAGCGGGCCATAGGCGGGCGGGTACTTGTAACCCTTGCCCCTGAAGAACTCGGGCGTCGCACCGGTGGGCGCCATGCCGAGCCCGTTGATCGCGATCACCTTCTTCGTGCGCGGATCGTAGATCAGGGCCTGCGTCTCGCCGCCCCAGTGCAGCACGTCCCACATCGTGGACGTCGCGGCGATCATGGCGCAGGCCGCATCGACGGCATTGCCGCCACGCTGGAACATCATTGCGCCTGCCGTCGCGCCGAGCGGTTTGCCCGTGATTGCCATCCAGTGCCGGCCGTGCAACGGCGGCTTCTGCGTCTTTGCGATCGAGCGTGCGACCGTAGGTGAGTAGGCCTGGGCGTTGGCGGGCGGCGTTGCGACGGTGCTCATCAGGCAAATGCTCGTGGCGGCAAGGGCCGCGATCGACTGGCGATATGGAAACATCTGGCTTTTTCCTGTCGATGCGGTCGGTGAAGTATGCTGCGCGCCTTGTTCCACCGCCACCCGGGCATCACGATCATGAGCCATCGCCAGTTCCTCGCGTCGTTGCTGCTGTTCGCGACCGCTGCCGCCCCGGCGCAGGCCGCCGTCACGGACGCCTCGCTCGACGCGGCCACCGCCGCGGTGATGCCGCAGGTGGTCACGTGGCGCCGCGATTTCCACCAGAACCCGGAACTCAGCAACCGCGAATTCCGCACGTCAAAGATCGTGGCCGAAGAGTTGCGCAAGATGGGCCTCGAGGTCCGCACGGGCATCGCGCACACGGGCGTGGTCGGCATGCTGAAGGGCGGCAAGCCGGGCCCGATGGTTGCGTTGCGCGCCGACATGGACGCACTTCCAGTCACCGAGCAGGTGGACGTGCCGTTCAAGTCCACGGCGACCTCGGAGTATCGCGGCGAGAAAGTCGGCGTGATGCATGCGTGCGGTCACGACGGACACACGGCGATCCTGCTCGGCGCGGCGCGAGTGCTCGCCGGCATCCGCGCGGAACTGCCCGGCACGGTCATGTTCGTGTTCCAGCCTGCGGAAGAAGGCGCGCCTGACGGGGAGCGGGGCGGCGCGAGCCTGATGCTGGACGAAGGCCTGTTCGCGACGACGAAGCCGGATGCCATGTTCGGCCTGCACCTCTGGTCTGCGCTCAACACCGGCGCGATCGGGTATCGCGAAGGCTCTTTCATGGCGGCATCGGATCGCTTCAAGCTCGTCATCAAGGGCCGGCAGACACATGGCTCGCGTCCCTGGGGTGGTGTCGATCCGATCGTCACGGCTGCACAGATCGTGATGTCCCTGCAGACGATTGTTAGCCGCCAGGTCGACATCACGCGCTATCCGGCCGTGGTCTCCGTCGGCGCGATCAAGGGCGGCATCCGCAACAACATCATCCCCGACTCGGTCGAAATGGTCGGCACGTTCCGCACGTTCGACCCGTCGGTGCGCGCGCAGGTGATCGAGAGCATCAGGCGCATTTCGAGCGACGTCGCGGCATCGCAGGGTGCGACGACGGAGTTCGAGCTTGGCGGCGACCCGAACCCGGTGGTCGTCAACGATGCGGCGCTGACCGGACGCGTCGTCGTGTCGCTGCAGCGCATCGCGGGCCGCGACAACGTCGACGTGATCCCGTTCGTCACGGGCTCCGAGGACTACGCCTACTACGGCAGCAAGGTGCCGTCGTTCTTTTACTTCGTCGGCGTGACGCCGAAGGGGCAGGACGCCGCGGCGGCGCCGAGCAACCATTCGCCGTTGTTCTTCGTGGACGAAGGCGCGCTGCCTGTTGCGGTGCGCACGATCCTCGGCGCGGCCGTCGACTACCTGCAGGGCACGCAACCGGACTGATGCGCTTCACCGCGCGGGTTTGCCGCCGCGGCCCGCTCCGCCGACGAACCGTGCGGCACCCTGCGCGGATTCGCCGCTGCGGAGGACTTCGAGTCCGCGCGCAAATTCCTGCGCGAGTGCTGCGCCGTCCGACAGTTCCCACTGTGCCCGGCTCGACGCCCGGTCCGCCCGCAGGCACGCCTGCGGGAAAGCCGCGATCTCCCGGGCCAGCGCTTCAGCGGCGGATCGTGATTCGCCGCGAGGCACCACGCGATTCACCAGGCCTATCGCCAGGGCTTCCGCGGCCCGCACGCCCCGTCCCGTGAGAATCAGGTCCATCGCGCGGCCATGGCCGATCAGGCGCGGCAGGCGGAAGGTGCCGCCGTCGATCAATGGCACTCCCCAGCGGCGACAGAAGACGCCCAGCGTCGCGTCGTCCTCGGCCACCCGCAGGTCGCACCAGAGCGCGATCTCGAGGCCGCCGGCGACAGCATGCCCGGCGATCGCCGCGATCACGGGTTTTTGCAGTTCGAGCCGTGACACGCCCATCGGGCCGAGGGCGTCGTCCGGCTCGCCGGTGGGGGGGCGCAGGCGGCCAGGGTCCCAGCCGTCCGCGACCGCCTGCAGGTCCGCGCCGGCGCAGAATGTGCCTCCCGCACCCCACAGCACCATGCAGCGGACCTCTGGATTGGCGTCGAGGGCGAGGAATGCCTCCGCCAGGGCCCCGGCCGTGGCCGGATCGACGGCGTTGCGGACGGCAGGCCGGTCCAGCACCACGGTGGCAACAGGTCCGGACTTCTCGACGCGGACGGCTTGGGGCATCGTGGCTACTCCGGGGATAAACCTTCCGGCCCGGCCGCGCATCTGATCTGTCACAGGGGCACGACTCGGGTCGCCAGGCGGCCTGTGTAGGATGCCGGACCCGGGCGCACGGTGCGACGGGTAACAGCGAGGTGGGTCTTGGCATACGCCGGGGAGGTCGTCGATGACCTGCAGCGCGCGCGCGCGGCGGCCGAGGAGCGCCGGCTGGTCACGTCCGCGGCAGACGGTTCGTCCGTGGCCTTCGAGCAGCTCTACCGCCGGCATTCGGCGCGCATCCACGCGCTATGCCTGCGCATGACCGGCGACGTCGCCACGGCCGAGGACTGCACGCAGGAAGCCTTCGTGCAGGCGTGGCGAAACCTGCCGCGCTTCGAGAGACGCAGCGCGTTCGGGACGTGGCTGCACCGGATCGCCGTGAACGCCGTGCTGCAGCAGGTGCGGCGCCAGGGCGAGTCGCTGGGCGCCGGGGACTCGATCGAGCGCGAGGTCGCCGACGTGCTGGCCGACCACTCGACGGTCGATCCCGGCGGCAGCCGCGACCTGGAAGCAGCCATCGCCGGGCTGCCCCCGGGAGCGCGGCACGTGCTGGTGCTGGTGGGCGTGTACGGCCACTCGCACGAGGAAGCCTCGCGGCTGCTCGGCATTGCCGTCGGCACCAGCAAGGCGCAGTTACACCGGGCCCGTGCGCTGTTGAGCGCCAGGCTCGGGCAGACGGAGTGGAGCCATGACGCAGGATGAACGAACATCACAGGACGCCGCAGTGCAACTCGATGCGCGGCTGCGCGAGTTGCCGCGCGACGTGGCGCCCGGTCGTGACTTGTGGCCGGACATCGCGGCACGGATCGAAGCGCGCGCGCCGCCCGTTGCGTCCACGACGCGGCGTCCAGCCTGGCTCTGGCAGGCCGCCGCTGCAGTGGTCCTCGTCGCGGGTTCCTCACTGCTCACCGCGAACCTGCTCGACAGGAGTCGTCTGGTGCAGCAGTCTGCGGTGCCGGTCGTCCCGGTGAACGGTATTGCGGCATCGGACGCGGCGGTGGCCATGCGGGCGGCGTTCGGTCCGGCGGGTCAACTCGATCCGGAATACCTCGCAGCCCGCGATCAGCTGACCCAGATGCTGGACCGTCGCATCGCCGCGTTGCCGCTGTCAGCACGCGCGAAGCTCGAGTTCAATCTTGGCGAAATGCGCCGCGCCGCCGACGAGATCAACGCCGCGCTTGCCGAACAGCCGGGCGACCCGCTGCTCGAAGAGCTGCTGCTCAAGACCTACCAGGACGAACTGGCGGTGCTGTCGAACGTCAGCCAGTTGACCAGCAGTCTCGAGAACACGCCGGTGAATACGCCAGGGTCGCCGACCGGGAAGAGGATGCAGTTATGAAGACCGTCATTGTCACAGCCCCCCAGCGCCGGCCCGTTACGCGAGTCGTCGCGCTGCTGGTGACGGCGCTGCCGCTCGCAGCGCTGGCGGGCACACCCATCGACAAGCGCACCGCAGCGGATCCGGCCGGAACCGTCGAGATCTCGAACACCGCGGGATCGGTGGTGGTGACCGGCTGGGACCGCAACGAAGTCGAGATCACGGGTGAACTGGGCAAGGGCACGGAGCGCCTCGACTTCACCAAGGGCGACAAGGTGACGCGCATCAAGGTGGTGTTGCCCGACCGGTCCTACAACGTCGACGAGACCGACCTCATCGTGAAGGTGCCGACCGGTTCCCTGGTGTCGATCAACACCGTGAGCGCTGATATCGGTGTCCAGGCCGTGCGTGGCCCCCAACGCCTGCAGTCGGTGAGCGGGGACCTGCGCACCGAGACGAGCGGCGAGGACCTGGAATGCCGCACCGTCAGCGGCGACGTGACCATCGCCGGCTCCGGCAGGAAGGGACTGGTGTCGATCACGACCGTGAGCGGCAACGCCACCGCTACCCGGCTCGCCGGCGAAGTCAACGGCAGTACCGTGAGCGGCGACTTCACGCTGGGCGTCGGCGCAACCAGCAGGTCGCGCCTGCGGTCGACCAGCGGCAACCTGACGCTGCAGGGCTCGCTGGCGCCGGACGCGCGCATCGACATCGAGAGCATCAGCGGCGACGTGCGGCTCGACCTGGTCGGGACTGTTGGCGCGGACTACGACGTTTCGAGTTTCAGCGGCGAGATCCGCCCCTGCTTCGGGCCCAGGCCCGTGCGCACCGACGAATATGCCCCGGGCAAGGAATGGCGCCACCAGGAAGGCAACGGCAGCGCCCGCGTGCGCATCAAGACGCTGAGCGGCGACGTAGGCGTGTGCAGGAAGTAACAACGCACGGATATACGCGCGGACCCCGGATTCGTGGACAATGCGGCACAGAGCGAACGTCTGCGCGCTGTGCCGGTCTCAATGAGGGGACCCGTCACCGGGCGGGACTGAGCCCAGGCTGGGACTGACGATTCGGGCGACCAATGGCCTTCCTCGCTGAAATCAAGCGTCGTCGCGTCGGCAGAGTTGCCATCGCGTATGGCGCGGTTGCCTGGGCGGTCACCGAGGCCGCCTCCGTCGTGCTGCCCGCGTTGTACGTGCCCGAGTGGGCCATGACGTTCCTCGTCGTCTTCCTGCTGGTCGGGTTCCCGATCGCGATGGTGCTCGCGTGGGTGTTCGACGTCAGCGCGACCGGCATCGAGCGCACGGAGCCGTTGCCCGGGGCGCCGCCGCAGCTGCAGTTCCGCACGCGCGCCGCGTTCGGCATCGTGGTGGTGGTCGCGATGGCAGGTCTGGGTTACCTGCTGTACGAGCGCGGCCTCGGCCGTGCCGAGGCTGCCGGCAGCCGCAGTTCGATCGCGGTGCTGCCTTTCACCAACCTGAGCGGCGACGCCAGCAAGGACTACTTCAGCGACGGCATGTCCGAGGAACTGCTCAACCTGCTGGCCCGCGTGCCCGGGCTCAAGGTGGCGGCGCGGACTTCTGCGTTCGCCTACAAGGGCCGCAACGTCGACATCCGCGAAGTCGGCAAGGAACTCGGCGTCGAGACCGTGCTCGAGGGCAGCGTGCGCCAGTCCGGCGACCAGGTGCGCATCACGGCGCAGCTGATCGACACGGAGTCGGGCTTCCACCTCTGGTCGGAAACCTACGACCGCCGGATGGCGGACATCTTCGCGGTGCAGGACGAGATCGCGACTGCGATCGTCGACAAGCTCAAGATCGAGCTCGCGCCCAGGGAGCAGCAGCTCGCACAGAGGGACCAGGCGCCGACGCAGGACCTGGAAGCCTACGAGCTGTACCTGCAGGGCCGGGCGATCTGGAAGCGCCGCGGCGAAGAGAACCTGCAGCGCGCTGTCGAGCTGTACCAGTCTGCGCTGGCCCGCGATCCGGGATTTGCGCGCGCGCATGCAGCGCTTGCGTCTGCATACGTCGTCCTGCCCGGCTACACGCGTGAGGACGGCGACGAGGACAGGTTCCTCAAGATGGCCGAACAGTCGGCGCGGCAGGCGCTGACGCTCGACCCGAAGATCGGCGAGGCCCACGCGGTGCTGGCCCAGATCAGCTCCATGCGCGGCGATTTCCTCGACGCGGAATCCGGGTTCTTCTTTGCCATCTCGCTCGAGCCGAACGAACCCACGCCGCATCACTGGTATTCGATCCTGCTGAACAGGGTCGGGCGCCTCGATGCCGGGCTCGAACAGGCCCGCCGCGCGTACGAACTCGATCCCAGCTCGCCGGTGCTGGTATCCAACCTCGCCAACACCTACCTCTTGCGCGGCGAGGACGAGCAGGCCCTGCGTTATTCGAAGCTCGCCAGGGAACTGGGTATCAGCAGCGGCGCGAGCGAAGGCGTGGAGGCGACCGTGGCGATGCGCCGCGGTCAGTGGGACGAGGCAAAGCAGCTGCTGTCGGCACAGGTGACGCTGCCGGCTGAACTGCGGCCGCTGGTCGGCCAGTTCGTCGACGCGATTGCAGACCCTGCCAGGCGCCCGGCCGTCGTCGCCACCCTCCGTGCCGTCGACCCGAAGATTGCCAACCAGGCGGACCTGGTGATGCCCTACATGCAGCTGGGGCAGAACGACCTGGTGTTCCAGGTCCTCAACGAGTCGCTCGACCACGACCGCATGGCCTGGACGCATGACTGGGATCTCATGCACGCGTGGATGACCGAGGGGGCGACATTCCGCAGGGATCCGCGCTTCTCGACGCTCGTCGAGCGCATCGGGCTGGTCGACTACTGGAAGCAGTACGGTTATCCGGATCGCTGCCGCGCCGGTGCCGGCGACGTCGCCCTCGTCTGTTCGTGACGTGCGTCGTCGCTGTACTCCAGCATGGCTCGTCGTCGGCGTTCTCTGCGCCGGGCTGATCTCGCCTGCGGCACGCGCATTCGAGGTGCTGCGCGCCGACGCGGCCTGCGACGATGGGGTCTTCCGCATGCGTTTCGAGGCAGTCCTCGCGGCGCCAGCCACGGGCGTGGCCGCGGTGCTCGCGGACTATGCCGGCTACGGCAAGCTGGACGCGCGCATTCGCCGCGTGGAACTGCTCGGCTCTCCGCCGGACGGCGCCGTGCTGATGCGCACGCGGATCCAGGTCTGCGCGGGCATCTTCTGCCGCACGGTGGAGCGCGTGGAACGTGTGAAGAGCACGCCAGACAGCCTGCTGGCCGAGGTGATCCCGGAGCGCAGCGACATTCGTCGCGGCGTCGCGCGGACCAGTTGGCGGCAGGAAGGGGCTGGCACGGTCGTGCGCTACGAGACCGAATTCGAGCCGGACTTCTGGGTGCCCGGATTCATAGCGCAGAGTTCCGGGGTCCGGGAACTACGGGAGTCGACGCTGCGGATGTTCAAGAGCGTGGAGCGCGAGGCCAATGACAGGTGAAGCGGCTGCCACGCGTGGCCGCATCCTGCGCTTTGCACCCGCGCTGCTCGCCTGGTACGAAGCCGAAGGGCGCAAGGACCTCCCGTGGCAGCGCGACCGCACGCCGTACCGCGTCTGGGTCTCCGAGATCATGTTGCAGCAGACACAGGTCGGCACGGCCGCTGCCTACTACGAGCGCTTCATGGCGCGCTTTCCGCAGCTGCGCGATCTCGCAGCGGCGCAACTCGACGAAGTGCTGCATCTCTGGGCTGGTCTCGGCTACTACGCGCGTGCCCGCAACCTGCAGCGTGCGGCCCGGATATTGTTGCAGCGTCACCGTGGCGAATTTCCCGCGACACTCGAGGAGGTGATGGCGCTGCCCGGGATCGGGCGCTCCACGGCCGGCGCGATCCTGGCGTTGTCCCGCGGCGAACGTCATCCCATTCTCGACGGCAACGTCAGGCGCGTACTGGCGCGCTACTTTGCGATCGACGGCTATCCGGGCGACGCCGCTGTCGAACGCAGGCTCTGGACCCTGGCGGCAGCCTGCACGCCACATTCGCGCGTGGACGAATACACGCAAGGCATCATGGATCTCGGCGCGACGATCTGCACGCGGGCCAATCCCGCCTGCTTGTTGTGCCCGGTCAACTCGGCGTGCGAGGCCCGGCGCAACGATGCGCAGCGCCTTTATCCCGCACCGAAGCCGCGCAAGGCGCGCCCACAGCGCGCGGCGTGGCTCGTGCTCGCGCGCCGCGGCAGCAAGGTGCTGCTGGAGCGACGGCCGCCGAGCGGCATCTGGGGTGGCCTGTGGGGCCTGCCCGAATTCCCTACGCGCGAGCACGCTGCCCAGTGGTGCCGGGAGCACCTCGCGGGTTCGTCGGCGTTGCAGCCGGAAGAACCGCTCAGGCACGCGTTCAGTCACTTCGATTACGACATCAAGCCGCTGGCGGTGCGTTGCGCCGGCAAGGCGCCGTCATTGCGCGACGACGATCGCTACCGCTGGTACGACGTCGACGACCCGGCCGAGGTCGGAATACCGAAGCCTATCGTGACGCTGCTGCAGCGGTAGGCGGTCCGGTAACATGGGCCGCATCGTCCACGCCCGGCCGCCAGGTGCAGCAATGTCCGCCGATGCCGCCGCTGATCGAACGTTCGCCCGGCGCTGCATCCTTGCCGGCGCGCTGTTGATGTTGCTTGGTGTAATCCTCGGGGCGTTCGGCGCGCATGCCCTGCAGAAGATGCTCACGCTCAAGCAACTGTCGAGCTTCCAGACAGGTGTGCTGTATCAGCAGCTGCACTCGCTGGCGCTGATCCTGGTGGGTATCCTTGTGCTGGTAACGCCCGCCTCGCGCTGGTTGCCGCGCGCCGCCATGCTGTTCGGCATCGGCATCTGCCTCTTCTCGGGTTCAATCTACGCGCTGACCTTCGGCGCGCCGCGCTGGCTCGGCATGGTCGCGCCCATGGGCGGACTCAGCTTCATGCTCGCATGGCTATCGATCGCGCTGCACGCGGTGCGAGCGCGCTGAAGTTACTCGGGTTTGTATTCCGCGGGCTTCGCGCTGCCGCCGCCGAACAGGAACTTCTCCATTTCCCCGGCGAGGAACTGGCGCGCCTTCGGCTCGATCGTCGACAGGCGGTACTCGTTGATCAGCATCGTCTGGTGGCCGACCCACGCGCGCCACGCTTCGGCCGAGATGTTGTCGTAGATGCGTTTGCCCAGATCGCCCGGGTACGGGACGCGATCGAGGCCATCGGCTTCGCGCTTGAGGTACTGGCAGTAGACGGTGCGTGGCATAGCGTGGGGGATAGAGGATAGGGGATAGAGGATAGAGGATAGCCGGAGCGTGCTGCGCACGCGGCGTCGCGACGGGATTACGACAACGCCGTGGCCGCGACGATGATGCCGTCTTCATCCACGTAGACGAACTCGCCAGGCCGGAACGTCACGCCAGCGAAACGGACCGGCACGTCGCGGTCGCCTTCGCCGCGCTTGTCACTGCGCAATGGCATGGTGCCGAGCGCGCGGATGCCGAGATCCATGCGGCCGAGTTCGGCCGAATCGCGGATGCAGCCGTGAATAATCACGCCCGCCCAGCCGTTGCCGACTGCAGCCAGGCCGAGCTTGTCGCCGAGCAAGGCGCGCCGGCGCGAACCGCCGCCATCGACGACCAGCACGCGGCCTGCGCCCGGGCCCTCCACCGCCTCCTTGACCCGGGAATTGTCTTCGAAGCAGCGCACGGTGCTGATCGGACCGTGGAAGGCGCGGCGGCCGCCGAATGCGTGGAAGATCGGCTCGCAGACCTGCACGCGATCGCCGTGATCGTCGCAGAGATCGGCCGTGCCCCTGGCCAGGGTGGGGATCGTCATGGTCGCGTTGCCTCGTCGTCGGCCGCCAATCGTCGCCGGCGGATTATACGGTGCGCCTGCAGTCGATCGTGCAGCGACGAGCACGCGGACGGGAAGGGCGCCTTGCGCACCCTTCCCGGCAATCCGCGGGCCGGTACGGCTTACTGTATCTGGATCTGTCGCGGCTGCGGCTCGACGACGCGCTGCTTCGGGATGTGGATGACGATCAACCCGTCACGGCTCTCGGCGCGGATGCCCTGCTCGTCGGCGTTCTCCGGCAGCGCGAAGCGGCGCGCGAACGAGCCGTAGAAACGCTCGATGCGATGCGTCTTCTCCTGGTCCTCGCGCTTCTCCTGCTTGCGCTCGCCGGCCAGCGTCAGGACGCCGTCCTGGACGGTGATGCTGACGTCTTCCTTGCGCACTTCAGGCAACTCGGCCTTGATGAGGTACTCGCCGTCGGTCTCGCTCACGTCCGCGAGTGGCGCCCACTCGTTGGCTTGCGGGGACTGCACGGCCTGCCGCGGCAAGCGGCGCATCGTTTCGGCGAAAAAGCGGTCGAACACGTCGTCGACGTCACGGAAGGGTTCCCACTTGATGACACGCATGGTTGCTTACTCCTGCCCGGGATTGCCCACTGCAATCCCACGTGCCGCCATAGATGCGCACCCCGGGGCAGCGTTTCAAGGGGGAGGGGCGGCCGCGATTTGACGAAACCGGCACCGACCGGAAACGAAAACGGCGCGACCGGTTGCCCGCTCGCGCCGTTCGAGGCTCGTGGAAGCGCCGGTTACGGCTTCTTCACGTACACCTTGCACCAGCCCTTCGCGGCGACCGGACGGCCCGCGAAGATGTTGCACGGGACCTCAGCCATGCCCGGCTTGGCTGTCGGGGCCTGCAGGCAGTTGGCGCAGAGCTGGCCCGGTTTGTAGTTGGGGTTGGCCTTGGCGTCGACCTTGGCCGCGTCTTCGATGTAGCCCAGCGACTTCGCCTGCGGCTCGTTCGGATCGACCTTGCCACCCGCTGCGGTTGCGGTGCGGCTCAGCAGTGCGGACATCGGCACGGCCGCTACGCCCAGCAGCGCGCCCTTCAGCAGCGACCGACGCGGAAATTTCTGTTCGGACATTTGGATACTTCTCCTCGAGAGGGGACAATCGACCAACCGCGGGAATTCTACGCACCCTGAATCCGTCTTGTGCATTCGACCGCGTCTTGCGGTAGAGGTTTCGTCCTAGACTCACAGATAGTTGCAAACAGTATTGAGAATTACTCGCAATTGCACGACCGAGCCTGGGCTCTGCCCGGGCCGTCGAGCCTCGAGAGTCCTGATGTCCGATCCCCGCCGCAATCGCTTCAAGACCTACGCCGGTGTGCTCGTGAGCGTGCTGCTCGCCACGCTCGCGGGATGGGTGCTGTGGCGGACATTCCAGCGCATCAGCTTTGCCGACGTCCTCACGCAGATGCAGGCCGTGCCCGCATCGAGGCTGGCGCTGGCCGGGCTCTGCGCTGCCGCGGCGTTCACGGTGCTGGCGTTCTACGAAGTGGCCGTGGTCCGTTACGTCAAGCACTGCATCGGCCGCGCCAAGCCGATGCTCACGGCCTTCATCGCGTTTCCACTGGGACATGCCATTGGCCAGGCGATGCTGAGCGGAGGCGCGCTGCGGTATCGCATGTACACGCCGGCCGGGTTCTCGGCGACCGAAGTGGGCGCCACGGTGCTGCTCGCGAACATGCCGTACGGGCTTTGCGTCGGGCTGCTGCTCGACATCTCGCTCGTGGCCGCGGCGGAGATGCTCGAGCCGATGTTCCGCATCTCGAGTGAGTGGTTGCGCGTATTGGGCGTCATCGGCCTGTGCAAGGACGCCGGATACGTCCTGCTGATCCTGTTGCGCAAGAAGCCCGTCAAGCTCGGTGGCTGGTCGGTCAACCTGCCGACGCCCGCCATGACCGCGTTGCAGCTCCTCGTCGGACTTGCCGACGTCTTCCTCGTATCCTCGGTGTTGTACCTGCTGCTCCCCGAGTCGGTGGGGCTCACCTTTCTCGCGTTCCTCGGCGCGTACCTCGCCAGCATCCTCGCCGGCGTCCTGAGCCACGTCCCGGCCGGGCTCGGCGTGCTCGAATCGATGCTGCTGCTGCTGTTGCCCGACGTTCCGCCCGAGCAGTTGCTCGCGGCCGTGCTGATGTACCGGGTGATCTACGAGATCATCCCGGTGCTGATTGCGCTGGCGCTCTGGGGCACCTTCGAGGGCTTTGCGCGCGACGGCGTGCTGTTGCGCCTGTTCGGCCGTCAGGGGCGGGTCACGCGCGCCGAGAGCCCGGCCATCGACAGCAGCGAGTGAGCGAGGCTGCGGCCGCTCTCGAAGGCGGCTTCGACGCGCGGCGCGATGCACCAGTCGCCGCAGGCGCCCGCGCTCGTTTCTTCATCGACCAGGCACGACAGGCCGAGCGGCTGCTCCACCAGCGCCTGACGCCAGCGATGCACGTCCTGGTGCACGGGCGTCGGCAGCTTGTGGCCGACGCCCTCCTCGAACGCCTGCAGCAACAGGCGCGCGGCCTCCGCTGCATCGAGATCGAGGTGGTCGCGCGACCATCCTGATGACGCGTGCAACACCCAGCATTGCGGCGTCTGCGGCCGGCCGGGCTTGCTCGAGTTGCACGCCGCCCAGACGATCGGCCCCGTGGTCCAGCGCCGCGCATCCGCGCCCAGGTCGATCGGGGGATCGAAAGCGAACATGCCGGTCCAGCACGGCGCCATGCGCACGCCTCCGATGTGCTGGAACGAGCGGCCATGCGGGCCCAGCAGCGCAAACGCCTGTGGTGCCGGCACTGCGACCGCGACGGCACGAAAGGTCACGTTCTGCCGGCCGGAGTCGGTCTGCAGTTCCCAGCCGCGCTGGCTCGGAATGAGTTCGTGGACGGCGATGCCGCCCTGGATATCGATGTTGCGTGCGAGCGGTCGCACCAGTGCGCTCATGCCGGGCTGGCCTATCCACCAGTCTTCGATCGGCGCGGGCCACGTGCGGTCGTCCTCCATGATGCGCGGGCGCCAGGCATCGAGCACGCCGGCTCGCAAGGCGGTTTCCGCGTAACGACCGAACGGGCGGCTGCGCGTCGTCATGAATTGCGCGCCGTGGTCGAACGCGAGTTGTCCGATCCGGCGCGTGGCAAGTCGTCCACCCAGGCCGCGTGAGCGCTCGAACACGGTGACCTTGGCATCCGCGCGCGCGAGTTCATGGGCGCAGGCCAGCCCCGCCATGCCGGCGCCGATCACCGCGAACCGCACGTCATCCATCGTTCGAATCTCCTCATGCGCGGCGCCCAAGGAACTGTGCCGACCCGGCGACTCCCGACCAGTCGAGGATGGTGTCGACAGGGGGGCAGGGTCAAGGCCGATGGTTGCCTGCGTGACGCTGGCCTACAATTCGCACATAACCTCCGCCGCACAGGACCCACCGGGCAGGCCAGCAATGAGCCGTACCGCAGCTTCGATGCTTCGCGAAGCCCTCGAGAACGTCGGCGTGCGGTATACGTTCGGCATCCCGGGCGTCCACAACACCGAGATCTACGACGAACTCGCGAGGTCGGATTCGATCACCCCGGTGCTCGTGACCCACGAAGGTGCCGGCGCATTCATGGCCGACGCGGTGAGTCGCAGCGGCACGAGCCTCGGCACGCTGGTCATCGTGCCGGCGGCAGGCGTCACTCATGCGGCGAGCGGGATCGGCGAAGCGTTCCTCGATGGCATTCCGATGCTCGTGATTGCGGGTGGCGTACGGCGCGACACGGGACGCAAGTACCAGTTGCACGACATGGATCAGCACGCCCTGCTCAAGCCCATCACCAAGGGCACCTGGCTGGTCGAGAAGCATGCCGACGTGATTCCCACGATCTACGAAGCGGTGCGTGTCGCTACCAGTGGCGAACCCGGGCCGGTGTTCGTCGAGATTCCCGTGCATCTGCAATTGTTCACGGGTGAAGAAGGTCCCGCGGTTACCGCGCCCGTGCAGGAAGCGGCTCCTGTCCGCTGCACGGCGGCGCAGGTGGGCGCGGCCGCGGAATTGCTGCGCAAGGCCACGTCGCCCACTCTCTTCGTCGGCTGGGGCGCGGTCGACGCTACGGCCGAAGTCGCGTCGCTGGCGGAGCGGCTGGGGGCGCCGGTTTCGACCACACTGCAGGGCGTGAGCGCGTTCCCAGCGAGGCATCCACTGCACGCCGGCTTCTGCCTCGGCCGCGCTGCCGTGCCCGCGGTCGAAAGGACTTTCGCCGGAACCGACTGCATGCTGGCCGTGGGCACGCGCTTCGGCGAGATCGCAACGGGCAGCTATGGCTGGGCGCCGCCGGCCAGCCTGATCCACGTCGACGTCAATCCTGCAGTGTTCAGCGCCAACTACCCCGCGGCCGTTGCGCTCGAAGGCGACGCGCGTGCCGTGCTGAGGTTGTTGCTGCAGGCCCTGGGTGAAACAGCCGTTGCAACCGCTGCAGCGCGCCGCGTGCAGGTCGAGGGCACGATACGCGAACAGAAGGCGGCGTATCTCGAGGAATGGCTGCGCCACGACACGCAGGGCCGTGTCAGTCCCGCGCGGTTCTTCGCCAGCCTGCGCCGGCAGTTGCCCGACGCGGCCACCGTCGTGCTCGACGACGGCAACCACACGTTCCTGGCCGCCGAACTGCTGCCGATCCACCGTGCGCGCGGGTTGATCTCGCCGACCGACTTCAACTGCATGGGTTACTGCGTGCCGGCGACCATTGGCGCCAAGCTCGCGCGACCGGAGTCGCCCGTGGTCGGCATCGTCGGCGACGGCGCTTTCCGCATGACCGCGCTGGAGTTGGCGACGGCGACCGCGCAGGAACTCGGGCTGGTCGTGTTCGTCTTCAACGATGGCGAGCTGGCGCAGATCGCGCAGGCACAGCAGATTCCCTATAACCGCAAGACCTGCACGGTGCTGGGTCCGCTCGACATCGCCGGCGTTGCCCAGGCGACGGGTGCGAAGTTCCTGCGCATCGGTAGCGATGGCGAGATCGACGCAGTGATTCGCGATGCACTGGCCTGCGCCAGTCGTGAGCGCAAGCCGGTGCTTGTCGACGTGGTCGTCGATTACTCGAAGCACACGCGGTTTACGCAAGGCATCGTCAAGACCAACCTCGAGCGCTTCGATTTCGCGACCAAAGCCCGGCTCGTCGGTCGCGCCTTGTGGCGGCGGCTCAGCGGTTGATCGCGCATTGATCACCGGCCGCACGCGCGCCCGTGGTCGAGGATCGGCGCGTCGATCTCGCCGGACTGACCGCCCGCCTCCAGCATCTCGGCAAACCCCTGCCGCAGGCACGACGCGAACGCCTCGGGTTCCGTCACCGCTGCCGGGTCGAAGTGGGCGGCGACAAAGCATTCTTCCGCAACGGACAGCATCGTGATCATGGCGCCCACGCCGGGGACTGGCCCGAACGGATAGGCGGCGAGGACGCTGCGTCCGGCCAGTTTCGGCCGCGCGGCAGTGCCCGGCACGTTGCTGGCCTGCACGTCCGCCCGCGGGACCTGTTTGAGCAGGCGCTCGAGCACGGCGTCGGGCATGCGCGCCACGAGCGGCGCCAGCAACGAGTGCGCCCGGATCGCCTGTTCTGCGCGGCCCGCCGCCACCGCACGGCGGATCGCGTCGAGGCGACTTGCCGCATCAGGCAGCGAAGCCGGTGCGGCCAGCGTGAGCGAGCCGATGTAGTTGCCCGCCGCGGTTTCGTCGCCACGTCGCAGGTTCACCGGCACGGCCAGCGGTACGTCGGCCGGCTCGAAACCGGCTGCCTGCTGGTAGCGATGCAGCGCCCCCGCGATTGCCGCGAGATAGACGTCATTGATCGTGCTGTCGAGCGCGCGTGCCGCCCGCTTGATCCCCGGCAGCGGCACCGTCAACCCAGCGCAGCGACGCTCGAGGCTACGCCCCGCCAGCGCCGGCGCTGGCGGACAGGGCAGGCCGAGCACCCTGCGCGCAGACGCCAGGTAGTCCTCGGCCGAGTGCGCAAATCCGGCCGGGTCGTGCATGGCCGACCGCGCCGCGTCGGTCAGGCCCGGCAGCAGGCGCAAGACGGCCGCCGCGGCGGCTTGCGGCAGCCGTGCCAGAACCTGCTGTTGCAGCTCGACCGGTCTGAGGGCCGCGTCGGACGCGCGCGGCACGGGCGGCAACCGTTTCTTCGCGGGCCGCGCACCGTCGTCGAACAGCGCGGCGAACAACTGCAGCGCGCCAATGCCATCGGTGAGTGCGTGGCTCATCTTGAAGAAAAGGGCGCTGCGCTGCCCCTCCAGGCCGGTCAGAATCAGTGCCTCCCAGAGCGGCCGATCGGCGTCGAGCGGTGCCGCCAGTTCAGGGCGAATCGTGTCGAAGACCTCACGCAACGAACCGGGCGCCGCGACGGCCACCTGACGCACGTGGTTCTCGAGTTCGAAGTCCGGGTCGGTGACCCAGTGCGGCAGCACCAGCCGCAGCGGCGGAACCACCGCTCGTTGACGAAGCCGCGGAAATGCCCGGGTGGCCCGCTCGAGCGACTGCAGCAGGCGTCGCCGTGGCGGCGGCCCTTCCAGCAGGTACAGCCCGCCCACGACGGACAACATCCGCGGGTGCTCGTCGCCGCGATAGAGCAGTGCGTCCAGCGCCGACATCGCCTCGAGCCGATCGTGTCCAATTGCCATCGATGCACCACAGATG
>JAOUGW010000189.1 GCA_029865465.1 Gammaproteobacteria bacterium
GCCGGACGACGAGGAGGATGAAGACGAGGACGACGAAGGTTGATCTTCGTCTCGATCGAAGAACACTCCCGCTGCGGCGGGAGTGTTCGTTTCCGGGGTCGTAAACGCGCAAGCTCCAGGTCCGGTAACGCGCGGAGCGCGCTCCCTTCCGACTAACCCCTAACCCCTAACCCCTTTCCGAGATGCGCTCCCGCATCGCCGCGATCGTCGCCGCGTAGTCCTGCGCGTTGAAGATCGCCGAACCGGCGACGAACGTGTCGGCACCCGCCGCCGCGACCGCACCGATATTGTCGACCTTGATGCCGCCGTCCACTTCCAGCCGGACGTCGCGCCCGCTGCGGTCGATGATCTTCCGCACTTCGGCAATCTTGGGCAGCGTCGACGGAATGAACGACTGGCCGCCGAATCCCGGGTTCACCGACATCAGCAGCACCATGTCGACCTTGTCGAGCACGTAGTCGAGGTAGTGCAGCGGCGTAGCGGGATTGAACACCAGCCCGGACTTGCAGCCGTTTTCGCGAATCAATCCCAGCGTGCGGTCGATGTGCTCGCTCGCTTCCGGGTGGAACGTGATGTAGCTGGCGCCTGCCTTCGCAAAGTCCGGGATGATGCGGTCGACCGGCTTCACCATCAGGTGCACGTCGATCGGCGCAGTAATGCCGTGCTTGCGCAAGGCCTCGCACACCAGCGGCCCGATCGTGAGGTTCGGCACGTAATGGTTATCCATGACGTCGAAGTGGACGACGTCCGCGCCCGCCGCGAGCACGTTGCGCACTTCCTCGCCGAGCCGGGCGAAATCGGCGGACAGGATCGACGGCGCGATCCACGGGGGCTGTTGCTTCGTCATCGTCATGTCGACCCTCACTTGATGCCGCGGTGAGTCTTCACCAGTTCGTACGCTTCCAGGATGCGCTGAGTGCGCTCGTGCGCCGCCGCGATCATCGATTCGGGCAGGCCCTGGGCCACCAGCTTGTCCGGGTGATTCTGGCTCATGAGCCGGCGGAATGCCTTGGTGACCTCGGCGTCCGTGGCGCTCGTCGCGACGCCCAGCGCCTCGTAGGCGTCGGCCAGGCGCGCATTCGTGCGCGTGCCGAACCCCGGACCCTGCGACGGCCGACCGTCCGGACCGTACCCGTAGTCGCCCGCGTGCATGCGCAGCATGGCTTCGAGCGCAGCGAATTCGAGCGGGGAAATGCCGAGAGCGCGACAGATGCGCTGGAAGACGGCGCGCGGCCGCTCGCCGAGCCCGTTGCCCTTGATCGAGGCCTCGAGCTGGATCTGGACGAACAGGCGGCGCAGGTCGGGCTGATTGCCCGCGAGCCGGCGCAGGCGTTCGAGCGTGGCCTCGAGCGGGAAGTCGGCCTGCTTGCCTGCCGTAAAACACTCGATGGCCCGCAGCCGATCGGCTTCGGCCAGCGCGAAGCGCCGCATGGCCTCGCGCGCCGCGTCGATCTCCTGCTCGGTGACGCGGCCGTCGCTCTTGGCGACGTGGCCCATGACCTGGAACGTGGCCTCGAAGAACGCGCGGCGCAGTTCGGCGGGGTCGGCCGTGCCTCGACCGGAGGCAGATCCACCCCGGTTGCGCCTGGCGGCGACGTCGAACTGGTGGCCCAGCACGAGTCCGACGATGGCGCCCAGCAGCCCGCGGCCGATGACGTAGCCCAGGATCGCGCCGAGGATCTTGCCGTACCAGCCTTCGAGCATGTGCGCGGGGACGTGCCCCTTCCCGGGAGTCGTTACAATGGGTGGTCGGTCAGGACGTTGCGTCGCTGTGGCCGACGATCAAGGCATATTAACAGCACCGGCGGCTCCACCATGTCCATGCCCACGCCTGGCTCGAATTCCTCCGCAAGCTCCGCAGCCGGCAGCTCGCCGCCGATGCACGAGTCGAACGTGCACGGTCTCAAGCGCATCCACCAGGGCAAGGTGCGTGACATCTACGCGATCCCGGGCGACGACCGGCACATGCTGATCGTCACCACCGACCGGCTGAGCGCGTTCGACGTGGTGCTGCCCGACCCGATTCCGGGCAAGGGCCGCGTGCTCACGAGCATTTCCAACTTCTGGTTCGCGCGCACGGGCCATATCGTGCCGAATCACCTCGCCGCGCCCGCGCGTGCGGACCTTGCGCAAGTGGTGCCGGACGCCGGCGATCGTGCCCGCCTCGCCGACCGCGCAATCGTCGTGCGCAAGCTGCGGGCGTTGCCGGTCGAGGCCGTCGTGCGTGGTTACCTGATCGGTTCCGGCTGGAAGGACTACCAGCACACCGGCGGGATCTGCGGCATCGAGCTGCCCGCCGGACTGCGCATGGCAGACCGGCTGCCGGAGCCGATCTTCACGCCGTCCACCAAGGCGCCGAAAGGCCACCACGACGAGAACGTGGGGTTCGACGAGATCGCCCGGGTGATCGGTGCCGATCGCGCGGCCCAGGTGCGCGACACGGCGATCGCGCTCTACAGGTTTGCGGCCGCGCATGCGCTCACGCGCGGCATCATCATTGCCGACACCAAGTTCGAATTCGGCGTCGACGAGGAGAACGGCGGGCGCCTGACGCTGATCGACGAAGCGCTCACGCCCGACTCGTCACGCTTCTGGCCGACGGACACGTATGCGCCGGGCACGAGCCCGCCTTCGTTCGACAAGCAGTTCGTGCGCGATTACCTCGAAACGCTCGACTGGAACAAGACCGCGCCGGGCCCGAAGCTCCCGGCGCACGTGATCCAGCGCACCAGCGAGAAGTACGAGGAAGCATTGCGACGACTCACGGCGTAGTCGCGCATTGCGCATTCGCCGCGCGACCGGCGCCAGGAGATTGCCGCCGGCTTCCGCCCTGCGCCTGTCCGGTCCTTTTCCGCGCGATGCTCGAAGCGCGCGAGACCATGAGCGCGGAAAAGGACCGGACAGGCGCAGGGCGGAAGCCCTGACAACCCTCTTACGCAACGATCAACCGCCCTTCGCCGCCCACGCCGCGATCACGCGGTGCAGCTCGCGCACGCCGTCAGTGAGCGCTGCCGGCCCCGGCTGCAGGATGATCGACGACTTCACTTCGTGCAGCTCGCGATCACGCACGGCCGGCACGGCCTGCCAGCCCGGACGCGCCGCAACGTTGCGTGCCGAGAACTTCTTGCCGCACCACGAACCGAAGATGATGTCCGGCGCGCGCCGCACGGCCTCCAGCGGGTCGGCGATGATGCGGTCCTTGCCGAGGCCGCAGGCTGCGAGTTCCGGAAAGATGTCGTCGCCCCCCGCGATGCCGACGAGTTCCGACACCCAGCGGATACCGGAGATCTGCGGCTCGTCCCATTCTTCGAAATAGACGCGCGGCCGGCGCGGAAAGGTGGCTGCCGTGGCGCGTATCGCGTCCAGCCCACCCTCCAGCTCGGCGGCCAGCGCCGACGCCTTCGCCTCGCACCCGATCATGCCGCCCAGCATGCGGATCACGCGCAGGATCTCTGCGACGCTGCGCTGGTTGAACACGTGCACCTCGACGCCGTGGCGGATGAGCTGCGAGGCGATGTCGGCCTGCAGGTCCGAAAAGCCGAGCACGAGGTCGGGTTCGAGCGCGAGGATCCTGTCGATCTTCGCGCTGATGAACGCGGAGACCTTCGGCTTCTCCTTGCGCGCACGCGGCGGGCGCACCGTGAAGCCGGAGATGCCGACGATGCGGTCCTGCTCGCCGAGGAGGTACAGTGTTTCGGTCGTCTCCTCGGTCAGGCAGACGATGCGGGTCGGGTAACGTGCTTCGACTCGGCGACTGATCGTCAACGGTAGGGCCTCGTGCTGCCGGATTGCGTGCTGGATTGGTCCGGGTCACGGGCATTGTGCCCGAGAACCGGTCTGAGCTTGCCTGCTGCGGCGAGCCATGCAACGCTTTCGCCGACCATCGCCACTGGACTCTTCTTGACCGACGCCCTCATCCCCTTCCGCACGCTGCAGCATCGCTTCGAGCACTGGCTGTTCGACTGGCCGGAGCAGACTGGCAGCCGCGCGGTCCAGCTGGTCGCGACCCCGCTGCGGTACGCCTACGCGCTGCTGCGCGACCTGTTCGGCGGCGACCTCGGCCTGCGCGCCATGGGTCTCGTGTACTCGTCGCTGTTCGCGCTGGTGCCGGTGGTCGCGGTCTCGTTCTCGGTGCTCAAGGCGTTCGGCTATCACCGCGAGCTCGAGCCGGTGCTGTTCGAATTCCTGCGGCCGCTCGGCGCGAAAGGCACCGAGCTCGCGGTCAGGATCATGCAGTTCGTCGAGAATGCCCAGACGACGATGCTGGGCACGGTCGGATTCGTGATCCTGATCTATACCGTGATCGTGATGATCCAGAAGATCGAGGGCGCGCTCAACTTCACCTGGCACGTCGAGCGGCCGCGCAGCCTCGCGAGGCGCGCCACCGAGTACATCGTCATCATGCTCGTCGGGCCGATCCTGATGGTCGCCGCAGTGGTGCTGCTCACGCGCATCGAGACCAGCGCCATGGTCGAACGGGTCTCGGGGCTGGCCGGCACGCAGGGGCTGCGCGGCCACTACGCGCCGTACGTGCTGATCATCGGCCTGTTCTGGTTCCTGTATATCTACATGCCGAACACGCGCGTGCGCTGGCAGTCGGCGTTCATCGGGGCGCTGTTCGGCGGCGCTGCGTGGGTCGGTGTCGGCGCGATCTTCACGCGCATCGCGGTGTACGCGACGCAGGCGGCGAACATCTATGCCGGCTTCGCGATCGTCCTGCTGTTCATGGTGTGGCTGCACCTGAGCTGGCTGATCATGCTGCTCGGCGGGCAGCTGAGCTTCTACGTGCAGCACCCCGAGCACCTGCGCACCGGCCACGGCGACATTCCGACGACCAGTGCGCTGCGCGAACGCATCGCGCTCGGCGCGATGTACCTGCTCGGCGAGCGCTTCCTCGCCGGGGGACCGCGCTGGAAGGTGTCGGACCTCGCCGACCACATGGACGTGCCGGCGTCGGTACTCGACGGCGAGTTGTCGCTGCTGGAGCACCGCGGCCTCGTGCTCACGGCCGAAGACGACACGGTTGCCCCTGGCCGCGACCTGGGCAGCATCACGCTCGCTGAAATCCTCGACGCGGTCCGGCATGAAACGCCCAATCCGCGCAGCCCCGAGCCCAGGCGGTTGCCCCCGGCCGACAATGCCGCCCGCCTGGCCGACGACGCGATGCGCGCCAGCCTGGCGCAGACGACGCTGCGGGACCTGCTGCGCAACCCGGAATCGGCCCGCGCCGGCGAAGTGGTGGGTTAGACTCGCCCTCCCTTCAGGAGGACACCCATGCAGATCTCGATGTACCGCGCTTCGGTCCCGGTCTTTGCCCGCGCCCTGCGCAACCTGGTCGCCATCCTGAAGAAGGCCGAGACGAACGCCGCGGAACGCAAGATCGACCCGGCCGTGCTGCTCAACTACCGGCTCGCGCCTGACATGTTCGCGCTCACGCGGCAGGTGCAGATCGCGACCGACATGGCCAAGGGCTGCGCGTCGCGCCTGGCCGGCGTCGAGATCCCGACTTACGAGGACCAGGAAGCGACGTTCGGCGAACTCGTCGCGCGCGTCGAGAAGTGCATCGCCTACCTCGAGAGCTTCAAGCCTGAGCAGATCGACGGCACCGAGGACAAGACCGTAGTGCTGAAGCGTCCGACGGGCGATGTGAGCTACCCGGGCCTGCAGTACCTGCTCGAGTACGTGACACCGAACGTGTACTTCCACTGCGCCGCGGCCTACGCGATCCTGCGCCATTGCGGCGTCGGCATCGGCAAGAAGGATTTCATCGGGCCGCTGTAACGCCCGCGTCCACTCACCTCTCCCGCAGCAGCGGGAGAGGACGCGTTAAGACGCTTCAGGGTCCTGGCGTCCGATCCGGCATGTCCTGTCGCGCTTGGAAAGGCAGACACGCGCGCGCCAGGACATGCCGGATCGGACGCCCGAAATCACGCGCCTGAGCGCCCTTTCCCGCAGAGCCGGGAAAGATCGCACGGCGCATGCAATTCCGCGCGTGCGGTCCGTCCCCGATAACGGACGATTGACGGGGAATTTCGACCCGACGCAGACTCTCGGAACGTCCGCTGCCAAGTCAGTAAGTTCCTAGGCCGTCCCGCCCCGGCGACGCTGCCTCAGCGCGGCATACAAGGGGCCGAACGACATGGCCAACAGCGAAACGCTCGCCATGATTCCAAAGCCCGCATGGGCAAAACAGAGAAGTATCGATACCGCGAAGCACGCCAAGAGTATTAGCACCGTCGATTGGGATCCTGGCTTGAAACGTATTCCAATGATGGCGGTCACAACGTAGCCGATACCTACTACGAACGGGGCCACGACCGCTTGCCACCATACAAACAAGGTGACGTCTTTTTGTAGGTATTCCGTCAGGGTAATACGCTGTAAATCCATGCTTACGAACTGGGTGTAGAGCGCCCCGAAGGCAATCGCCGCGCCAACAAACGCAAGAGCGAGGAACGTAATGACGGTCTTAGGCATACGACAACTAGACTGCATTAGGCGACGACAGACAAGGTCTGCTTCGGCCAAGCTCGGACGGCT
>JAOUGW010000190.1 GCA_029865465.1 Gammaproteobacteria bacterium
CCAAGGGTTCTTGTAGTCAAGCCCGGTCACGAGACCGAGCGTGACGTGGTTACCTTCCAGGTGGTAAACGAATCCGCCCCCATAGGTGCTGCGGTCCATCGGCCAGCCGGCGGTGTGCACGACGAGGCCGGGTCTCGCCTTGTCTGCTGGCACCTCCCACAACTCCTTGATGCCCAGTGCGTAGCTTTGTGGGTCGCGCCCTTCGTCGAGCGCGAACTTCTCGATCAGCTGTTTGCCCAGATGCCCACGCGCCCCCTCGGCAAAGATCGTGTATTTCCCGTGCAACTCCATGCCCAGCTGGAAGTCTTCGGTCGGTTCGCCCCCCTTGCCCAGCCCGAGGTGGCCTGTGGCCACACCGACGACAGCCCCGCCGGAGCTGTACAGCACCTCGGCCGCCGCAAAGCCTGGAAAGATCTCGACGCCCAGGCCTTCGGCCTGTTCGCCCAACCACTTGACCACTGCGCCCAGGCTGACCACATAACAACCATCGTTGTGGAAGTTGCGCGGCGACAGGGCGTCGGGCATGCGCGTCGCCCTCTTCTCGGACAGCACCAGGACATCGTCGCCACGGACGGGCTGGTTCAGCGGCGCGCCGCGCTGCTTCCAGTCGGGAAACAGCTCGTTGATGGCAATCGGATCCATGACTGCGCCCGACAGGATGTGCGCTCCCGGCTCGGAGCCCTTCTCCAGCACACAGACGCTGAGTTGATGGCCCTTCTCGGCGCTCAACTGCTTCAGGCGGATGGCTGTCGCCAACCCCGCAGGTCCGGCACCCACGACGACCACGTCGTAGGCCATCGATTCGCGCGGCCCGTAGGCTTCGACAAGGTGCTTCGGTGTCATGACATGTCGACGAGGGGCGGCGTGTTCGTGCTCGCGTTCCTGCTCAGATCACCTTGGCTTCGCTCTTCAGCTTGGACACGAGCGTCGCCACATCGGGCACCTTGATGCCGGCGCTGCGCCTGGGCGGCTCACTGACCTTCAGCGTCTTGATGCGCGGCGTCAAGTCGACGCCCAGGTCCGCCGGCTTCAGCGTCCGCAGCGGCTTCTTCTTGGCCTTCATGATGTTGGGCAGCGTCACGTAGCGCGGCTCGTTCAAGCGCAAGTCGGCGGTTACCACGGCCGGCAGCACCAGGCGCAAGGTCTCCATACCGCCGTCGATCTCGCGCGTGACCAGCAGATGACCCTCCACCAACTCGATCTTGCTCGCGAAGGTAGCTTGAGGTCGGTCCAGCAGGGCAGCCAGCATCTGCCCGGTCTGGTTGCAGTCGTCGTCGATCGCCTGCTTGCCCAGCATCACAAGGCCGGGCACCTCCGCCTCGACAATGGCCTTGAGCAGCTTGGCCACCGCCAGCGGCTGAAGCTCCTCGGCCGTGTCTACCAGAATCGCGCGGTCGGCGCCGATGGCCATGGCCGTGCGCAGCGTTTCCTGGCACTGCGCGACGCCGCAGGAAACAACGATCACTTCGGTGGCGACGCCTTTCTCCTTCAGGCGCACCGCTTCTTCGACAGCGATTTCGTCGAAGGGATTCATGCTCATCTTGACGTTGGCGATGTCCACCCCCGTGCCATCGGACTTGACGCGCACCTTGACGTTGTAGTCGACCACGCGTTTGACTGCGACCAATATCTTCATGTCAGAACTCCTCCAGCCCCTTCCGGCCTTGCATCGTGTGCACAGAAGCTGCCGCGCTCCCAGGCGGGTGCCTTCGATCGAGCCCGGCACGAACGACTCGGCGCGAACGTGGTGGCGAACTGTTCAACTGGCAACACGCAGTCCCCCTTTTTCGTCGTCGTGGCGGCACCGGCGTACCTAGAACTGGTCTTCCGCCAGCGCCATCGTGCTGGCCGCTGCGTGGATCGTGGCCTCGCGCAGTCCGGGCGCACGCGACAAGTCCTGGTCGGCAAAGAATCTGGCGGTCGCGATCTTGGCCCGGTAGAAGTCCATATCCCCATCGCCCGACACGGCCTTGCGCTGCGCGACCAACGCCGCGCGCGCCATCTGCCAACCACCGCAGACAACGCCGCACAGATGCAGGAAGGGCACGGCGCCGGCGAGAACCGCGTTCAGGTCCTTCGCCCCCGTGGCCAGGATCCAGGTCGTGGCGTCCGACAATGCCTGTGCGCCCTCGCTCAGGCGGATGCGCAGCGCGTCCGCGTCGGCGCTCGGCGCGCGCCCGAGTTCCTCGGCCACGCCCTCGATCTGCGCGATGAGCGCCCGCATCGAGCGGCCACCATCGCGCAGCACCTTGCGCCCCACCAGATCATTGGCCTGGATGCCCGTCGTGCCCTCGTAGATCGAGGTGATGCGCGCGTCCCGCAGGTGCTGGGCAGCGCCGGTCTCCTCGATGAAGCCCATGCCGCCGTGGATCTGGACGCCGGTGGAAGCCACGTCGATGCCGGTTTCGGTGCACCAGCCCTTGAGGATGGGAATCAACAGGTCAACGCCGGCGTGTGCCTGCGCACGCTGGCCGTCGTCGGCATGGCGGTGTGCCTTGTCGATCATCGCCGCCACCACGTAGACCAGCGCGCGCATGGCCTCGACACGCGACTTCATGCTCATGAGCATGCGTCGGACGTCTGGGTGCCGGATGATCGGCACACTGGGACCCTTGGGCGCTCCTGCCTCCTTGCCCTGCACGCGATCCTTGGCGGCGGACACCGCCTGCTGGTAGGCGCGGTCCGCCACCGACAGCCCCTGCACACCGACGCCGAACCGGGCTTCGTTCATCATGATGAACATGTACTCCAGCCCGCGGTTCTCCTCGCCGATGAGATAGCCGATCGCGCCGGGACCGTCGCCGAATGCCAGCACGGCGGTCGGGCTGGCATGGATGCCCAGCTTGTGTTCGATGGAGACGCAACGCACGTCGTTGCGCGACCCGAGCGAGCCGTCGGCGTTGACCAGGAACTTGGGCACCAGGAACAGCGAGATGCCCTTGACCCCCTCCGGCGCGGTCGGCGTGCGCGCCAGGACCAGGTGCACGATGTTGTCCGTCAGGTCGTGCTCGCCAAAGCTGATGAAGATCTTCTGCCCGTGGATGCGGTATTGGTCGCCATCGGGGATGGCCTTCGAGCGGATGAGGGCGAGATCGGATCCGGCCTGCGGCTCGGTGAGATTCATCGTGCCGGTCCACTCGCCCGACACCATCTTGTGCAGGTAGGTCTGCTTCTGCGCCTCGCTGCCGCGCAGGAACAACGCCTCGATCGCGCCCTGCGTCAGCAGCGGCGCCATCGAGAACGCCATGTTCGAGGCGTTCCACATCTCCATCACGGCGGTATCCACCAGCTTGGGCAGACCCTGGCCACCGAATGCCGGATCGAAGCGCAGGCCGTTCCAGCCCGACTCGATGAACTGGTGGTAGGCCTCGATGAAGCCCTTGGGCATGGTGACCTCGCCATCGTGCCATTTCAGGCCCTCTGCGTCCCCGCTCTGGTTCAACGGCCCCCAGACCTCAGCCGCGAAGGTTGCGGCGCCTTCGAGGACCGAGTCGACCAGGTCAGGCGACACGTCCTCGTATCCCGGCAATTGCGCAACCTCGTCGAGGCCGGCCAGTTCATGCATCACGAACTGCATGTCATTGATGGGTGCGGCGTATGTCGTCATGCTGATCTGCTCCTGACACTTGAACGTCTATCGCCCGCGACGGCATCGCGGGAGTGTTTCCATTGACTTCGGTGGTTCGGTCGACGCCGGGCACTGCGCAAGAGACCGGCTTCAACGCCCAATCGGCAGCCGGATGGAATGGTGCCTTGCATGGCATGCGGGATTCAGGGTTCGAAGATGTAGGTGCCGGGTGCCGGGCAGAGCGGCTTGTGCTTGCGCGAGCCGAGCTTGCTTGGCGCGTCGACGAGCTCGCCCGACCTGGCCTGGATCCACGGGCGCCAGTGCGGCCACCAGCTGCCTTCCTGCCGCGTCGGCTGGGCCAACTGGGCCCACGTCATGGGGTCTGCCTCGTTCGCCGGCGCGGCGAAGAAGAACGACTTGGGCACCCCGGGCGGGTTGATCATGCTCTGCAGATGGCCGGCGTTGGCCAGGATGAAGGTGGTCTCGGGGCCGAGCAGCCTCGCCGTCCCGTAGCACGCCTTCCACGGTGTGATGTGGTCGGTGATGCCGGCGATCACATAGGCACCCACCTTCAGCTTGCTCATGTCGATCGGCAGCCCCTCGATCTCCAGCGTGCCCGGGTTCATGTACGGATTCTTGGCGACCAGGTCGAGCAGATCGCAGTGGAACTGGCCCGGCAGGCGCGTGGCGTCGATGTTCCAGGCCAGGATGTCGTAGGCCGGCGGCTTGTTGCCGAGCAGGTAGTTGTTGACCCAGTAGTTCCAGATCAGGTCGTTGGGCCTGAGCCAGGCGAACATCGTGGCCATCTCCTCGCCGCTGACGAAACCCTTGCGGCGCGACCGCGCCTTGGCGGCGCGGATGGCGGCCGGCGAGCTGAACAGGCCGAGCGTCGAATCCTCGAGCGCGGCCTCGCTGTTGAGCACGCACACCGCCAAGGTCGTGTTGACGACCTTGTTGTCGCCCTTGGCTGCGAGCCAGCCCAGGTAGGCGGCCAAGGTCATGCCGCCCGAGCAGCTGCCCCACATGTTGACGTCGGGGCTGCCGGTGATCTGGCGCGCCACGTCGACCGCCTGGTCCAGCGCCATGACATAGTCCTCCAGCCCCCAATGGCGGTGCTCGACCGTCGGGTTGCGCCAGCTGACGACGAACATCTGCACACCGGAGTCGACCGTCCACTTGATCAGGCTCTTGTCGGGCGTCAGGTCGACGGCGTAGTACTTGTTCACCTGCGGTGGCGACATCACGAGCGGGCGCTTGTGCACCTGCGCCGTGCTGGGGGTGAACTGCAGCAGTTCGAACATCTCGTGCCGGTAGACCACCTGCCCGGGCGAGGTGGCCATGTTCTGGCCCACCTTGAACGGCGTGGCGTCGACCATCGAAGGCAGCATGTTGTTGTGGCGCACGTCGTGCACGAGGTTCTTCAAGCCCTGGACGAGGTTGTCGCCGCCGGTATCGACGATCTTGCGCACGGCGGCAGGGTTGCCCAGAACCCAGTTGCTCGGCGCCAGCGCGTCGGTCACCAGCGAAGCGAAGAACTGCGCGCGGCCCTTTTCGACGGTGTCGAGCTTGGAGGTCTGGATGTAGCTGCCAAGCTCCTTCTGCGTGGCCAGATAGGCCTGCATCAGGCGCGTGTACAGCGCATTGTTCTTCCATGCCGGGTCGGCGAAGCGCCGGTCCTTGGGGTCGGGCGCCAGCGCCGACTTGCCCTTGGCCACGGCCGCCAGCTCCTTCAGGTAGGCACCGTAGTGGGTGAGCGCCTTGCCCGGCGTGCGGCGCACCGCCTTGAGCAGCGACCTGGCGGCGGCGCCCACGTCGGCGCGGCTGATGCCGATCAGCGGGTTGACGGCGAGCGTGTTGTGGCTGGCTTCGGCAACCAGCTCCGTCAGGTCCGCGGCGACGGCCATGGCTGCACCACTCGCATGCACGGCGGTGTCCCTGATCGCCTGCACCGCCGCGCGACCCGAACTCAGCGCGCCCGCCGCCTCCTCGCCGGCCTTGCGCCGCGGGCGTGGCGGTGACTTCTTCGCCGCCATTGTCGCCTTGGATGCCGTCTTGGTTTCCGCCTTGGGCGCCGGCTTGGGCGCCGGGTCCCTGGCCTTCATCTTGGTGACCATCGTGCTTGTCTCCTGGATCAACTCATCAACATGACGAGGGCGATCGCCACCAACGCGGGCTTGTCCTCGCCTTCGATCTCGAACGTGTTCTCTGTCGTCAGCAGCAGGCGGCCGTTGCCCTTGTCTTCGGCAGCGACGATCCTGACGTGGTTGCGCAGGCGCTTGCCGGCACGCACCGGAGCGACGAAGCGAACCTTCTCCAGGCCATAGTTCATGGCCTGCTTGATCTCGACGCCGGCGAGCAGGATGTCGAAGCTCGTAGGCGCCAGCAGCGCCAGCGTGAGGAAGCCGTGGGCGATGGTGGCCTTGAACGGGCTTTCCCTGGCGGCGCGCTCGACATCCACGTGGATCCACTGGTGGTCGTCGGTGCAATGGGCGAACTCGTCGATGCGCTGCTGGTCGATCTCGATCCAGGACGAGACCCCGATCTCTTCGCCCACGTGGTCGGCGAGCTCGGCGGGCTTCAAACGTGTCGTGTTCATCTGTTGTCTCCGTTCGATTCGAGTCCGGCCTCGCTCAAGGCCGGTCCAGGAATTCGTTGATCGCCTGCGCCGATTCCCGCGCGCGCGTCATCAGGAAGAGGTGGCCGCAGTCGAACACCTTCAGCTCGCTGCGCGGGATCAGGGTGTGCAGCAGCTTGGCGTTGACCAGCGGAATCAGCGGGTCGTCGGTGCCCGCCATCACGAGGGTGGGCTGACTCAGGCGACGCAGCCAGTGCAGGCTGGTCCAGCCGGTGGCCGCCGCAATCTGCAGGTAGTAACCCAGGCGGGACTGCCACTTCACGTGCTTGAAGTGCTCGGCGGCCAATTCGGGGTCGTGGCGAAAGTCACCGCCATAGATGTGGCCGCTGACG
>JAOUGW010000365.1 GCA_029865465.1 Gammaproteobacteria bacterium
GGGCCGGGGAGAACTCGCAAATGCTAGCCTCAGATCTTTGCGCGATCATTGCGGGTCACCGCAACCGGAGCCGCCCATGGCCGTCGCTTTCGTGACTCATCCCCATTGTCGCCTGCATAGCATGGGTGACGATCATCCGGAACGACCGGCGCGGCTCGACGCGATCGAAGACGAGCTCCACACCCGTGGCCTGTATGACCTGCTGCTGCACCGTGAGGCACCGCGAGCGAGTATCGAGGAGCTCATCCGCGTGCATCCGCTCGCCTACGTCGAGGACTTGTCCAACCGCTCGCCGGCCGAGGGCCTCGCGCACATCGACCCGGACACCTGGATGTGCCCGGACACGTTCGAGGCCGCGTTGCGTGCCGCAGGTGCCAACGTGCTGGCGACAGACCTGGTACTGACGGGCGCGGCATTGCGCGCCTTCTGCAACGTGCGCCCGCCCGGTCACCACGCCGAACGGGCGACGGCGATGGGATTCTGCTTCTTCAACAACGTGGCGGTCGCGGCGCGCCACGCGCTCGACCGCCACGGCCTCGAGCGCGTGGCGATCCTCGATTTCGACGTGCATCTCGGCAACGGCACCGAGGAAATCTTCAAGGACGACGCGCGGGTCCTGCTCTGCTCCTCGTACCAGTACCCGCTGTGGCCCGACATGAATCCGCCGACGCGGCCGGGTCGCGTCATCAACTGCCCGTTGCCACCCGGCAGCGGCAGCGATGCGTTCCGCGCGGTCGTGCAGCAGCACTGGCTGCCTGCGCTCGAGGCGTTTGCACCGCAGTTGCTGCTGATTTCCGCGGGCTTCGATGCCCACGTCGCCGACGACATGTCGCACCTGCGGTTCACGACGGCCGACTATGCGTGGGTGACGGAAGTTGCCTGCGGCATCGCCGATCGACACGCGCAGGGACGCATCGTGTCGACGCTCGAAGGTGGATACGACCTGCGTTCACTCGCGGCGAGTGCCGCTGCGCACATCGAGACACTCGTGCTCGCCTGAAACGCGTTCGCGTCGAAATCGGACGCACCACTGGACTCGCGACGCTGCAGCACGCAGAATACGTCGGCGCGCGTGGGTTTCACTCTGCGCGTGAGCTCCGCCGCGCTGTTACCACCAAGTCACATCTTGCGGGTTCAGTCCACCAGCGCGGCGGGGCGACTTCACCAATCCCTCCCATAGTCGTCACGAGCGCCTGTGCAACGGCCTGACCCCGGTGGTTCAACGCACGAGGCCCGTCAGCCAGCTGGCGAACGCAAGCCACATAGCCGTGCCGGAAAGTGCTAGCCGCGCCGGCTGCGACACGATCAGCGCCAGCCCGCCCCAGCGTGTCACCGGGTGCAGCTTGCCGCGCGTGCGGAAATCCCAGATCGCGAGCGCTACGATGAAGAGATCGGACAGGCCGAAGTACGCGAATGGGTTGCCGAGCTTCCACACGTACGGCCAGCGCGCGAACGCGGCGGCGAGCAGCGTCACCGTCGCTAGCATCACATAGCGCTTGTGACTCTGCGGAGTGGCGCGGTTGGCGACGGCGAGGCCGAAGAACACGCTGAAGAAAGCGATGTCGAACAGCGGCACGACCAGGAACTGCAGCGGCGGCACGGGCACGCCGTTGAAGCCGGTCGGCCGGTTGGCCGCGACCAGCGCACCGGCGACCCCGAGGATCACCATGCCCAGTGCGACGACGATCCCGAGAACGCCAAGCTTGCGATGCACGTCCACGCGCCCGGCACCGACCAGCGTGGCTTGCGCCACGAGCAGCACGCACCACGCCGAGAAGAATGCGCCGTGCACGTAGAAGATCGGCTCGGACGGAGACGGCCACTCGGGGAACAATGGCCGCAGGAAGAAGGAGCGCGCGAAGCCGACGTAGGCAACGAGCAGCATCGCGATGGCCATGCCCGTGAAGAAACGTCGTTCGGCGGTCCAGCTCGAGCGAGCGCGGCTGGCAGCGATGTTTTCCATGCGTCTACCCCCCAGACTGCAGTGGAGCGCAGCCTAGCATGGCTACAGCCCGCTACAACCTGGCGGGCGACGTGCGCTGACAACGCGTCCTCCAGCAGCTGGCGGCACCGCTGCCTAGGTGGATGGCGGTGCGGCCCGCCGG
>JAOUGW010000191.1 GCA_029865465.1 Gammaproteobacteria bacterium
CCCCCGGATCGCGGACCCTCTCAGCTGCTGGCCATGCCCAGTGCCGTCGCGCCGCTGGTGTGCCCGCTCTTGCCAGCCGGAGCGAGCCAGTAGGCCAGGGCAGGCAACACGACGAGGGCACCCACCATGTTCCACAGGAACATGAAGGTCAGCAGGATGCCCATGTCGGCCTGGAACTTGATGGCCGAGAAGTACCAGGTGAATACGCCCGCGGCCAACGTGATGCCGGTGAAGGCGACGGCCGTGCCGGTTGTCCTGAGGGTCTGGTAGTAGGCTTCTTGCAACGACAGTCCCTCGTCGAGAAAGGTGAGCAACCGGCTGTAGATGTAGACCCCGTAGTCGACGCCGATGCCCACCCCGACCGAGATCACGGGCAGCGTCGCCACCTTGACACCGATGCCCAGCATCGGCATCAACACCTCGCACAACAGCGAGGTCAGAGCCAGCGGAACCATCACGCAGATGGTGGCGCGCACGGACCGAAAGGTCAGCAGCACCAGGACCGTGACCACGACATAGACCAGCAACAGCATGCGGTACTGAGCCTTGTCGATCTCGATGTTGGTTGCCGCCTCGATACCCGCTGGCCCGGCGGCCATCTTGAAGCTCACCTTGACGCTGTCGTTGTCGGTCGCAAATGCCTCGACCGCCTTGACCACCCGGTCCAGCGTGGCGGCCTTGTGGTCGTTCAGGTAGACGTACATCAGGCTCAGGCTGCCGCCTTCGTTGGCCAAGCCCTGCCCGGCGGTGGCGAACACCATCGTGTCCAGGGCGGTCTTGTCGCGGGGCAGGCCGTACCACTTGAAATTGCCTTCGTTGTAGGCGGCGTTGAGGAACTTGACCCGATCGACGATCGACTCCGTCGACTGCACCCCGGGCAGATTCTCCAACTGCCATTGCAGGCGCTCCGCCGCTGCCAGCACCCCGTAGTCGCTGTTGCCCTCTTTCGGGGTTTCCAGCATCACCACGAACAGGTCGCTGGTGGCGTCGTAGTTGTCCACCACGAACTGGTTGTCGCGGTTGTAGCGGGACTCAGGCCGCAGTTCCGGCGCCCCCCGGTCGAGGTCTCCGACCTGCAGGTTCTTGCGATAGTCGAGCCCCCATACCGTCGACAGCGCGACGATCAGCAGTACGGCGATCGAGCCGCGTCGCGTGGCGAAGCGGGACAGGAACTGCCACAGCGGGTGTCGGCCCTTGTCTTCCACGCGCTGCTCGTGCTGTACGGCCCGCTGGCTGACGCCGGAGTACGACAGCAGGAGCGGCAGCACGCACAACATGGCGAATATGAGAACCGGGAACCGAATCGCCGCGCCCACCGCCATGTCCTGCAGCACGCCGATGCGGATCAGGTAAAGGGTCGCGAAGCCGGCGCCATCGGAGACCAAGGCGCAAAGGGCTTGTATCCAGAGCAGCCGGAAGGCAAAGCGCGCGGCGTCGAACTTGTTGCGCCCGAGCATGGTCTGGTGATAGACGCCGTTGATCATCTGCACCCCATGGCTGACGCCGATCGCGAAGACCAGGAACGGAACCAACATGGAGTAGGGGTCGAGTCCGTAGCCGAGCCAATAGAGAAGCCCGGCCTGCCACACCACGGCGACGAGCGCGCAGAACAGGGGGATCAGGGTGGCACGCAGGCTTCTCGTATAGAGATACAACAAGGCCATGCTGATCAGGACCGTGGCTGCAAAGAACAGCGCCACCTGGTTTGCGCCGTCGATGAGATCGCCCACCAGCTTGGCAAAACCGACGATGTGGATGCCGATCTTGGCGGACGGTGGCTTGTCCGCGCCGGCTTGCGCCGACGATGGGGAGGACGACTGCTGGAACTTGTCGCGAATCAGCGTTTCGAGCGAGCTGGAGATCTTCTGGTAGTCGATGGGGCTGCCGGTTTCAGGGTCACGCTCGAGCAGCGGCACCACGATCAGACTCGATCGAAGGTTGTTGGCGACCAATTTGCCGATCTCGCCCGACTTGAAGACGTTGGTTCGCAGTTCGGCCAGGCTCCTGGGGCTGCCATCGTAGGTCTCGGAGATCACGGGCCCGCCGGAGAATCCCTTTTCGTTGATCTCCTTCCAGCGCACGGCCGGCATCCAGAGCGATTTCACGGCCCCCCGGTCGACGCCTTTGACGTGAAAGACTTCGTCGGTGATGCGACGCAGCGTGTCGATGTACTCCTTGTCGAAGATGTCGCCCTGCTTGTTCTCCACTGCGATCCACAAGACATTGCCCAGGCCCGTCAGATCCTGCTTGTGCCGCAGGTAGTTGGCGATGTACGGGTGGTAGGTCGGGATCATCTTCTCGAAGCTTGCTTCCATCTTCAGGTGCGAAGCCTCCCAGCCCAGCACCACGGTGGCCAATGCGAAGAACCCGAGGATCAGTTTGCGGTGGCCGAACAGCATGCGTTCGAAGAATCCCGCCTGTGACAGCGGTGCCGATGCCTGCCCGGGATCGTCCGCAGTCTTCGCGTTGTGTAGCATCATTGGTTAGCTCTCTCGATGGGTGGAGAACGCGCCTTACTTGGGCAGGGCAATTCGCTTGATCCCGCCCAGTCCTGCCAGCACGACGTGGCCGTCGCGGGCGTCGGCTGCCGACATGCAGCCGGGAAACTGGGTCTGCCAGGGCGTCAGCGTGCGGCCGCCGTCACGGCTGATGAATGCCACGCCAGCCATGCCCACGACAACCACGGTGCCGTCCGCGAGGACCGTGCCGCCGTTCAGGGTTTCGCCGGGAGAGGTGACGCTGTGATCCCAGGTCGCGCCGGCGTCGCAGCTGCGCACGAGATTGCCGCGCAATCCCACCGCCAGCACGCACTTGGCAGACGCGCCTGCCACGACATTGAACAAGGGCCCTTCGTAGGGGGACGTCATGCGTTCCCAGTGGCGACCGTCGTCGACGGAACGGTGCAGTCCGCCTGACTCGCCGGCGAGAAAGAGGTTCTTGCCGGAAGACTCGAGTCCGTAGAAGTGGCGACCACCCAGGTTGTCGACCGCACCGGTGTCGGCGCGCCAGTTCTTGCCGCCATCCTCGGTGTACAACAACGTGCCGAAAGCGCCCACGATCACGCCACGCTGCGGATCGCGAAACCAGATGTTCATGAACGGGCGACTGGGCCCCGTCGCCACGGCCTTCTTGGCTTCCTTCACGAGGTATTCGGCGTCGTCGAGTGCCGTCTCGAGGCGTTCTCGCTCGGCCTTCGGCGCTGCCTCCAGCAGTCGACGCTGGCGAGCCGCCACGGCCTCGGCAGAACTCACGATCAAGGGGTTGATGTCGTTGCCGTCGAGCTTCTTGGTCCAGGTTGCGCCGCCGTCGGAGCTGTGCAGCAACACGCTGCCGTGACCCACCGCCCAGCCCTGCTGCGGGCTCGGAAAGCTCACCGCCGTCAAGGTCACGCTCACCGGCACCTGGGCCTGGGTCCACTTGCGCCCCCCATCGTCGGAGTGCACGATGTGGCCTCGCTCGCCCACCGCGACCAGCCGACCGGAGCCGGTGTTCACCACAGCCATGAACTTCGAGGCTGCCGCCTTGGGCTCCATGAGCGCCGGCGCCTTCAGAAGGTCTGTCGCCCCGGAAACCGAACCGCACGCGAGAGCGGCAAGCAACGCCACCCATGCCCAGCGGCTCGGGTGTCGGGTCGATCTGTCCCAAGCAATTCGTCGCACCGTTGTTCTCCGAGGGAGGGGCAACCTGGTGTTGCCTCTGAGAAAGGGGCGAGGGAGTGAAACCCTCGCCTGCGCAGACCCCTGTCGGTTACGCCAGCTCTACTGGCGTCCTCTGCGGCGCATGTTCTCGTTCGTGTACCAACCCGGAGGGGTGTTGATCAGCTTCGGATCACGCAGCCAGGTCTTCTCGAACATGTTCATGTGTTCGCTGATCGACCACTCTTCCTTGGTCATGTCGTAGACCGAGTCGATGACCTGGGTCGCTCCCGGGAGTTCGTAGGCGACGCTGATCGGATTCATCTTCATGCGCCACAGGTTGCCCCGGTCGTCGTAGTTGTCCGAGATCGTCGCGATCCAGGAGTCCTCGTCGATGTAGAACCTGCGCTTGGCATAGGCGTGGCGCTGGCCTTCCTTCAGGGTCGCCTCGATCACCCAGACCCGATGCAGCTCCCAACGCAGCAGGTCAGGCTTGATGTGGTGGGGCTGGAGGATCTCCTTCTCCGGCACCAGCTGGACCTTGTAGTTGTTGTAGGGGATGTACATCTCCTGCTTGCCGACGATCTTCCAGTTGTAGCGATCGAGCGCGCCATTGAAGACGTAGACGTCGTCGTACACCTCCAGCCCGTTTGCGCCCGTCTGCGGGGTGTCGTAGGCGATGGTCGGTGCCATGCGAATCCGGCGCTGCCCCGGGAAGTACTGCCAGGCCAGGCGGGGTTTGTTGATCGCATCGACGTTGTCGACCACGAGCAGGAGCTCACCCTTGCGGCGCTCCGGAATGCTGTACTCGACGTAGATCTCCCAGTAGACCCCGTCCCAGTCCTTGGCGCTGACCGCCGGGTCGTCCCAGGGGTAGTGTTCCCACTGCTGTCCACCGCCGCTGTGGCTGACCGTGCCGTCGGCATAGATGTTGGCGCGAGCATAGTCGGCCATGCGTTCGATACCGCGCCAGCGCAGTGAGTGGTTGTACATCACCTCCTCGGCGCGCTTTGGAATGGGGAATGGCACGCCGCCCTTGACGCCATTGGTGACGATCGACAGCCCGTCGGCCGAGAGATCGACGACCGTCGCGTTGCGCTTGGTGTTGTCGTAATAGCTCTGGGGAGCTGCCGCCGTACGGCGCGTCGTGTAGACGTTGAGCTTGAAGGTCTTGGGGTACTTCTTGATCAACGCCTGCACACCGGCCGGCACTTGTGCGGCGTGCTGGGCGATGTTGCCGGCGTCGATGGTGAGCAGGATCGGATCCTTGGCGAAGGGGTCCGGATGCTTGTATCCAGGGCCCTTGTAACCAATGTCCTTCGGCGCGGCGGTCAGCCCACCGGTCCACTCCGGGATGGTGCCGGCCTTGTTGCCGGCCCTTTCGGCGCCCATCGGTGTCAGATCCTTGCCGAGTCGGGCGGCTTCCTCCGCCGTGGTCTTGCCGTGCGCCGCGCCGCTCAGCAACAGGGCAGCCAGCATCGCCGGCAACAGGCCGCGGCGGCCAATCGTAGTATTCAGCAGTTTCATGGGGTTAAGTCTCCGAATTCGGGTCGCAAAGCTTTAGAACGAGATCTTCGCGTTGACTGCAAGCGTGTCTCTGTCGAAGTTGCCTTTGGGATCCTTCTTGTCACCATAGAAATTGGTGTAGCTAATCCCAAACTGGTAACGATCCTTGTAAGTGAATTTGGTGCCAATGGCGAGGCTGTTCTGTTTCTGAGCGAAGGCTCCCGTCGGAGAGGTACCGCGGGGGCTGATGCTCCAATCCAGCGTATTTGCCATTTTCAAGGGGAGACCGCCGACATTGAAGTAATCCAGCTCGAGTTCAATGGTGCCACCATGGGACGTCCTGGAATTGCTTGGGACGAAGAGTTCACCGTTGTCAAGACCAAGCACCCGGTTGACGCCATACTCAACAATGATGTCAGAATCGTGCGCTAGGCCACCAAATGTGCCGAGAAAGAAGATTGCCGACATCTGGGCTTGAACCACCTTGGCCCTCTTATAGTTGGCGAAAGGGTCAGGGCCGGCATTTACCTCTACCGGAGTACCATCGCGATAGCTGATCTCGGCCGCGTAATTCGAGCCGCCAAGCACGGTGCTTACGCTTGCACCATAAAGCTTGATGTTCTCGAAATACTTGAGACCGTATGAAAGACCGATCGGCGAGGCCGCATCCGCGTAGCTGTAGAGAGCCGGCAGCCTGTCGTGGTAGTTGACGTAATACAGTCCAAACTCCGTACTACCCAGTTCCTTGGCCACGTAGCGGGCAGACAGACCGTATTGCCCAGTGTTCTTGGCACGCTGGTCGATGCCATGCGTAGCGTAGGCTCCGAATGCCAGGACGGAGGGCCCGAGCAAGGCGTCGTTGTTGGACATGAAATACCCTGGCTGATTCAGGCGTATCGGGTCCCACTCCCACTGCGAATAACCTGCCACAGTCAGATTGCCGAATGTCGCCTGGCCGTACAGCTGCCCGGTCGGCAGAAACACTTCCTTCAGTTCCTTGCCCGGTGAGCTCAGTTTGGTGGCATCCAGGTTAGCGGTGGCCGTATTGATGCCGCCAATGATGAACAAACTTTCCCCCCAGTTCACGACCTGCCGACCCAAGCGGACGGTCACTGGGTTATTAGCCAATACGAAATCACCATAGACGTAGGCATCGAGTATCTCGGCGTCCCGGCCGTGGCGATCCCGGGTGGCTTTGGCGAAGACTTGGTTGTCGGTCAGCGCGCCACCGTTGGCCACGAGGTTGTTGTTGGTGCTTGGCGAATCGTTGTGGTTGCGGCCGGTGTAGACGAAGTCGTTGAACGCGGTGGCTCGAACGAATGCACCGTAACCGTCCAGTTTCAGGTTGGCATCGAAGATGGCCGT
>JAOUGW010000192.1 GCA_029865465.1 Gammaproteobacteria bacterium
CGGGCCTCCTGCAACTGGACCTGGGCAACGGCCAGTTCCGCATCTGCTGCGGCAACCGTGTCCGGAGTGTCCTGCCCAGGCGCCGCGGCCGCCGGTTCGTGTTCGGGATTCGTGCTCATTTGACCTGCCTGCAAGCAATGGGCGCCGACCCGCGGGACCCGGAAAAGGCCCGCGGCACGGCCGCTCGCCCGCTAGATCGGGCCTACCGGCGGGAATTCAAGGCGGAGCCCAGTAATCGGGCAGTGACGTCGACGATCGGAATGACCCGGTCGTAGGCCATTCGGGTCGGGCCGATGACGCCCAGGACCCCGACGGTCTCGTTGTCGAGCGCATACGGGGCGGTAACCAGGCTGCAGTTGTCGAGGATCTGGTACCCCGATTCCTGGCCGATGAAGATCTGGACACCCTCGGCTCCCAGGCTCTGGTCGAGCAGGTGCAGGATGTCGCGCTTCGACGTGAAGGCATCGAACAGCCGGCGCAGCTTTTCGACGTTCGAGAGCTCGGCGAACTCCATCAGGTTGGTCTCGCCCGCAAGCACGTACTCGGGCCCGCTCTGCTGGTTCCCCTCGCCCACCGCCTGCTGTGCCACGTGGATCGCGTCGCGCATCAGCTGGTTCAGCGTTTCACCGGCCTGCGTCAGCTCTGCCACGATGTCCAGGCGGATCTGGGCGAGTTCCTTGCCGACGAACTGCTGGTTGAGGAAGTTCGCGGCGCGGCGCAGCTCTTCGGCCGTGTAATAGCGTTCGAGGTGGACGACGCGGTTCTGCACGTCACGGCCGTTGATCACCATCACGGCGAGCACGCGGTTCTCGGAGAGCGGCAGGAATTCGATCTGGCTCAGCGACTGGTGGGGCTGGCGCGGGATCGTCACCACGCCGGCCAGGTGCGTCAGCGAGGACAGCATCTGCGAGGCGACCGCAACGAGTGCCTTGGGGTCGCGGTCCTCCTCCTGTTCGAGCCGCTGGCTCAGCTCGTGCAGCATGTGCGAGTCGTCGGGGCGCTGGCGCTGGCGCAACAACGTGTCGACGAAGAAGCGGTAACCCTTGTCGGTGGGCACGCGACCGGCCGAGGTGTGCGGCGACGCGACGAAGCCGTATTCCTCGAGATCCGCCATGACATTGCGGACCGTGGCAGCGCTGAGGTTGAGCCCCGAATCACGGGAGAGGTTGCGCGAACCGACGGGTTGTCCTTCGCGGATATAGCTCTCGACCAGGACCCGCAGCAGGTGCTGCGCGCGTTCAGTCAGGGGATCGTCAGGTATTTCGTGCATGGCCACCGCAAACCTAGCGTGTGCTTTTCCGCCAAGTCAAGCAACGCATTTGCGCCTGCAGGACCATGGAATCGCGCTGGCCGGTCCGCTCGGCCGCATGCTAAAAGGCAGGCACCTTATGGATACTCGCCAATCCGGCAGAACCTGCGTCGCCCTCGCCGGCCGCCCGGTCGACCCGCGCGTCGCCGAAGCCATGCAGACGCTTGCGCACCACCTGCTCGGCAAGGGCTACACCGTGCGCGTCGTTGCGGACGAGGCGCTGGTGCTGGACGGCGACGGCGTCCACACGGTGCTCGAACCCGATCTCGCGCTCGACGCCGCACTGATCGTCGCCGTCGGCGGCGACGGCACCATGCTGCATGCCGCACGCATGGCGGCCATGGCCGACGTCCCGGTGCTGGGCGTCAACCGCGGCAGGCTCGGGTTCCTGGCCGACGTCGGGCCCGAACAGATGCTCCAGAGCGTCGACGATGCGCTGGGCGGCCGCTGCCGGGCCGAGCGGCGCATGCTGCTCGCGGCGCATGTCCTGGCCGACGGCAAGCCCATCGATGCGCTCGCCTTGAACGACGTCGTCGTCGCCAAGCGCGAAACCGGGCGCATGGTCGACGTCCGCACCTGGGTCAATGGCGCCTACGTGAATACTCACGTGGGCGACGGTTTCATCATCGCCACGCCCACGGGTTCGACGGCGTACGCGTTGTCGTGTGGCGGTCCGATCGTGCATCCGAGCCTCGATGCCGTCGTCCTCGTTCCGGTATGCCCGCACACCTTGTCCGACCGTCCCATCGTCGTGCCGGCCGGCAGCGTCATCGAAATCGAGCTGGCCGACCGCTTCGAATCGCGCGCCCAGGTCGTCTGCGACGGCATCGTGCTTTGCGATCTCGACCCTGGCGTGCGCCTGCGGATCGAGCGCGCCAAGGTCAACGCCACGCTGCTGCATCCGCCGGGACACGACTACTACCGGATCCTGCGGTCCAAGCTGCACTGGGGCCGCGGCACGCGCGACGGGCAGCCGCCCGGCGCCTGAGCCCCGGGCCCATCTGAATGCTGACGCACCTGCAGATCCGGGACTTCGCGATCGTCGAGGCCGTCGAACTCGAGTTCGGCCGCGGCTTCACCGTGCTCACGGGCGAAACCGGCGCCGGCAAGTCGATCCTGATCGATGCGCTGCTGCTGGCTGTCGGCGGCCGTGCGGACAGCGGATCGGTGCGGCACGGCGCAGAGCGAGCCGAAGTCAGTGCGACGTTCGCGCTGGCCGGCAACGAGGCGGCGCTGGCCTGGCTCGACGAGCAGTCGATCGAACACGAAGGCGAATGCCAGCTGCGGCGGGTCGTCGGCGCCGATGGCCGCGGCCGCGCGTACCTGAACGGGCAGGCGGTGCCGGCGCAGTCGTTGCGGGCGCTCGGCGAGCTGCTGGTCGACGTGCATGGGCAACTCGAATTTCAATCGCTGTCGCGACGCGGTTACCAGCGCGAAACGCTGGACGGCAGCGGCCAGCTCGCCGCAAGGAACGCAGCCGTGCGCTCCGCGCATGCGGCCTGGCAGACGCTCGACGAACAGCGCGCCTCCTTCGAACAGCGCGTGCGCGAGCGCGAGGCGCGGCTCGACCTGCTGCGGCATTTCGTCACCGAACTGCAGGCCCTCGATCCCAGGCCGGGCGAAGCCGCGGCAGTGATCGAAGAGCGCAAGCGAATCTCGGGCCTGGGACGCCTGGCGGAAGGCGCCGCACAGGTCGAAGCGCTGCTCGCCGGCGACGACGGTGGCGTCACCTCGGCGCTCGCGCGCTCACAAGGCGTCCTGCGACAGCTCGTCGGCCTCGACGCGGCGCTCGAGCCGGTGGCGGCGCAGCTCGAGGAAGCGACGATTGCCGCGCGCGAAGCGCTTTCGAGCCTGCGCCGTTACTCCGCTGGGCTCGAGGCCGATCCTGCGCGACAGGAATGGATCGAAGCGCGACTGGCGGCACTCGAGAGCGTCGCACGCAAGCACCGCATCGAAACGAGCGAGTTGCCTGCCCTGCAGGCGACGCTCGCAGCAGAACTGGCCGGGCTCGAAGCCGGCGCGCTGAGCGAAGCGGAACTGCAGCAACGACTCGCGGCGGCTCGCGAGCGCTACCTCGCCGCCACGAAGCTCCTCACCCAGGGCCGGCAGCAGGCGGCGGCGGCACTGGACCGCAAGGTCACCGGGCTCATGCAGGCGCTCGGCATGCCGGGCGGCGTGTTCGCCACGCGGGTCGAACCGCAGGATCCGCCGGTGTTCTCGGCGCACGGCAACGACGAAATCGAGTTTCTCGTCAGCGCCAACCCGGGGCAGCCACTGCGTCCACTGGCAAGAGTCGCCTCGGGGGGCGAACTCTCGCGGATCAGCTTAGGCCTGCAGGTCGCGGCTGTAGAGGCCGCTCACCTCCCCTGCCTGGTCTTCGACGAAGTCGATGCCGGAGTCGGTGGCGCCGTGGCCGAGATGGTCGGGCGCCAGTTGCACGCGCTGGCCGGCAAGGGCCAGGTGCTGTGCGTGACGCACCTGCCACAGGTTGCGTCGCAGTCGGATCATCAGTTGCGCGTGTCCAAGCACGTCACGGACGGCAAGACGCGCACGCGGATCGAAGTCCTGGACGAGGCGGCCCGCGTCGAGGAACTGGCCCGCATGCTCGGTGGCACCACGATCACGGACCGCACGCGCGACCACGCGCGCGAAATGCTGGCCGCGGCGCGTCCGCCAGGAGCCGCGACGCGGGCCGGCTCTCCGCTCGAGGCTGGCCGCGCTACGGGCGCTTCGGGCGGTAAGGACAAGCCTCGCGCACGCAGTGGCCGTGCAGGGTGAGCGAGTGATCGGTGATCTCGAAGCCGAGGCGCCCGGCGATCGCCCGCTGCCGCTCCTCGATATCTTCGTCTGAGAACTCTTCGACGTGGCCGCAGTCTATGCACACGATGTGATCGTGATGCATGCCCTCGTTGAGTTCGAAGACCGCGGTGCCGCCCTCGAAATGGTGGCGCGTCACCAGGCCGGCGGACTCGAATTGAGTCAGCACCCGGTAGACCGTGGCGAGGCCGATATCCTCGTTGAGCTCGAGCAGGCGCCGGTAGACGTCTTCCGCGCTCATGTGCCGCACGGTCGCACTGGCGAGGATCTCGAGAATCTTCAGGCGCGGCGCGGTGATCTTCAGGCCAGCGCGACGCAGTTGCGAAGGTTCCACGGAATTGTTCCTTGCGGGCCGGGTGCTGCGCCGAAGCGCGGTTGGGTTATGATCGCGCCGCATTATCTCCGGGCCGGCCCGGTAACTCCAGACAGCAGAAGCCACCAAGCATGAGCGCGTTTTCCCGAGCCGCCCTTTCCCGGATCCTGGTCGTGGGTGTTGCGCTCGGTTCGGCCGGATGCGTCTACCGGCCGAACATCCAGCAGGGCAACCTGGTCAAGACGGAAGATATCGACCAGGTGACGGCGGGCATGACCCGCAGCCAGGTGCGCTATCTGCTCGGCACCCCGATGCTGGCCGATCCGTTCGACCCACAGCGCTGGGACTACATCTACACTTTAAAGCGCGGGCGTGAAAAGGGCCGGGATCGCGGGCATTTCATCGTGCGATTCGAAGGCGACAAGGTCAGCCGCGTCGAGAAGCCCGGCCTGCCCGTACTGCCGCCGGTCAACAAACCGCAGCCGGCGACGCCAGCCGAGGCTGAGGCCCCGGCCCCGGCGGAAGGCACCGCGCCCGCACGGCCACCGGTTGCTGCGGTCGACCAGTCGCCGCCCGCCCCCAGGCCGGACGGCACGACCAACTGATCCCCGGCGCTGGCACCCGCTGCTGCTCTCTTGGTCTCAGCGTTTTCGGCCCTTGCGTGCCGCGTTCGCGGCCCGCTCGCGGCGTTGCGCGCGGGGATCCACCCGGAGCGGTCGATAGATTTCGACACGGTCACGGTCACGCAGTGGACGATCCGGCGCACAGACCGTCCCGTAGATGCCGAGGACGAGTGGCCGGTCGCGCAGTGCCGGAAATTCCTCCAGCAGCCCCGAGCTCTCGACGGCCGCCTGTGCTGTGAGCCCCGTCTCCGGCAGTGGCAGCGTCACGACCCGTTGCCGGTCAGGCAGCGCGTAGACGACTTCGACCTGCGCCGCGCGCTCGCCCATGGCTACGACCCCGCGCCGTGGACTTGCCTCGCGCGCGCCACGAACGCATCGATCAACTCGCCGACGCTCTGCTCGAACGCCCGGCCGAACAGCATCGACGCCACGGGATTCGCAAATTCGAACTTCATGTCCAGCACGACCTTGGTCCCGGCCGTGCCGATCGCCGTGAACGTCCAGAGGCCGTCCAGTTGCTTGAACGGCCCGCTCACGAGTTCGAGCGACATCCAGTCCGGCCGCTGCATGACATTGCGCGTAGTGAAAGTCTGGCGGATGCCCGCGCGCTCCATGACCAGGCTGGCCTGCAGGTCGCGCCCGGTCTTTTCGTGCACTTCGGCGCCCGCCACCCATGGCAGGAATTCGCAATAGCGCTCGACGTCGACCACCAGGTCGAACATCTGCTCGGGGGAAAAGGTGACGAGCGCGGTGCGCTTGATTTCGCGGCTGGACATGTTCGATTTCGGTCCGGACGCGCGCAGTCTATGCGGGGCAGATAGAATGCGCGACCCGCCCCCAAGTGCCGCCATGACGACCCCGCGCAAGGACAAGGACCGCAAGTCCGACGAGAACCCCACGATCGCGCAGAACAAGCGCGCGCGGTACGAGTATTTCATCGAGGAAAAGCTCGAGGCCGGGCTCGCGCTGCAGGGCTGGGAAGTCAAGAGCCTGCGCGCCGGCAAGGCCCAGATCACCGAAGGCTACGTGATCATCAAGAACGGCGAGGCCTTCCTGATCGGCGCGCACATCACGCCGCTGCGCACGGTGTCGACGCACATCGTGGCGGACCCGACTCGCACGCGAAAACTGCTGCTGAACCGCCGGGAACTGGACAGCCTGGTCGGAGCGGTCGAGCGCAAGGGCCACACCATCGTGCCGCTCGAGCTGTACTGGAGCCACGGCAAGGTGAAGCTCGAGATCGGCGTGGCGAAGGGCAAGCAGGCGCACGACAAGCGCGATACCGAGAAAGACCGCGACGGGCAGCGGGAGAAGTCGCGCCTGCTCCGCAAGAGGGGTTAGGGGATGGGGGTTGGGGGATAGTCGGAGGTGCAGATGCACCGGACGCAACGACCTCATCTCCGACTATCCCCCAACCCCCAACCCC
>JAOUGW010000018.1 GCA_029865465.1 Gammaproteobacteria bacterium
TTCCGGACGCACCTTCGTCGCGGCCATCACGAGGTCGCCCTCGTTCTCACGATCCTCGTCGTCCATGATCACGACCATCCGGCCGTGCCGGAGGTCGTTCAGGATCTCGTCGATCGTGTTCAGGACGTTCATGATAAAAAGCACCTAGGTCGTTGAATTTTAGCGATTTTCATCAGACAACGACGGCGCCAGATTTGCCTTCGCGGCGCGCAGTCTAGCAGGGGGCGGGGCAGGAAGGCGGAACGACCGGCCACCGGCTCAGGCCAGGTCGGGATGCATCATCCGCTCGACATAGCGCGCAATGATGTCGACCTCGAGATTCACACGGCTGCCGGCCTGCAACTCTCCCAGCGTCGTGACCGCCAGGGTGTGCGGCACGAGGTTCACGTCGAAGCGATCGCCCCTGGCGCCGTTCACGGTGAGGCTGACGCCGTCGATGCAGATCGAACCCTTACGGGCGACGTAGCGCGCCAGTTCGTGCGGCACCCGGAATTCCATGCGTACCGAGCGCGCATCGTCGTGGCGCGAGACCAGTTCCCCCACTCCGTCCACGTGCCCGGTGACGTAGTGACCGCCCAGCGCCTGCCCGGCCAGCAGCGCCTTCTCCAGGTTCACCCGGCTGCCAACGACCCGCTGGCCGAGCGTCGTGAGCGCGAGCGTTTCGCGCGAGACGTCCGCCGCGAAGCTCGAGGTATCGAACCGGGTTGCCGTCAGGCAGACGCCGCTCACGGCGATGCTGCCGCCGAGTTCGATGTCGGCGAGCGACACGCCGGCCGTGTCGAACACGAGAGTGACGTCGCCGCCGCGCGGCTCGATCGCACGCACCGTTCCAACGCCCTGCACGATTCCAGTGAACATTAAGGTCGGCTCTCCACGGGACGCAGCGTCAGGCGGAGGTCCGGACCGATCCGCCGCACGTCGTGATAGGAATACTGCGGCCGCTCCGACAGCACGCGCAGCGGCCGCGGCAGCACGAAGGCAGGCTGCGCCGCCTCGCCGAGGATGGTCGGCGCGACGTACAGCACGATTTCGTCGGCGAGTCCGGCCGCGAGGAAGCTGCCAGCGAGCTGCGGACCGGCCTCCACCAGTACTTCGTTGCATTCGAGTGCGGCCAGGCGTTGCAGCGTCGCGTCCAGGTCGATTCGCCCCGTGGCATCCGCTGGCATGGGCTCGACCTGCAGAGCCGCCGGCCCGGCTTGCGCGAGGCGCGCGAGCGCGCGAGCGCCCGCCTCCGAACTGAATACCAGCGTTGGCAGGCCATCCCGCGCCACCTTCAGGTCGGGTTCGAGCCGGCCGCGGGAATCGAGCACGACGCGCAACGGCACGCGACCGCCCAGGTCCAGCGCGCCATGCCGCACAGTCAGTGCGGGATCGTCCGCGAGCACGGTGCCGATGCCGGTGACGATCGCCGATGCGCGAGCCCGCAGACGCTGCGCATCGGCGCGCGCGGACTCCGACGTGATCCACTGGCTGGAGCCATCGGCCAGCGCCGTACGGCCGTCGACACTGCTGCCGAGCTTCACCGTCACCCACGGCCGGCCCCGCCGCATGCGCGCAACGAAGCCTCGATTCAGCTCGCGCGCTTCGCGTTCGAGTATGCCGACGGCCGTCACGATGCCGGCAGCTTCGAGTTTGCGCAGGCCTTCGCCCGCGACGAGCGGGTTCGGGTCCTGCATCGCCGCGACCACCCGCCGCACCCCGGCCTGGATCAGCGCATCGGCACAGGGCGGCGTGCGTCCGTGGTGCGAGCACGGCTCCAGCGTGACGTAGGCCGTGCCGCCGCGTGCGCGGACCGCTGCCGCCTGCAGTGCAGACACTTCGGCATGCTGCCGACCCGCGCGATGGTGCCAGCCCTCGCCCGCGACCGCGCCGGCGGCATCGAGCAGCACGCAACCTACCGCCGGATTCGGCGCCGTCGAGTAGGTCCCGCGGGCCGCGAGCTGCAGCGCCCGTGCCATGTGGACGTGGTCGATCGCGGCGGCGTTGGCTGTCATGCGGGGCGTGCCGTCTACTTCTTGCCGGGCGTGCCATTGCCGCCGGCAGGGGGCGGCGCCACTGTCAGCGGCGCGTCGGCACCGGACCAGAGCCCGAGCTGCAGTTCTTCCGCGGAGCGCGGCCGGCGGTGCCGCAGCTTGTCGATTTCCTCGCGGAACGCGTCGACGTCCTGGAAGCTGCGATAGACCGAGGCGAAGCGCACATAGGCCACTTCGTCGAGCTGGTGCAACTCGTCCATCACGAGTTCGCCGATCAGTCGGGCCGGGACCTCGCGCTCGCCGAGCGTGCGCAGCTTGTGGCAGACGTGATTCACGGCCGCGTCGATGGCCTCGATCGCCACGGGCCGCTTCTCGAGCGCCTTCACCATGCCAGAGCGCAGCTTCGCTTCGTCGAAGGGCTCGCGCGTCGCGTCGCTCTTCACGACGCGAGGCATGACGAGTTCGGCGGTTTCGAAGGTGGTGAACCGCTCGCCGCAGCGCAGGCACTCGCGGCGGCGGCGCACCTGCTGCCCCTCGCCGGAGAGGCGCGAGTCGATGACTTTCGTTTCCTCAAACGAGCAGAATGGACAGTACACCGGACGGTCTCCTGCCCTGCTGCCTGCTCAGTCCGCGCTCAGCCGCCGTACACCGGGAAGCGACGGCAGATCTCTTCGACCGCTGCGCGCGTCTTCGCGATCACGGCTTCGTCGTTCGGGTGGGTCAGCACGTCCGCTATCCAATGGGCGAGCTGCGCGACCTCGGCCTCCTTGAATCCGCGCGTCGTGACCGCAGGCGTGCCGATGCGGATGCCGCTCGAGACCATGGGCGGGCGAGGATCGTTCGGCACCGAATTCTTGTTCACGGTGATGTGCGCGCGACCGAGCGCGGCGTCTGCCTCCTTGCCCGTCACGTCCTTGTCGGCCAGGTCGACCAGGAACAGGTGGTTGTCAGTGCCGCCGGACACGATCTTGATGCCGCGCTGCTGGAAGACCTTGCACATCTCGCGCGCGTTGGCGACGACCTGCTTCTGGTAGCCGACGAACTCGGGCTGCATCGCCTCGAGGAACGCAACGGCCTTGGCCGCGATGACGTGCATCAGCGGGCCGCCCTGCGTGCCCGGGAAGATCATCGAGTTGAGCTTCCTGGTGATCTCGTCGTTCTGACGCGCAAGGATCAGTCCGCCGCGCGGACCGCGCAGCGTCTTGTGCGTCGTGGTCGTGACGACGTCGGCGTAGGGCACCGGATTCGGGTACACGCCCGCCGCGACCAGGCCCGCGACGTGCGCCATGTCGCAGAGGAAGTACGCGCCCACGGCATCGGCTATCTGGCGAAAGCGCGGGAAATCGAGGATGCGCGAATACGCGGAGAAGCCCGCGATGATCATCTTCGGCCGGTGCTCGCGCGCGAGGCGCTCGACCTGCGCGTAGTCGATCGCGCCGGTGGCCGGATCGAGCCCGTACTGCACGGCGTTGAAGATCTTGCCGGAGAAGTTGACCTTGGCGCCGTGCGTGAGGTGCCCGCCGTGGTCGAGGCTCATCCCGAGCAGGGTGTCGCCCGGTTTCATCAGCGCGAGGAACGCGGCAGCGTTGGCCTGCGAACCGGAATGCGGCTGCACGTTGGCGAAGTCGGCGCCGAAGAGCTTCTTCGCGCGGTCGATCGCGAGCTGTTCGGCAACGTCGACGTATTCGCATCCGCCGTAGTAGCGCTTGCCCGGATAGCCTTCGGCATACTTGTTGGTGAGCACGGAGCCCTGGGCCTCGAGCACGCGCGGACTCGCGTAGTTCTCGGAAGCGATCAGCTCGATGTGATCTTCCTGGCGGACGCGCTCGTGATCGATCGCAGCCGCGAGTTCGGGATCGAACCCGGCGATAGTCATGCTGGCGGGAAACATGTGCTCTCCACGGTCGGGGACGCGCGATTGTAGCCGATCGCGGAAACTACCGAGCGCGCCCTGCCGGGCACAGCGCTAGGGTGATGCAAGCCCGCCGGCGGGACGAACAGCAGGTACCGCGCCCATGAAGCGTCTACGACACCCCATTCTTCCGCGTGTGCTCGCTGCCGCGCTGCCTCTGTTGACCGCGGCCGCCCTGCCTGCGCTCGCGGCAGAGGGCTCCACGCCCGACCTGGAGGCCGGACGTCGGACCTTTGACAGCGTCTGCGCCGCCTGCCATGGCCCCACAGGGCATGCCGACCCGGAGAATCCGACCGTCAAGGCGCTGGACCCGCAGCCTGCCGACCTGTCGGACCCGCTGTTCAACAGCCGCGAACCGGCCGAGGACTGGCGGATCGTGGTGACGCACGGCGGCCAGGCGCTGGGGTTGTCGGCCACGATGCCTGCGCAAGGCGCTGCGCTGAATGAGCAGCAGATTCGTGACGTCGTCGCCTACGCGAAGACCCTGGCGCCCGGCAGCGAGGCCTACCCGCCCGGCGAACTCAACTTCTTCCTGCCGATCCGCACCAAGAAAGCGTTTCCCGAGGACGAAATCGTCTGGAAGTCGCGACTCACTGATCGCGACGGCGCCGATGTCTGGCGCAACGTGCTCGAGGTCGAGAAACGCTTCGGCAAGCGCTCGATGGGTGTCGTCGAACTCGTCCACGAGGACGACGGCACTGACAGCGAGATCACTGAAGTCGAGGTCGGCGCCAAGACGGTGCTGCACTGGAACCTGGCGCGACGTTCAATACTGTCCGGCGCTGTGGTCGTCGCCTTCCCGACCGACGGTGACGCCTCCGAGGAAATCATCCCATACCTCGCCTATGGCCGGCTCTTCGCCGAGCGCTGGATGTTCCAGTCCAGCGCCCGCCTGATCCTGCCGGTGGACGACGTCGACATGGGCGAGGCGGAATTCGCCGCCGTCGTGCACTACCGCTGGACGCAATGGCCGCGACGCGTCTTCCCGGCCCTGGAGTTCACTGCTACCGCGCCCTTCGACGACGGGGGCGGCGACTCCATGCAGTGGACCGTGCTCCCGCAATTGCGCTTCGGGCTCACCCGGGGCGCGCACGTGGCATTGAGCGTGGGCGCAGAGATCCCGCTCAGCGACCAGTCCTACGACACGCGCTGGCACCTGAGCCTGCTCTGGGACTTCGCCGACGGCAGCTTCTTCAAGGGCTGGCGTTAGCTCGCGACCAGCGCCTCGACGACCCGGGTCCATGCGCGAGCCAGGTTCTGGCGGTTGTACCCGCCCCCGCCCAGCGCAAGCACGCGACCGTGTCCGATTTCGTCCGCGATACGGCACACGGCTGCCGCCGCGTGCGCGTGCGCTTCCTCGGTGAAGGCGAGATGCGTGATGGGATCGCCTTCAAGGCTGTCGGCACCGCACTGCAGGAGGATGAACTCCGGCTGCGCCTGCCGCAGGTACCGCTCGATCTTGACCCATTCGCGGTGAAAGTCCTCGTCGCCCGCCCCCGGCGGCACCGGCAGGTTCAGCTTGGTGCCAGCGGCACCGCCCTTGCCTGTCTCTTCCGCGGCGCCGGTGCCCGGATAGAGGTAGCGCCCGTCCTCGTGGATATCGGCGAAGAGCGCGTCCGGATCGGACTCGAACGCGTAGAAGACGCCGTCGCCGTGATGCGCGTCGATGTCCACGTAGGCAATCCGGCGCAGGCCATGCCGCTTGCGCAGCAGTTCAATGGCAACGCCGCAATCGTTGAACACGCAGAATCCCGCGGCATGTGCGCGGGATGCGTGATGCAGGCCAGCGATGGGAATGAAGCCGCGCCGCGCGCGGCCGCCCATGATCTCCTCGACCGCCAGCAGCGTGCCGCCCACGACCAGGCTGGACGCCTCGAAGATGCCCTTCGAGGCCGGCGTGTCACCGACGTCGAGGTAGCCGCGGCCTTCTGCCGATTTCTGGACGACGAGGTCCACGTACTCGCGGCGATGGAACGATTCCAGCTCGTCGCGTCCAGCCACGCGCGGGTCGACGATGCGCAACTGCAGGTAGGCGGGACTGCGGCGCAGCTCGCGCAGGAAAGCCTCCTGCCGGTCGGGTCCGAAAGGATGGCCGTCGCCGAAGCCGTAACGGCTCAGGCCGTCACTGGCCACCATCAGCACCGGCGGTGACGGCGGGTCGGTCTGCGTCAAGCGGCGTGGGCCCCGGCAGCGGATCGCGGGGCAGCGTAGCAGTCCCGCGGCCGCGGCGGTAGCGTCCAGTGCCCCGGATGACCGATAATTCCCGACCTTTTTCGGGTCCGCCGGACGACGAGCGCAGTTCCTCCCAATGGCACAGTTCATTTACACGATGAATCGCGTCGGGAAGGTCGTACCCCCGAAGCGGGTCATCCTTCGCGACATCTCCCTGAGCTTCTTCCCGGGCGCCAAGATCGGCGTGCTCGGCTTGAACGGATCCGGCAAGTCCACGCTGCTCAGGATCATGGCGGGCATCGACAAGGAGTTCGAAGGTGAAGCGCGGCCGCAGCCCGGCATCAACATCGGCTTCCTGCCGCAGGAGCCGCAGCTCGACGCGACCAAGGACGTGCGCGGCAACGTCGAAGTCGCGGTCGCGCACATCAAGGCTGCGCTGGCCGGACTCGACGCCGTGTATGCCGCGTATGCCGAGCCGGACGCCGACTTCGACAAGATCGCGGCCGAACAGGCGCGGCTCGAAGCCATCATCCAGGCGACCGACGGCCACAACCTCGATCGCCAGCTCGAGGTCGCGGCCGACGCACTGCGCCTGCCGCCGTGGGACGCGGACGTCACGAAGATCTCGGGCGGCGAGCGGCGCCGCGTCGCGCTCTGCCAGCTGCTGCTGTCGAAGCCCGACATGCTGCTGCTCGACGAACCCACCAACCACCTCGACGCGGAATCGGTGCGCTGGCTCGAACACTACCTCGAGCAGTACCCGGGCACCGTCATCGCGGTGACACACGACCGCTATTTCCTCGACAACGTCGCGGGCTGGATCCTGGAACTCGACCGCGGCCACGGTATCCCGTGGCAGGGCAATTACTCGTCGTGGCTCGAGCAGAAGGAAGCGCGCCTCAAGGTCGAGGAACAGCAGCAGGGCGCGCTCAAGAAGATGCTTGCGCGCGAACTCGAGTGGGTACGCCAGAACCCGAAGGCGCGCCAGGCCAAGAGCAAGGCGCGCATGCAGCGGTTCGAGGAGCTGCAGTCGCGCGACTTCCAGGAGCGCAACGAGACCAACGAGATCTACATCCCGCCGGGCCCGCGCCTGGGCGAACTCGTGGTCGAAGCCAGGGGCCTCTCCAAGGCCTACGGCGACAAGCTGCTGTTCGACAACCTCGACTTCAACCTGCCGCAGGGCGGCATCGTGGGCATCATCGGCCCGAACGGCGCGGGCAAGACCACGCTGTTCCGCATCATCACGGGGCAGGAGCAGGCCGACGGCGGCGAACTCCGCATCGGGCCGACCGTGCAGCTCGCGTACGTCGACCAGTCGCGGCAGTCGCTCGACGACAGGAAGACGGTGTTCGCGGAGATCTCGAACGGCCTCGACACGATCAAGGTCGGCAACTACGAGACGCCGGCGCGCGCCTACGTCGGCCGCTTCAACTTCCGCGGCGCGCAGCAGCAGCAGACCATCGGCGAACTGTCCGGCGGCGAACGCAACCGCGTGCACCTCGCGAAGGTGCTGAAGGAAGGCGGCAACGTCATCCTGCTCGACGAGCCGACCAACGACCTCGACATCGAAACGCTGCGCGCGCTCGAAGAAGCGCTGCTGAGCTTCCCCGGTTGCGCCGTCGTCATCTCGCACGATCGCTGGTTCCTCGACCGCATCGCAACGCACATCCTCGCCTTCGAGGGCAACAGCGAAGTGGTCTGGTTCGAAGGCAACTACTCGGAATACGTCGACGACCTCAAGAAGCGCCGCGGCGAGGAAGCGGACGAACCGCACCGCGTGCGCTTCCGCAGCCTGCATGCGTAACCCGAAGCTCGTCATCGACGGCGCCTCGCTCACGCTCGAGCAGCTGCGGCAGTTCGAGCACGAGCGCCCGGAGGTCGACCTGGCGGACACGGCCCGCGCACGCATGCGGGAGTCCGAGGCCACCGTCCTCGCAACGGTCACGTCCGGACGGACCGCCTACGGCATCAACACGGGCTTCGGCGCGTTCGCCAACCGGGTCATCCCCGCGCAGAAGACCCGCAAGCTGCAGCTCAACCTCGTGCGCAGCCACGCGTGCGGCGTGGGCGAACCGCTCCCGGCCGCACTGGTGCGGCGCATGCTGCTGCTCAAGGCGAACAACCTGGCGGCGGGTTTCTCCGGCGTGCGCCCGCTCGTCGTCGACACCCTCCTCGCCCTGCTCAATGCCGACGTCCTGCCCGTGATTCCAGCGCAAGGGTCTGTCGGCGCCTCGGGCGATCTCGCCCCCCTCGCGCACCTGGCGCTGGCGCTGATCGGCGAGGGGGAAGCGACGGTGCAGACGGCAGCCACGGCGGAAGCTCCCCGTGCCCTCGCCGGCGTCGACGTGCTGCACGCGGCCGGCGTCGAGCCGCTGGAGCTGCAGGCGAAGGAAGGCCTGGCGCTGCTGAACGGCACGCAACTGAGCCTCGCGCTCGCCCTCGACGGCCTGTTCCGCGCGGAGTCGCTGCTCGACGCCTCGGTGATCTGCTGCGCAATGACGGTGGAAGGCCTGGCCGGCAGCCACGTGCCCTTCGACGACCGGATCCAGCAGGCGAGCCGCCTGCCGGGCCAGGTCGACGCCGCGCGGCGCATCCGCGCGCTGCTCGATTCCGACAGCGAGATCCGCCGCAGCCACGAGAACTGCGAACGCGTGCAGGACCCCTACGCCGTGCGCTGCATGCCACAGGTGTTCGGCGCGGTCGAACATACCCTGCGCCACGCGCGTGACGTGCTCGGCGCGGCCATCAACGGCGTCTCCGACAATCCGCTGATCTTCGGTGCAGACGTGCTCTCCGGCGGCAACTTCCACGCCGAGCCGATCGGGTTCATCAGCGATTTCCTCGCGATCGCCGTCGCGGAACTCGCGAGCACGTCGGAGCGACGCATCGACCTGCTCGACCGTCGCGTGAACCCGAACCTCAACATGTTCCTCACGAACGAACCCGGGCTCGAGTCGGGCTTCATGATCGCGCACGTCACGGCGGCCGCGCTGGTCTCCGAGAACAAGACGTACGCGCACCCGGCCTCGGTGGACAGCCTGCCGACGTCGGCGGGCCAGGAGGACCACGTGAGCATGGCGCCGTGGGCCGGCCGCAAGCTCGCCAGGATCTGCGACAACACGGCGCGCGTGCTGGGCATCGAACTGCTCGCCGCCGCGCATGCGCTCGACTCGCTGCGCCCGCTCACTACGACGGCGGAACTGCAGCGCGTGCATGCCGCAGTGCGGGCCCGCGTGCCGTACCAGCCGGACGACCATCGCCTCGACCGCGACATCGCGAGCCTCGCCCGCCTCGTCGACTCGGGCGAGCTCGCGTCGCTCGTTCCGGCCAGCTGAGCGGAGGGCGGCATGCTGGGGGTCATCGCGCTCTGCGTCGCCTTCGGCCTGCTGGCCCTGCTCCTGAGCCTGAGCCGCTGGCTCGCGCGCCGGCCGTGGGCCGCCGCCGGCAACCTTGCCGTGGCGGTCGTGCTCCTGCTGGTTGCCCACGTGCTCTGGCCGCCCGTCCTGCATCTGCAGACCTACGAGTCGCTGCGGCCCAGGGCCCTCGTCGCACAGGTCCATTGCGAACGGACCGGTCCGAGCGCGTATCGGGTCACCCTCACCCGGCTGCCCGCAGGCCACATGCAGGTGTTCGAGATGTCGGGCGACGAATGGCGCCTCGACGTGCGCACGCTGGTCTGGACCGGCCAGGCCGCGCAACTGGGGTTGCCGGACAGCTACAGGCTGGACCGGCTCAGCGGCCGCTACCTGCGCACCGAATTGGCCGCCGAGGTCACGCCGGCACCCGCTGCGGCCCGCGCGGCCGAACCCGCCCCGACCCTCCTCGTCCCCGCCAGTTATGCCCTGAGCGACGTGGAAGAAGCGGGCGAAGACATCTGGGCGCAGGCGCGGACGGATTCAGGGTGGAAAGACTACGTCGATGCGCGCCACGCCTACGGCCCCTGGCGACCGCTGGCTGACGGTGCCCGGTACGACGTTGCCATGACGCGGGCCCCGGGCCAGGCCGAGGCCGTGCTCGAGGCGCGCCCGGCCAACGAAGCGGCCGCAAAGGCGATGCGCTACACTGGTGGCGACAGCATTCGGACCAAGGGCTGAGCAAAGATGTCCGTCTACGTCGATTCCAGCAGTCAACTGCATCACGACCACGAGCGCACGCTGGCCCTGCCGTGCCCGCACTGCCAGGTGTATTCGCACATCACTGCGGTCTCGATCCCGCAGTACTCCGAACTCGTCGCGAGCCGGCCCAACCACGTGGGCATCGTCTATCGCTGCGATTCGTGCAGCGCGCCGATCTTCCTCAAGTTCGCCGTCAAGATGTACGCGGCCAACCGCGTCGAACTGGCGAACAACTTCGTCGAGCTCGAGCGCGCGAAGGAGAAGTTCAACTTCACCTACCTGCCCGAGATCGTCGAGCGGCTGTTCCGCGAGGCCCTCGGCTGTTATTCGTCGGGCTACTTCAACGCGTTCGCCTCGATGTGCCGCCGCACGGCACAGGCAGTCTTCCAGGACCTCGGCGAGAACGGCCGGCTGCGCATCTTCGAGGAGGCTCGAGCAGCACGCGAGATGGCCGAGATCGACAATGACACGTTCAGCATCGTGAAGAAGGTGCTGTTCAGCAGCGATGCCGATCCGTCGCCGCAATGGCCGGACCTGGCCGCGCACGAAGCCGGCGTGCTGCTCGAACTGGTCAAGGACATGCTGTACCAGGCCTACGTGCGCAAGGGCAAGCTGCAGCAGGCGATGATGGTGCGGAAGTTCTTCGCCGACGAGACGCTCGACAAGATCACGCCCATCGGGCGCGCCGCAAGAGACTAGGGGTTAGGGGTAAGTCGGAGGTGCGCACCTCCGACCAACCCCCAACCCCTGTCCCCTGACCGCTTCCTCAGCTGACCCACACCCGGGCGTTGCGGAACATCCGCATCCAGCCGCCGTCCTCGCCCCACCTTTCCGGGTGCCACGAGTTCTGCACGGTGCGATACACGCGCTCGGGATGCGGCATCAGGATCGTCACGCGCCCGTCCGTCGTCGTCAGCCCGGTGATGCCGGCCGGCGATCCGTTCGGGTTCGCCGGGTACGTCAAAGCGACCTTGCCGTGGTTGTCCACCCAGCGCAGGCTCACCAGCCCGCCGTGCGCGCAGTCGCGCTCCGCAGCCTCGTCCATGAACTCGGCGCGGCCTTCGCCATGCGCGACGGCGATCGGCAGCACCGAACCTGCCATGCCGCTGAAGAAGATCGACGGCGTCGGCAGGATTTCGACCAGGGCCACGCGGCCTTCGAACTGCTCGGAGCGATTGCGGACGAACCGCGGCCAGTGGCCCGCCCCCGGAATCAGCGACTTGAGCGTCGACATCATCTGACAGCCGTTGCAGACGCCAAGCGCAAAACTGTCGGACCGCGTGAAGAACGCCGCGAACTGTTCGCGCAGCGCGGCGTTGAAGAGGATCGATTTCGCCCAGCCCTCGCCGGCGCCGAGCACGTCGCCGTAGGAAAAGCCGCCGCAGGCGACGACGCCCTTGAAGCGCTCGAGCCGCGTGCGGCCCGCGATCAGGTCGGTCATGTGCACGTCGGCGGGCTGGAATCCCGCGCGGTCGAATGCGGCGGCCATTTCGAGCTGGCTGTTCACGCCCTGCTCGCGCAGGATCGCGATCTCGGGCCGCGCCCCGCGCAGCACGTACGGCGCCGCGACGTCCGCGGCCGGGTCGTACGTCAGCGTTGCAAACAGGCCCGGGTTCCTCGCATCCGTGACCTGCTCGCGCTCTTCGTGCGCGCACGCCGGATTGTCGCGCAGCGACTGCAGGCGGTAGCTGGTCTCGGACCAGGCCGAACGCAGTTCGGTGCGCGTCGCGTCGAGCACCGACTTGCCGCGACGGTCTTCGATGACGATGCGATCGAAGGCCTCGGCCGTGCCGAGGTCGTGCACCATCGAGCCGAGGCCCGCGGTGGCGAACACCGCGCGCACTTCGGCGAGATGCGAGGTCTCGACCTGCAGCACCGCACCCAGCTCTTCCGCGAAGAGTTCGGCGACAGCCGCGTCGTGATCACCGGCCATCAGCGTGATGTCGAGCCCGCAATGCCCGGCGAAAGCCATCTCCGCCAGCGTCGCGAACAGTCCGCCATCCGAACGATCGTGGTACGCAAGGACCAGTCCCTTGCGTCGCAGCTCGATGATCGCGCCGACGAATGCACGCAATCGGCCGGCCTCATCGCAGTCCGGTGCGGTCGCGCCGATCCGGCCGTAGACCTGCGCGAGGCAGGAGGCGCCCAGGCGATTGCGACCGGCACCCAGGTCGACCAGCAGCAGGCGCGTGGCGCCGCGGTCGAGCCGCAACTGCGGCGTGAGCGTGCGGCGCACGTCCTCGACCGGCGCAAACGCCGAGACGATCAGCGACACGGGCGAGACGACCTTGCGCGCACCATCCGCCCCGTTCCACGCGGTCTTCATCGACAGCGAGTCCTTGCCGACCGGGATCGCGAGGCCGAGTGCGGGGCAGAATTCTTCGCCCACCGCGTACACGGTGTCATAGAGGTCCGCGTCCTCGCCCGGCTCGCCGCAGGCGGCCATCCAGTTTGCAGAGAGCCGGATGTCTTCGATGCGGCGAATGTCGGCCGCGATGATGTTGGTGACGGATTCGGCGACGGCCATGCGACCCGACGCTGCCGAGTCGAGCAGCGCGAGCGGCGTCCGTTCACCCATCGCCATTGCCTCGCCGTGGTTGGAAAAATAATCCGCGACCGTGACCGCGACGTCGCTCACCGCGACCTGCCACGGCCCGACCAGCGGATCGCGACTGATCATGCCGCCGACCGAGCGGTCACCGATCGTGATCAGGAACGTCTTGTCCGCGACGGTCGGCAGGCTCAGCACGCGCAGCGCAGCCTCACGCACGTCCGTCACGTCCCTGGCCGCGAACCCGTCACCGGCGCGCGGCATGCGCTGCACGTCACGCGTCATCTTCGGCGGCTTGCCGAGCAGCGTCTCGAGCGGCATGTCGACCGGCGTGTTGCCGAACTGCGGATCGTCCACGCGCAGCACCGCATCGTCGGTGACGTCGCCGACCACTGCGAACGGGCAACGCTCCCGGTCGCAGAGCGCGCCAAACGCGGCCAGCTGCTCCGCGGCGATCACCAGTACGTAACGCTCCTGCGATTCGTTGCACCAGAGTTCGAGCGGCGACATGCCAGGCTCGTCGCTCAGGATCCGGCGCAGGTCGATGCGGCCACCGGTGGTGCCGAAGTGCACCGATTCCGGAATCGCGTTGGAGAGACCGCCGGCGCCCACGTCGTGGATGAGCAGGATGGGGTTCTCGTCACCCATGGCCCAGCAGGCGTCGATGACTTCCTGCGCGCGACGCTGCATTTCGGGATTGCCGCGCTGCACCGACGCGAAATCGAGGTCCGCCGAGCTGGAGCCGGCGCCCATCGACGACGCGGCGCCGCCGCCGAGACCGATCAGCATCGACGGGCCGCCGAGCACGACGATCTTCGCTCCCGCGACGACGGGCGCCTTCTCGACGTGCGCACGGCGGATGTTGCCGAGACCGCCTGCGATCATGATCGGCTTGTGATAGCCGCGCAGCGGCGAGCGTCCGGGCGTTTCGACCCGCTGTTCGAAGGTGCGGAAATAGCCGCAGATGTTGGGCCGGCCGAATTCATTGTTGAACGCGGCGGCGCCGAGCGGGCCATCGAGCATGATCTGCAGTGCCGGCACGATACGCTCGGGCTTGCCGAAATCCTGCTCCCACGGCTGCTCGAAGCCGGGGATGCGCAGGTTCGACACCGAGAATCCGACGAGACCGGCTTTCGGCCTGGCGCCGCGGCCAGTCGCCCCTTCGTCGCGAATCTCGCCGCCGGAGCCAGTGGCCGCGCCGGCGAACGGCGAGATCGCCGTCGGGTGGTTGTGCGTCTCCACCTTCATCAGGATGTCGATGGGCTCGTCCGAGCCTTCGTAGTTGCCGTCGCCCGCCTGCGCGAACCAGCGGCGGCCCGGCCAGCCTTCGATGACGGCCGCGTTGTCGCGATACGCCGACAGCACGCCCTGCGGGTTGACGCGATGCGTGTTGCGGATCATGCCGAACAGCGACTTCTCGCTGCGCTTGCCGTCGACGATCCAGTCCGCGTTGAAGATCTTGTGCCGGCAGTGCTCGGAGTTGGCCTGCGCGAACATCATGAGCTCGACGTCGCTCGGATCGCGCTTGAGCTGCCTGGTGAACGCGACGACCAGGTAGTCGATCTCGTCTTCGGACAGCGCGAGGCCGAGTTCGGCATTGGCGCGCTCGAGTGCCGCCCGGCCCTGCGCCAGCACCGGCACGGTCGCGAGCGGTTGCGGCGCATGGTGTGCAAACAGGCCAGCCGCGGCGTCGATCGAATCGAGCACGTTCTCGGTCATGCGGTCGTGGATGACCGTGGCGACCGCAGCGCGGTCGGTCCTGCCGAGCGGCTGCGACGACACGATGAAATAGGCAACGCCGCGCTCGATGCGCGTGACGCTGTTCAGGCCGCAGACATGGGCGATGTCGGTCGCCTTCGACGACCAGGGCGACACGGTGCCGAAGCGCGGCACGACCAGCAGCAGCTCGCCCCGGGGTGCACCCGGCTGGCCACCCGCCCGGGCGTGCGGCTGGGGCGACGGGCCATAACGCAGCAGAGCTTCGACGACGGTGCGCTGTTCGTCCGACAGCGGAGCCGAGACCTCGACGAAATGGACGTACCGCGTGTCGACCGACGCGACGTGCGCGACCCGTTCGCGGACCGCCGCCAGGACCTTGTCGAGCCGGAAATCCGAGAGCGCGGGAGCGCCGCTGAAGGTGAGCATGAGCGAGGGCGGCCGCCGGTCGAAAGTGAGCCGTGAATGATACCGGAGCGGGCCGGCACGGGCCAGCGCGCGGCAGCGTAAGGCCTCGCCGTTGCTCTACTTTTCGCGGTTGCCGGGCCCGCCCGGCGGGGTATACACGGGGAACGGAAACTGGGCGACATTGGAGGCCGAATCCGCGGCCGATATCTTGCTGACTCCCGACTTGCGCACCTCGTCGATGCGGATCACCGAGTGCAGCGGCAGGTAGGTGCGCTTCACCCCGGCAAACTCGGTCTGGATCTTCTCCTCGGAGGGGTCGACCACGACGGACGACTTTTCGCCGAAGATCAGTTCCTCGACCTCGATGAAGCCGAACATCGCGCCATGGCCCACCTTGCGGGCATAGATCTCGAAGACCTTGCCCTGGCTGTGGAAAATGACCTTGAAAATGTGACTGGAGGCCATCGGGCCGGCGCGCCTTGCGTGTTAGGGTCGCCGCATATTACAAGGGTCGCGGACCTGCGTCAGCCGCTTCCGGCGGGTCGAACGGATAGACTGGAAGCACCAGGCAACCAGCGCCAGCAACAACATGGCCATTAAACTTCGCGTCATCAGCGAACAGTATCGCGAACTTGGCGAGAACCGATCCCGCGTGTTCGGCGTCAACGGCGGCACGGTCGGACGTGCGCCGGGCAACGACTGGGTCCTGCCCGACCCGCGTCGCGTGGTCTCCGGCCACCATTTCGAAGTGCGGTTCCACGGCGGCAAGTACTGGCTGATCGATACCAGCACCAACGGCGTCTTCGTCAACGATGCGGACGAGCCCGCGTCGGACGCGGGCCGGATCGAGCTGAACGATGGCGACCGGCTGCGTGTGGGTGACTACGATATCCTCGTCAGCCTGGACAATCGCATCGATTTCCTGCCCACGACGGGCGACGAACAATCCGCGGCGAAACACCTCGACTCGGACATCGGCCACAGCCTCAACTTCGACAACCTGTTCACGCCGCGCGAAGCCGGCGACAGCGGCTCGCTCCCGATCGGCAACGCGTTCGGCGTGCACGTGAACGTCGAGACGCGTGCGAAACTGCTCGAGACACTGCAGCGCAGCCTGGAGTCTTCCGGCGACAGTTCGTTCGATCCGACCCGCACGGGCCGGATCGATTCCGTCGTGCCGGGCATGGAGCCGGCCGATGGCGGCGCGCCCGCCCCTGCGCCACCGCCGCTCGCGGCGCAGGCGACACTGGCGCCCGGTAACCAGGACTGGGCGCTGCGCACGCGTCGGATTACGCGCGAGGAACTCGAGGACTCGCTGGCGCGACGCAAGACACGAGTCGATGCGCGTGAGCGCTCGCTCCCGTTTCACCAGCAGGCCAGCACATGGGCAGACCTGCACTCGGCGGTGCAGGCGTTCTGCCGCGGCGCCGGCATCGATCAGGCCACGCTCTCGCCGGAAGCCCAGGCCATGCTGCCGCTCGTCGCGGGCCAGTTGCTGCGCGAGGCGGTCGTCGGAATCAACGACATACTGCGTGCGCGTGCGACAGGCGCCGCGGCTGCAGCCGTTGCCGCCGTACCGGTGGCACCAGGCAACAGCAGCAACCCGCTCCGTTCGTCGACCAGCATCGAACAGGCCTTGCAGCGCCTGTTCGAGGCGCACGGGCGACTCTTTGCAGGCCCCGTCGACTCTTTGCGTGACGTGCTGCAGGAGACGCGTGACCACGAGACAGCGCTCGCCGCCGGCATGAAGGCGGGGCTCGACTCCGTGCTTGGGCAGCTCGCGCCGGCGAACGTCGCCGACCAGTTCGAGCAAGGCCGTGCCCGTCAGCTCGCCCCGGGGCAGGATCCGCGTCCCCGCTACTGGGAGCACTACTCCGAGTTCTACCGCCTGCTGACCCAGCAACCGGCGGGCGCCGAAGAAATGCCGCGTTCGTTCACCGAGGCGTTCGAGCTCGAGTACGCGCGCGTGCGTGCGGACCTGCGGCAGAAGCGCCCGGCCTGACGACCGACGTCAGCAGCTGCGACACGAGCCGGCGGCGGCGCGGCCCGCTGAACCTGCCGCCTTCGAACGTCACGGCCAGCCACAGGCCGTCGATCCCTGCTGCCAGCAGGTCGACTGCATCGGCCATCGCGGGCGGCGGCTCGATCTCGTCGCGACGCACGGCTTCCGCAAGGCATTGCCGGAGGATTCGACGCCAGCGCGCGTAATACCGGCGGTGAACGTTGGCCAGCCCGGGATTGTGCATCGCGCCGCTCCACAAGCTGAGCCAGACGGCAGGAAAGCTGCTCGCGCGCTGCAGCGGCACCATGAACTCGAGCGCCGCACGCAACCGCCGCAGCCCCGGCGCGGCCTGCGCCAGCGTCGCATCGAGCTCGGCGAACGACCGCTCTGCCAGCCAGTCGAACGCGCAGGCGATCAGTTCGTCCTTGTCGCGGAAATAGTGGGTGATGACGCCGATGCTGAATCCGCCGGCCTCGGAGACCCGGCGCACCGTCGCGCTCGCCGCGCCCTCGCGCTGGATCACGTCGACCACGAGCGCCGCGATCTCGACACGGCGCCGGCCGGCATCCACTCGTCTCGGCATCAGGCGCTCCCTGCGGGGTGGACGGCCGGATGCCCGGCCCTGCTTCCACTCTAAACATAACAAGTGTTATATATCAACGCACGACGGCCGCCGGCCGCCCACGAACGCGAGCTGCGCCCTTGAGCGACACGTCCACGATCCACCGCACGGGCCGTTCCAGCAACCGCGAGATGCGTCGGGCGGCTCGCTCCCACCGCGCGGCCGAAAAGCTCCCGTACATCCGCCGACGCATCCCCACGGTCGAACTGCTGAACAGCGAAGCGGTGGAGATCATCGAGGCCAACGCCGAGACGATCCTCGAGGAAGTCGGCATCGAGTTCCGGCGCGACCCGGAATCGCTGCGCCTGTGGCGCGATGCCGGGGCCGAGGTGCAGGGCGAACGCGTGCGCATTCCACGCGGCCTCGCCCGCCAGCTGCTGCGCACGGCGCCGCGCGAGTTCATGCTGCACGCGCGAAACCCGGCGCGCAGCGTGCGCTTTGGCGGCGATGCCACGGTATTCTCACCGGTCGGCGGCCCGCCTTTCGTCACGGACCTCGACCACGGCCGCCGTTACGGCACGCTCACCGACCTGCACAACTTCATCAAGCTCGCCCATGTCGCGCCCGCGATCCATTTCTCGGGCGGCTGCATGGTCGAGCCGATGGACGTGCCCGAGGGCAAGCGCCACCTCGACGTGCAGTACGCGTTCTTCCGTTACAGCGACCAGGGCTGCGAGGGCACGCCCGAGACGCCGGGACACGCGGCGGACGCCGTGCGCATGGCCGGCATCCTGTTCGGCCATGACGTCATCGACGCCAACTGCGTCCTGCTCGGCAACATCAATTCGAATTCGCCACTGACTTTCGACGGCCGCATGCTCGGCGCGCTGCGCGCCTTCGCCTCGCGCAACCAGGGCACGATAATCGTCCCCGCGGTGCTCGCCGGCGCGATGGGACCCGTGACACCCGCCGGCTGCATGGCGGAATTGCTCGCGGAGACGATGGCTGGCATGGCGCTGACGCAGCTCGTGCGGCCGGGCGCTCCCGTCATCCTCGGTTCGTTCGTCGGCGCCATCTCGATGCGCACCGGCGCGCCGACCTTCGGCACGGCGGAAGCGACACAGATGATCTTCGCCACGGCACAGCTGGCGCGCAGGCTCGGCGTGCCCTGCCGCAGCGGCGGATCGCTCTGTTCGTCGAAGACCGCCGATGCACAGGCAGCCTACGAAAGCGCCCACACGCTGCTGCCCACCCTGCTGGCGGGCGTCAACCTGGTGACACACGCGGCCGGCTGGCTCGAAGGCGGCCTGGTCGCGGGGTACGAGAAATTCGTCATGGACGTCGACCAGCTCGCGATGATGCAGGCGCTGGCGGGCGGCATGGACACGAGTCCGCGCGGCCAGGCGCTCGACGCCATCCGTGAAGTCGGTCCCGGCGGCCACTTCCTCGGTTGCACGCACACGCAGGAAAACTTCGAGGCGGCATTCCACCAGTCGACCATCGCGGACTACTCGTCGTACGAGCAGTGGTCGAGCGAAGGTAGCCTGAACGCCGAACAGCGCGCGAACGCGGTCTGGAAGCGCATGCTCGCCGACTACGAAGATCCCGGTCTCGATCCCGCGATCGACGAGGCTCTGCAGCATTTCATGCGCGAACGCCGCGCCGTGCTGTCCGACAGCCTCGACGAGGAATAGCAGTCGATGAAGAGTCACTATCGCGTCGTCGTGATCGGCGGCGGCATCGTCGGGGCGAGCGTGCTGTATCACCTCACGCGCAAGGGCTGGGGCGACATCGCGCTGATCGAGCGCGCGGAGCTGACGGCCGGCTCCACCTGGCACGCCGCGGCTGGTTTCCATGCCATCAACGACGACCCGCACATCGCCGCACTGCAGGCGTACACCATCAGGCTGTACCGGGAAATCGAGGCCGAGAGCGGCCAGAGCGTGGGGATGCACATGCCGGGCGGCTACAGCATCGCGACGACGCCCGAGCGCTGGGAATGGCTGCAGTCGGAGTTCGCGGTCTACCAGACGCTCGGCATCGAGGCCCGGCTGGCGACACCTGACGAGATCGTGAGCGAATGCCCGATCGTCGACCCCAGGGGACTGCTGGGTGGGCTCTTCGACCCGCACGAGGGCGCGGTGGACCCGCACGGCACGACGCACGCGTTCGCGATCGCGGCGCGCCAGCGAGGCGCCGACGTGATCCTGCGCAACCGCGTGACAGGACTGCAGCCGCACGCCGACGGGTGGCGCGTCGAAACTGAACAGGGACCGGTCGTCGCGCAGCACGTAGTCAATGCGGGCGGGCTGTGGGCGCGCCGCGTGGGCCGCATGGTGGGAGTGGACCTCCCGCTCACGCCGATGCAGCACCACTACCTGATCACCGAAGACCTGCCAGAGCTGCTGGCGCGTCCCGACGAGATGCCGTGCGTGACCGACCTCGAGGGCTGCACGTACCTGCAGCAGGAACGCAAGGGTGTGCTGCTCGGCGTGTACGAGCGCAACCCGCGGCACTGGAAGACCGAAGGCGCCGAGTGGGACTACGGCATGGAGCTGCTGCCGGAGGACATCGACCGCATCAGCCCTGAACTGCTGATTGGATTCGCACGGTTTCCGTCTCTGGAGCGCGCTGGCATCCGCAAATGGGTGAACGGCGCGTTCACCTTCACACCCGACGGCAATCCGCTCGTCGGCCCCGTGCCTGGCCTGCGCAACTTCTGGGCCGCCTGCGGCTGCATGGGCGGTTTCTCGCAGGGCGGCGCCATCGGCAAGGTGCTCGCGGAGTGGATCGTCGAGGGCGACCCCGGCACCGACATCTTCGGCATGGACGTCGCCCGTTACGGCAAGTTCGCGGCGGACGACCGTTACCTGCGCGACACGACGGCGCAGTTCTACGCGCGCCGTTTCGTCATCGCTTACCCCAACGAGGAATTGCCGGCAGGCCGCCCGCTCAAGACGACGCCGAGCTACGAGGCGCAGCAGGCGCTCGGCGCGCGCTGCGGCGTGGTGTGGGGCATGGAATCACCGCAGTACTTCGCGACCGGTGAGCCCGACTTCGTCGAGCCGCCGACGCTGCGACGGTCCGCGGCAGAGCGGTTCGTCGCCGCGGAAGTCGCGGCGACCCGAAGCGCGGCGGGGCTGCTCGATACCGGCGTGTATGCGCGCTACGAAGTCCGCGGACCCGGCGCGGGACAATGGCTCGATCACCTGCTCGCTTCGCGCATGCCGGCCGCAGGTCGCATTCGCCTTGCGCCGATGCTCAATCCTGCGGGGCGCCTGATGGGCGATCTCACCGTCACGCGGCTCGACGACCACCGCTACTGGCTCGTGGGCTCTTACTACCTGCAGGAGTGGCACCTGCGCTGGTTCCGGGATCACCTGCCCGCCCGGGGCGTGGAGATCGAGAACCTCTCGGAAAGCTGGCTCGGGTTTTCCCTGTCGGGACCGCGTTCGCGCGCGATCCTGGCCTCGCTCACGACGAGCGACGTTTCCGACCGGGCCATTCCATTCATGGGTTGCGCCAGCCTTGCAGTCGGGCCGACGTCAGCGGTCGTGGCGCGCCTCTCGCTCACGGGCGAACTCGGCTACGAGATCAACGTGCGTGCCTCGCAGCAGCACGCACTCTGGCAGGCGTTGATGGCCGCCGGCACTCCGCTGGGCATGCGCCCGATCGGCATGCGCGCGCAGGACAGCCTGCGGCTCGAGAAGGGCTACGGCGTCTGGTCGCTCGAGTTCTCCACGTCCTGCACGCCGGCGATGGCAGGCCTCGAGCGCTTTGTCGCTGCAGACAAGGGGGACTTCATCGGGCGCGATGCATTCCTGGCCGCGCAAGAGGCCGGCCCGCCGCAACAGTTGGTGCTGCTGCAGCTGGAGTCGCCGGAGGCCGACGCCACCGGCTACGAGCCGATCCGTCACGGCAACCAGCGCGTCGGCTACGTCACCTCCGGAGCCTACGGCCATCACGTGCGGCAGAGCCTGGCGCTGGCCTACGTCGACACAGGATGGTGCGCGACAACCGAGCCGTTGTCGGTCACGATCCTGGGCAAGCCGCGCGCGGCCCGGATCCTGCACGCCCCGCCTTATGACCCCGCGGGCTCGAAACTGCGTGGCTGACACCCGACGAATTCGCGGAGTCGACGAATGAAGGTTCGCTGGATCATCTTCCTGTTCCTCTGCGGCTTCGCGATGCTGTCGTACGTCCAGCGCACGAGCCTCGGCGTCGCCGCCCAGAACATCATGCCGGACCTGCACCTCTCGCAGCTGCAGATCGGCTGGCTCAACGCGGCGTTCGCCACCTGCTACACGCTCGCGCAATTGCCGGGCGGTGTGCTCGGCCAGCGATACGGCGCGCGGCTGACCTACGCCGCGGTCGGTCTCGTCGGCCTCGTCGCCACGATCGCCACCCCGCTTGCGCCGGTGGTGCTGGCAGGCACGGCGCTGTTCATCGCGCTGCTTGCCGCGCAGGGGCTGCTCGGCCTGTCGCAGGGCCCGGTGTTTCCAATGACCGCTGCCGTGTCGCAGACCTGGTTTCCGCAGCGTCAGTGGGCGATGACCAACGGCACCATCTCGCTGGGCATGAACATCGGCGGCGCGATGACCGCGCCGTTGATCGTGGTGCTCACTGCGCACCTCGGCTGGCAGGGTGCGATGCTGTGGATCGCCCTGCCCGCCGTGCTGCTCACGGCGGCCTGGGCCTGGTACGGGCGCGACACGCCGAAAGAACATCCGCGAGTCACGCCGGAAGAACTGGCGGAACTCGAGCCGAGCGACCTGGAAAAGCCGGCGCCGATGACTCGCGCACGCATGATGCAGATCGTCGGGCAGCGCGACGTGCTGCTGCTGACCTTTGCTTACTTCTGCCTCAACATCGTCTTCTACCTGTTGAGCACGTGGTCATTCCTGTACCTGGTGCAGGAGCGGCACTTCACCGGGCTCGAAAGCGGATTCGCAGGCATGCTGCCGTGGATCGGCGCCGGGCTGGGCGCCGGCATCGGTGGTCTGCTCTCCGACCACATGGCGACGAGGATCGGCTATCGCTGGGGCTATCGACTCGTCCCGATGTTCTCGCTGCCACTGGCGGGCCTGCTGCTCCTCGTGACCGTCGGCGTCTCGGCGCCCTACGCCGCCGTGCTGGCACTGATGGCGACGTTCTTCATGATCGAGCTGAACGAGGGCCCGTTCTGGGCGGCGATGATGCGGGTGGCACGTTCGGACACGGGGGCGGCTACTGGCGTGTTGAACACGGGCGGAAATTTCGCGGGCATCGTGTCGGCGCCGGTCATTGGCGCACTGTCGGGTGCGGGCAACTGGCACGCGACGTTCGCGATCGCCGCGGCGTTCGCGTTCGTCGGTGGGGCGTGCTGGTTCGCGATCGATCCGGACCGGCGCGTCGGCGCCCGCCATCCGTGCGGCTAGGGTCGCGCGGCGGCGTTCGCTCCCAGGTGCGATTCGAGGAACTGCTCGATTTTTTCCAGGACCTGGACGCGCGTACCGGCCTGCGACAACCAGTGGTCTTCACCTGGCAACTTGACGTACTCGACCGGGCGCCCGATGCCCTGCAATGCCGCGGCCATGACCTCGGACTGCCGCGGCGATACTACGGTGTCGAACTCGCCGTGCATCAGCAGCACGGGCGCGCGGAAGCTCTGCGGCGAGCGTGCCGGTGACCGCGCCGGCAACTTCGGATCCGTCGCCTTGCCGATGTGCTGCTTCCAGTATGCGATCGCATCCGAGTCTTCGCCGCCGCGGCGCTGCAGGTCGCCCAGCATCAGCGGCAGGTCGGACACGCCGTTGATGCTGGCGGCGCAGGCATAGAGGTCGGGCCGGAAGGCTGCGCCGGCGAGGGCCGCATATCCGCCGTAACTGGCGCCGACGATGCAGACCCGCGACGGATCGGCGATCCCGCTGGCAATCATGTGACGCACACCGTCGCTCACGTCGTCCTGCATGCGGCCGCCCCATTCGCCATAGCCTGCCAGCCGGTGCGCACGCCCGAAGCCGGTCGAACCGCGAAACTGCGGCTGCAGCACCACATATCCGCGCGTGGCGACAAACTGCGCCAGCCAGTCGAAGGCGAACTCGTCGCGGGACTCGGGTCCGCCGTGCGGCATCACGACCAGCGGCAGGTTTTCGGCCTTGCGTCCAGGCGGCACCAGCAGGTAGGCCGGAATGCTGACGCCGTCGCGCGCGAGGTACTGGATGGCACGCACTTCCGCGAGCGTGGCGCCGATCAGCCCGACGTACCCCTCGCCGACGATGTCGGCCGCGCCCTTCTCGAAATCAATGAGATAGATCGTCGACGGATGAGACGGCGATTCGACGTTGGCGAGGACCCGCCGGCCGTCGACCGATCGATCCATGATGTGGACGGCACGGCCGGGAAAGGCCTTGTCGAGCTTGCGTTGCTGCGCGGTCCGCGCCGGGTCCAGCCACTGCACGGTCCCGGTGAGTCCGCCGGTCCGGTAACCCAGCAATGCCTGGCTCGCAGGCTCGGCGTAGATGGCCGCAATGTCCGTACCCGGCACTTCGTGCAGCAGGGCCGGCGGCGCCGAGCCGTCCAGCGGGACCGACCAGACCCTGGCGTTGGCGGTGCCGTTTTCGCCCAGGAATACCAGCGACTTCCCGTCTGCAGTCAGGCCGCCGAGCGCGAGGTCCTCGCGTCCCGTGACGCGGTGCACTTCGTGCCAGCCGCTGCTGGTGCGGCCGTACAGGCCGGACTGCTCGGCCTCCACGCGCCGGTCGAGACGACCCACCGGCCTGCCCTGCGCGTCGAAGGCCCACTCCTGCGTGTACGACGTGCCTCGTTCGACCAGGCGGTCCTTCCCGGTACCGGTGTCGACTTCATACAGCGTGTCGACGTACCCGGAGTCCTTGCGCGCATCCTGCAGGCGCGTGTCGATCGTCTGTCGCGCCCGCGAACTCGAGTAGTCCCAGGCCTGGATCAGGACCTTGTTTGGCTTTCCCGGGCTCGGCCCGATCACGCGGGTGTTGGTGCGCAGGTATTCGCCCTCCGGCAGCAACATGCGTGGTGCCCCGCCGCCGATGTCGGCCGCCACGGTGCGGAAGAACTCGAAGACGGTCTGCGTGTTGTTGACGCTGTTGCTGTAGCGGGCGAGACCGCTGATCTCGATCAGTGCGGTGTCCGCATCGGCCCAGCTGATGCCGCGCAGCTTGTCGCCGTGGGCAAGCGCCAGGACGCGCCTGGGTTGTTCCTGCCCAGGCTCCAGCAGGATGACTTTGTGCCCGTCGCCCGTCCAGCGGTCGAGGGCGATCGTGCGTCCGTCGGGCGCGAGCGCGATGTACGAGAACTCCGCCGAGGCGGCAAAGGCAACGGCCGGGGGCGCGTCGCCGGCAAGTGCAGGGCCCGCAATCAATGTCACGATGGCGCAGGCACGCACTGCAATCAAGGCAGAAGTCAGTCGGCCGGCGGGCCGGTCCACGGGTCGTAACATGCGCCAGTGATTCCGTGATGCGGTCGTGACGTCCGGCGAGATTAACAGTTCGGCCGAAACGAAAACGCCCCCTCGCGGGGGCGTTCTGACGTTAGTGGCGGAGAGGGTGGATTCACTCGGCCCGCCGCAGCGGTCCTCGCCCCATTGGGGCGCCCTCGACGGACGTTGCCGCGAGGGCGTGCCCATCCGCAGGCGCGGATGGGTCGAACCCACGTCCCGTGGGTTCTCAGCCCACCCCTCGGGCCACATGCGAAAACGCCCGCTTGAGCGGGCGTCGTCGCAATTGTGGCGGAGAGGGTGGGATTCGAACCCACGTGGGGCTATTAAACCCCCATCCGATTTCGAGTCGGCGCCGTTATGACCGCTTCGGTACCTCTCCGCGAGGGCCGCGAATTCTATAGCAGCCTGCGGCGCAGCACCACCCGCGCGCCCCGCCGCGCCGGTAGGCACAATGGACCGGGCTGGTCTGCCCTAACCCCATGAAAGTATTACTCGCCCTGCTGTCGACGCTGTTGCTGGCCACCTGCGCCCAGCCGCCCCCGTTGTTGCAGCGAATCCTGGCTGATGGCGAACTCCGCGTGATCACCCGTAACAGCCCGGACGCCTATTATCTCGGCAGCCATGGCCCCGAAGGCCCGGCCTATGACCTGGCCAGTCAGTTTGCCGAGCACCTCGGCGTGCCCCTGCGCCTCTACACGGTCCGAACCCGCGAGGCGGCCATCGAGGAAGTAGCTGCCGGTCGCGCGCACATCGCCGCTGCCGGGCTCTCCACGGGCATCGATCTGCCGGACGGAGTCGCGTTCGGACCAGGCTACCAGCTCGTCCGGGAACACCTGGTTTACCGGCGTCGCTCCGCCCGGCCCTCCAGCATCGCAGACGCCGGTCGCGGACAGATCGAGGTCGGGGCGGCCAGCGCGCACCAGCGGACGCTGGAGGAACTCCGGCTGAAGTACCCGGATCTTACCTGGATCGAGCGCGACGCCACCGACACGGAGGAGATACTCGCCGACGTGTCGCAAGGCAAGGTGCAGTACACGCTCGCCTCTTCGACCGAGTTCGCGCTGAATCGCTCCGTGCACCCGGAACTGGCCATCGCGCTCGATCTCTCGCCCGAACGTGCCCTGACCTGGGTCGTGAGCACGGGCGGCCACGACTCGAGCCTGCTCGACCGGGTCAACGCATTCTTCGTCATCGCGCGCCACGAAGGCGTCATCGCCGCACTGCTCGAACGCTACTACGGCGAGGACGACCGCTTCGACTACCTGTTCTCGCGCAACTTCATGGAGCACCTGCAGAGCCGCCTGCCGGCCTATCTCACGTGGTTCCAGCAAGCCGGCCAGCAGCACAGCCTCGACTGGCGGCTGCTCGCGGCAATGGGTTACCAGGAATCGAAGTGGGACCCGCACGCCGTTTCGTTCACGGGCGTGCGCGGCCTGATGCAGCTCACCGAGGACACCGCGGCCCGCATGCGGGCCGGCGACCGTCGCGATCCCCGCTCGAGCATCTTCGGTGCGGCGAAATACCTCGCGATGCTGATGCGCGAGATGCCGCGGCGCATTCCCGAGCCCGACCGCACCTGGCTTGCGGTGGCCGCCTACAACGTGGGCCTCGGTCACGTCGAGGATGCACGCGTGCTGGCACAGCAGGCTGGCCGCAATCCCGACCGCTGGGAAGACGTGCGCGAATTCCTGCCGCTGCTGAGCCAGGAGCGCTGGTACACCCGCACGAAGCGCGGCTACGCCCGCGGCTGGGAGCCAGTGCGTTACGTCGACAACGTGCAGGCCTACCTCAACATCCTGCAGGTCGCGGGAACGACGATGACCGCGGCGGGTACGCCACCCGAGCCCGAACTGAGTTCGAACGGCGCGCGCTGACGTCAGCCAGCAGGTGGACTGCGGCGTGCGACGAAGAAATTGCGCAGCAGCGATCCGCATTCGTCGCCGAGCACGCCCGAGTCGACGTCGAGCCGGTGATTCAGGGCGGGATTCTGCACGACGTTGAAGACGCTGCCCGCCGCGCCCGCGCGGGGATCGCTGGCGGCGTAGACGAGCCGCTGCACGCGCGCGTGCACCATCGCCCCAGCACACATCGCGCAGGGCTCGAGCGTAACGTACAGCGTCGTGCCCGGCAGGCGGTAACTGTCGCTGCGCGCCGCGGCTGCGCGCAACGCGATCATTTCGGCATGCGCGGTGGGATCGTGCGACGAGATCGGCCGGTTGAATCCTTCGGCGATCACTGCGCCGTGACGCACGATCAACGCGCCGACCGGCACTTCGCCGGCCGCTTCCGCCTGTCGCGCCAGCTCGATGGCACGGCGCATGAAGGCCTGGTCTGGAGTGTCCATTGTCGTCAGCATCGGCGCGCTTCGGCGTCGCCAGGGCAACGCCCGGGAAGGGTTGACCGCGAACGCCTTGACCTGTTGTCCCGACTGAATTTCTCGTCCACTTCCTTACCGTCACGATGCCGCGGAG
>JAOUGW010000193.1 GCA_029865465.1 Gammaproteobacteria bacterium
CTTCATCGAGGCGATCCGCACGATCCAGCCGGGCGAGGAACTCGGTTACGACTACCAGCTCACGTGGGAGAGCACCGACGATCCGGACGAGTTGGCGCTCTACACCTGCCGTTGCGGCGCCGCGAACTGCCGCGGCACGATGCTCGATCGCGAGTCGGTCGACGCCAAGAAGAAGGCCGCCGCAAAGAGGAAGGCCGCTGCCAGGAAGAAGGCGGTTGCCAAGGGCAGGAAATCCGTCGCGCAGGGCAAGCGGGTCTGAGGCATTGCGATGCCGCTCGTCTCGATCATCGTGGCGACGGACGAGCGGGGCGCGATCGGGCGTGGCGGCGGCCTGCCGTGGCGGCTGCCCGACGACCTCAGGCGCTTCAAGGCCCTGACGATGGGGAAACCCATCGTCATGGGTCGCAAGACCTGGGACTCGATCGGCAAGCCGTTGCCCGGGCGGCACAACATCGTGATCACGCGCCAGGCCGGGTTTGAAGTCCCCGGCGTCACCGTCGTTGCGTCACTAGACGACGCACTGACCGTTGCCGGCGACGTGCCCGAGGTCTGCATCATCGGCGGGGCGGAGATCTATCGCCTGGCCTTGCCACGCGCGGGCCTGATTCATTTGACTCGTGTGCATGCGGTCGTCGACGCAGACACGTATTTTCCGGAGCTCGCGGCCGGCGAATGGGACGAAGTGCCGGGCGAGCGGCACGCAGCGGATGGGAAGCACGCTTACGCATACAGCTGCGTCGAGCTGCGCAGGTTGCGCGCTGCCCAGGACTAGCATCGCACACGAGTTCGCGGCCGGTCGCCCTTCGCGCCGGCATACCACGGGATGTCACGCCCGCTCGAAGCAGGCCACAGTCTCGACGTGCTCCGTGAACGGCATCAGGTTGAACGCACGCAGGTCGCCCAGGCGCATCGCGCCGCTGGTCGTCAGTCTCTCCGTATCGGCAAGAAAGGATTCGAGCCCGCAGCTCACGTACACGAATCGCTCCGGCGGCGCGGTGATCAGCTGTTCCACGAGTTCGCGGTCCAGTCCCCTGCGTGGCGGATCGGCGATCACGACGTCGGCGTCGAGCGCCGCGGTTGCCATTGCTCCAGCGGGACCGGCGAGCACGTCGATTCGCTCCCGCTCGGCCGGCTCCAGCGCATCGATTCCGAGCGCGAGGCCTTGCAGTGACGGCGTGCTGGCTTCGTTCATGCGGACGTGACTGGCGCGCGACAGCACCGACAAGCCGATCGCACCGACGCCCGCATAGAACTCGGCCACGCGCGAGCCGGCGGGTACCTGCTCGCGCACGTTTTCGACGATGCGTTGCGCGATGTCGAGATTGTTCTGGCCGAACGCGCCGGGCGGGTAATGCACGGCTGCTCCGCCAAAGCACTCGATGACGCTCGGCGGCCCGCACCAGTGCGTGAACGCGCGGCCGAGGATGGTGTTGGAACGCTCGCATTGCGCGTTGAACCACAGGCTGTGCAGTTCGTCGCCGAGCCGATCGCGAATCAGCTCGAAACATCCGGTGAACGGCTCGACCGTCGGGCTGTTGCCGACGATCACGACCTGCGCGGTCTCCGAGCTGCGTTCCACCACGACTTGCAGGTAACGGGCGAGGCCGCGATGAACGGTCTCGGAATACGGAGCGATCTCCGCATCGACCAGCGCACGTCGCACCACGGCGGTAACGCGATTGATCAGCGGGTGCTGGACGACGCAGTTCGGGATGTGCACCACCCGATGCGTGCCGAGTTCGAACATGCCGAGCTTTGGCGCGCCCAACCGGCCGCGAATTGCCAGGCGGGCGCGCAAACGAAAACCCGTCATAGCACCCGACACCACCGGAACGTCCTGCAGGCCATGCGTGCGGGCCAGCGATTCCAGGGCTGATTGCGCAGCGGCAGCGATGCCGGGCTCGCCGAAGCGTGGACAACCCGGACACGGCGGACGGTGGGAGCAGGTCAGCATCGCTGCGGGTGTCAGGTGGCCCAAGCCGCGCCGAACACGCGCAGCAGGTTGGCGCCCAGGATCTTCTGGATCCTGTCGTCCGAATGGCCACGCAGGCTGAGACGGTCCGCCAGCTGCTCGAAGCGCCGCGGCGTGTTGAGGTCGTGCGCGAACAGGTAGCCGTCCTCGGATTCCTGTGGTGCGGCGATGCCGGCCGCTTTGCGGCGCGCGACGTTTGTCGTAAACGACTGCACGAATGCCGGGGTCAGTGCGATGGTCGACAGTGTGCCATCCGTGCCGATCGCGACGTGCTCCTCGCCCGCAACGTTCACCGCGTGCTCGATGTGACGAACGACGTCGTCGGCAGTGGGCTGCCTGCCGCCCGAGAGGTAAGGCATGAAGTAGATGCCCGACGCACCGCCCTTGTCGGCGACCGCGCGCAGCTCGGCGTCGGTGCGATTGCGCGGGTGATCGGCGAGCGCTGCGCATCCCGTGTGCGTGAATGCGACGGGGCGCGTCGAGTGACGGATAGCGTCGGCCGCGGTGACGCGCCCGCAGTGACTCGCGTCCACGAGGATGCCCAGCGCGTTCATGCGCTCAACGGCTTCGTGCCCGGTGTTACTGAGTCCCGCGTCGGACGGCTCCAGGCAGCCATCGCCAAGCCGGTTACGCCGGTTGTAGGTAGGCTGGATCACCCGGATGCCCAGCTTATGAAACGTTTCGAGCCGGTCGAGGTCGGTCTCGAAACACACGCCGTCCTGAAAGCCGTACATGAGCCCGGTCCGGCCGCTCGCTTTCGCCGCACGGATATCGCTGACCGACCGCACGCGCAGCAGGGTGGCCGGATAGCGGTCGACTTCCTTTTCCCAGCGCATGATCGACGCGATCGACTTCTGGTACGCCTCGTCGGGTGGCATGGTGCCCACTTCGCCGACCGTAAGGTGCAGGCACGTCATGCCCGACATCTCGATGTCCTGGACCTCGCTGGGCGACAACTCTGCCCCGTCTTCCGTGGCGTGCCCGCCGGGGCCGCCGAGGCCGTCGATGACGATCGCGCGCGAGTACACGATCATCGGCCCGGGACTGCCACCGGCTGGATGCCGAGCGCGCGGCATAACGCGTCGGGATCGAACAGCGCTCCGTCCTTGACGACGAGGCGCAGGCGGCGCACGTCGCCGATTTTCCGGCTCGGATCACCGTCGACGAGGATCATGTCGGCCAGCTTGCCCGGCGCGATCGACCCGAGTTCGCCGTCGCGACCGACGAGCCGGGCGGCGTCGAGCGTGGCGATCCGCAGCACTTCGGGTGCCGGCAGGCCGGCCTCGACGTAGAGTTCGAGTTCGCGGGCGAGCATGAAACCCGGCATCGCATCGGTGCCTGCAACGAAGGGCACACCCGCCGCGCGCACGGCCATCAGCATGCGCTGCATCTGCGGCAGTGCCGCGCGATAGCGCGTGTCTTCACCTGCAGGAACAGGCAAGCCCCCCTCGAGCAGGCTCCGCCGGACGAGCGGAGGCATGCGATCGGCCACGGCCGCGAGCCCTGCCCCGACCACGCCCGGGCGATCGTTGAAGAGGCTCTCGAACGCGCCCAGCGTCGGGTCGAGCGTCACGTGGCGTTGCCTGAGCAGTTGCAGGAAGGCCTGAACGCGTGCCGACTGCGGATCGATGGCAGTCGCGTCTTCCGCGACGGCCGTGAATCGTGCGGGCGTGCGGGTGTCCTGTACCTTGTCGTACAGGAAGTTCAGAAACACCATGTTCATGTGCTGGATCTCGTCGTACCCGGCGAGCACGGCCTGTTCGGCCGTCATGAACGCGGGGACGTGACCGCCGACCCGCATGCCTGCCTTGTGCGCCTCGTCCGCGATCGCCGGCACCAGCTTCGGATCCATCGAGCTGTAGATCTTGACCAGGCCGAAGCCGGCCGCGCTCATGGCCTGCACGGCCTTGCGGGCTTCGGCCTCGTCGCTGACGAGCGTATTGGTCGGCCCCTGGTAAGGTCCGCGTCCGTCGATGATGCCGGCGAAGACCACGCGCGGACCCAAGGCTTCGTTGGTGTCGAAGACATGCAGCCGCGCCGGCTTGTCGGTTTCGGCCGCCATGTCCCGAATGCTCGTGATGCCGGCGGCCAGGAACAGCGGTCCACTGTCGAGGTCCGGGTGCGTATGCATGTCCCAGAGGCCGGGAAGCAGTGCGCGGCCCGCGGCATCGATGCGCTCGGCACCGGCAGGGATCGGCAGCGAACCGTCGGGACCGATCGCGACGATGCGTTGCTGCGCGAAGATGACTGTGGTGCCGGGACGCATCGTCATGTGCTCGGCATCGAACAGGTTGGCGCGTTCGATCACGACCGGACCGGTCGGCGCCCGCCGCAGCGATCGCGCCTGCTCCGTCCGACGTCGCGCTTCCTGTGCGTCCTGTTCGGCACGCAGGGCCGGGAGCGAGTCCTGCCAGCCTTCGCGCACGATGGTCGAGAAGCCATCGAACGTCGCGAACAACTCGCCGTTCTCGTCGACCCAGAGACTGGAGGGCTGGAATCCCAGACCGCTGATCGAATACAGGCCGACCTGGCGCGAAGTATTGCCGTTGCTGATCCTCAGCTGCGACAGCTTCTGCAAGTTGGCCTCGCCCTGCGGCAGCAATGGCAGCTTGCCGCCCGGTACGTCGCGGAGTGCGCGGGCGAGCAGGCCGATCTCCTCCGGGGATCCGGTCTGGCTGACATAGAACGCCGCGCCTGCGACAGGCTGAGAACCCTTTTCGACCTTGTTCGTCCACGTGGCGGTGCCGCCCTCCAGCGCGAAGCGCTCCGCCACCGGGTCCTTGTAGTAGTCATTGCCGTCGTTGGTGATGGCCACGGGAATGCCGTGTGCATCGAGCACGATCTTCGACGTAAGAGCAGGGCCGCGCCCGCGATCATTGAATTCGAAGCGGACGAGGCGAGTGCGGTCCGCCTGCAGGCAGACCGTCTGGTAACCCGCGCGATTGCCCATCAGGTTGAACGCGTATTCGCGGCTCGACTGCGTGCCGGACGGGCAGGCAACGGGCTGCGGCGCGGCGATCGACGCTTTCTGTGCGACAGGCGGATCCGTCGCGAACGCCGGCCCACCCGCAGTCAGCGCCGTTGCGATGATCGCTACGATCCGTCGTCTTCTTGAGTTATTCATCCGACCTCCGGGCTGTGTGTTCATCGTGCACACGGTCGGCAAGGTTGCGCACGATCCCGACTAACCCCTGACCCCTGACCCCTAGTAGGCACTGCCCCCCGGCTGCGACGAACTCAGCACGCCGGCTTCGGCCGTGACCGTGTACGTGGTGCCGGCGCTGCCCTTCCAATCCGCCACGTTGAAGCTTGCGCCGACGCCCACCCGGCGCACGGCCACGTTGCGATAGGTCAGCGGCAGGCCCGGCGCGCAGACCTGCGGCGCGCCCGGTGCGTCGATGAAGTAGGCATTGTTGGTGCCGACGACCTTGCCCACGCCGCGTGCGTCGATCAGCAGTGCCGTTTCCTCGCTCACGGCGATGGCACGCGGTTGCGCGCTCCAGCCGTTCGCATGGATGCGGCAGAGAAAGCTGACGGTGCGACCCATGCGATCGCGGGCCGCGAAATGCGTGTCGCCGATCGCGCCCTGCAGGTTCGCCACGTAGACGAAATCGCGCGCGAACGTGTTGTAACGGTTGTATGGATCCGCCAGGGCTTCGGCCGAGGTGATGCCCTTGCTGCCGAGCGCCGAGTATACGAACTGCGTCAGCACGGCCAGGCCCGCGCTGGTGCCGCCGATCGGCTTGCCCGCGGCGACGTGCTGGTTCAAGGCTTCCTGCACGGCCGTGCCAGTCCACTCGGTGATGTAGTCCGACTGGTCGCCGCCGGCGATCCAGACCACTTCGGCATTGGCGATCGTCTCGCGCACCGACGGCACGTTGGCGGCCTTGGCCGAGCTGATGATCAGCGTCGCCATGGAATTGAGACCGGGGCAGAGCGCCTGCACGTACGGGTTGTAGGCGTCGGTACCGGTAGCGCGGACGACCAGGAAGTCGCCGCCGGTCGCGCGGTCGCACAGCCACTGGAAGGCCTCGTCGACGTCGGTGCTGCCACCCATGAGCACCGTGCCGGCCGTGGTCACGGCCGCCGCATCGGCCAGGTTGCCAACCCGGAAATAGGTTTTCTTGGCGGCCAGGGCGGGAACCGGCAAGGCGCAGCCACAGGCAAGGAGGGTCGTGGTCAGGGCGGCAAGCAGGCGCGGCATGGCGAGACTCCTTGTTGCTGTCTGCTGGAGCATAGTGACGGGGCAACCAACGCACAACGCGAGCGTCGCGCCGGGGCGCGGGGCTGCGGCCGGGGCCGTTGTCGTGCCGAGTGCCGTCTAGTTCCCCACGGCGGGCGAGACCGGCAGCGGATCGAGCGTTCCGGTCACCAGGGCGTCCATCTGCGCAACGGGAATCCCGGCCAGTGAGTCCGCCTCGTCCGTGAGACGGGTCAACAGT
>JAOUGW010000194.1 GCA_029865465.1 Gammaproteobacteria bacterium
ACGGTCACGCGGGCAGGGTATTTTAGGGTCCTTCCTGGAGAGCCTGGACCATGAACCACAAGCCGACGCAACACGACGGGCGTATTGCCGACGAATGGGAATCCCTGGCGCTGAGCCGCCTGGTCGAACGGGTCGAGGAACTGCCCGCCCCGCCGGTGGAGGCCGAGGACTTCGGCTGGGAAACGAGCGTGCTCGAGAAACTGCGCCTGCGCCGGAACGAAGTCGAGTAAACGACGGATCCGTGCGCCCGCGTCGAGGTTCGAACTCGACCCGGACGGTTGCTGGCCGGTGTATCCGGCAGTGTAAGCTCCCGTCGGACACGCATGTCCGAGGAACGCAGGGGATCCCGCCGATGGCAGTGTCGTTGCTGGAGTCGCGCTCGACGCGGCTCTTCATCCTGCTGACCGCGTTCTTCGTCGGCAATGCCGTCGTCGCCGAGTTCGTCGGCGTCAAGATCTTTGCGCTCGAGAAGACGTTCGGCCTGCCACCGCTCGGCTGGGACCTGTTCGGCCAGCAGGGGTCGCTCAGCTTCACGGCCGGGGTGCTGATCTGGCCCATCGTCTTCATCCTCACGGACGTCATCAACGAGTATTTCGGCCGCCGCGGCGTGCGCCTCATCTCGTATGCCGCGATCGGGATGATTTCGTACGGCTTCCTGTTCGCCTACGCGTCGATCCACCTGGCGCCGGCTGACTTCTGGGTGACGGTCAACGCGGAACGCGGCGTGCCGGACATGCAGGCGGCCTACGACAACGTCTTCGGCCAGGGACTGTGGACGATCGGTGGGTCGATCACCGCGTTCTTCGTCGGCCAGCTGATCGACGTCAACATCTTCCACTACATCCGCAATGCGACCGGCGAACGCTGGATCTGGCTCCGCGCGACGGCTTCGACAGCCGTCTCGCAGTTGATCGACAGCTTCATCGTGCTCTACATCGCGTTCGTGCTCGGCCCGCAGCAGTGGCCGATCTCGCTGTTCCTGGCTGTCGGCACGGTAAACTACTGCTACAAGATGGTCGCAGCGGTGGGCCTGAGTCCGCTGCTGTACCTGTCGCGGCGGTGGATCGAGGGCTTCCTCGGCCACGAAGAAGCTGCGCGGCTCAAGGCCGAGGCTGCTGCAGCCTAAGGGACGACCGCGCGCCGGAAAAATAAATTTCAGAAAGCTGGGGGAGCATCAACTTGGCCAATTCCACCCGTGCCCGCGGCAGCGCGCTGCTGGTCCTGCTGGCGTACTGCTGCGGCACGTTCGCCGAATCAGCCCCGCCGATTGCCGCCGCCACTGCCACCACGACGGCAGCCGCACCGCAAGCACCGCCTGCGCTCGAGATCTTCGGCCGATTACCGGCCACGCGACTGGTCAGGCTGTCACCGGACGGCAGGCTGATCGCCATGGAGGAAGACCAGGGCGGGGTCCGGAAGATCACCGTATTCGAGGTGGACGGCGGCAAGACCCGTCACAACGTCGCGGTCGACGAGGCCAACAAGACTCGCAGCCTCGTGTGGGCCGACGACGAAACCCTGCTGCTCAATGTCAGCATCAAGCATTCCTACTACTGCAACCCGAACGTCCTGTGCGCGACCGAGTTTTACCGCACGCTCGCGGTGCGCATGGATGGCTCGCCGCCGCGGATCCTGCTGAACAACGAAGGCGCGCGCAAGAGCGTGACTGGGTCACATCTGCTGGCAGCGCGCACGACCAGGCCAGGCACCGTGACCATGTCGACATTGGACTACGCGATTGCGCAGGGGTACTGGTACTCGGCGGTATACGAGGTCGATACGCGCACGGGCAAGGAAACAGTGCTTGCGCGGGGCACGCAGTACACCGAGGACTGGGTCGTGGATGCCAGCGGCGTGCCCATCGCCCGCTCCGAGTGGGTGCCGGATATCGATCAGTTCACTATTCTCGCGCGCCAGGACGATCGCTGGCGGGAAATCTTTCGGCTGGAGAACGGTTCGACACTGAGCCTGGCGGGCGTCGACATCACTGGCAAGAACATCGTTGCGCTGGGCAAGAATGGCACCAACCTCTCCCAGGCCTGGTCCATTCCGCTCGACGGTTCTCCTGCAGGTTCGCTCGCGTCGCATCCCGAAGTGGACATCGACGTCGCGATCTACGATGCGAACCGTCATGCAGTCGTCGGCGTACGGAGCTTGGATAATACCGATACGCACTGGCTCGATCCGACGCTTGCCAAGCAGCAGAAATCGCTGCAGAACGCATTCAAGGGCCTCGACGTGTACGTGATCGACCGGTCCGTCGTCGGCCGGCGCGTGCTGGTGCAGGTCGAGAACATGTCCAGCCCGCCCGTGTACCAGCTCGTCGATTTCGAGCAGCGACGCGCCGACATTGTTGCCGAAGCGTATCCGGGGCTCGATCCCGCGGCCCTCGGCACCGTCCGCCACTTCAAGTACAACGCACGCGATGGCACGCCGATTCCCGCCTACCTCACCTTGCCACCGGGCCGTGCCGCGACCGACCTGCCGGTCGTGATCCTGCCGCACGGCGGACCGCGAGCGCGCGACGTGGCCGAATTCGACTGGTTGCCGCAGTTCCTCGCAACGCGTGGCTACGCGGTGCTGCAGCCCCAGTTTCGCGGGTCGACGGGCTACGGCGAGGCGTGGGAGAAAGCGGGATATCAGCAGTGGGGCGGGTTGATGCAGGACGACGTTTCCGACGGAGTCCGGCACCTGGTTGTCACCGGCGTCGCGAATCCGATGCGCGTCTGCATCGTCGGTGCGAGCTACGGCGGATATGCCGCACTCGCGGGTGCGGCGTTCACCCCCGATCTCTACGCCTGTGCCGCCAGCGTCAATGGCATTTCCGACCTGCCGTCGATGATCGGTGAAAGGAAGAAGCAGTACGGTAAAGGCGGGGTGGAATACTGGAAAGACCATGTGGGCGCAGCCAGTGAGCCGAATGTGATCGCGAGGTCGCCTGCGCGTTCCGCGGCCAGTTTCAAGGCGCCTGTGTTGTTGCTGCATGGTGTCGATGATTCCGTGGTGCCGATCCAGCAATCCAGGACCATGGAGCGTGAGCTGCTTGCGGCCGGCAAGAAGGTGACGTTCGTGACGCTCGCCGGCGAGGACCACTGGCTGTCGCGCTCGGCGACGCGAACCCGCGTGCTGCAGGAGCTCGAGAAGTTTCTCGCGCAGCATCTGCATTGAGCCGGGATGGGGCGCTCCTGCCAGCTTGACGTTGCTTGCGCCGTGCAACCTTTTCCGCCTCGGCGGAAAAGGTTGCTCAGGCGCGTGACGTCGAGCGTCCGATCCGGCCTGTCCTGGTGCGCGCGTGTCTGCCTTTCCAAGCGCGGCAGGACAGGCCGGATCGGACGACAGGACCCTCACCCGCGCTGAAGCGCGACCTCTCCCACTGATGCGGGAGAGGTGAGGAGCGGGAGAGGCGCTACTTGACGAGCTGGTTCAGCTCGAAGATCGGCAGCAGCATCGCCAGCACGATGACGAGCACGAGCCCGCCCATCACCAGGATCATCAGCGGGCCGAGCAGGCCGACCAGCGCCTGCAGCAACGTGTCCAGTTCGCGCTCCTGGTGATGCGCCGCGCGCTCGAGCAACGTGTCGAGCTCGCCGCTCGACTCGCCGCTCGAGATCAGGTGGATCATCATCGGCGGAAACAGCCGGCTCGCGCCGAGCGACTTGCCGATCGGCGCGCCTTCGCGCACGCGGATCGCGGCATCCGCGACGGCCGCCTTCATGGGCAGGTTGGTGACGACCTCGCCTGAGATGCGCAGCGCTTCGAGCACCGGCACGGTGCTGGCAGTGAGCGTGCTCAGCGTGCGTGCGAACCGCGCCGTGTTCGAGCCGCGCACGATCTTGCCTAACAGCGGCAGGCGCAGCAGCAATTCGTGCCAGCGGCGGCGGTTGGACTCGACGCGCAGCCAGCGCGAGAACAGCCAGAGGCCCAGGCCGATGCCGATCACCAGGAACAGGCCGTAGGCGCGCATGAAGTCGCTGCCCGCGATCAGCGCCTGCGTCAGCAACGGCAGCTCGGCCTCGCTGTTGCGGAAGACCTCCACGACCTTCGGCACGACCGACACGAGCAGGAAGAACACGATCGCGACGCACACCACGAACAGCATCACGGGATAGAGCAGGGCGCCCAGCGTGCGGCTGCGCAACTCCTCGCGATTCTCGGTGTAGTCCGCCAGCCGCTCGAGCACGGCGTCGAGGTGGCCTGAATGCTCGCTCGCCGCGACTGTCGCGCGGTACAGCTCGGGGAAACTGTTCGGAAATTCGTTGAGGCTGTCGGCGAGGGTATACCCCTCCATGACCTTGGAGCGCACGCCGAGCAGCGTGTTGCGCACTTTCGGCTTGTCCGTCTGCTGCGAAACCGCGAGCAGCGCCTCCTCGAGCGGCAGCGCAGACTTGACGAGCGTCGCCAGCTGGCGCGTGACCAGCGAGAGGTCCGACGCGCTCAGCCCACGTTGAAACTTGAACGAGAACTGGCGGCCGGAGCTGCCCTCGGCCGCCGCCTGCTTCTGCTCGCCGACGACCTCGGTGACCGAGACCGGCAGCAGGGCCTGGTCGCGCAGCAACTGCCGCACCTGGCGCGCCGTGTCGCTTTCGAGGACGCCCTTGCGCTCCCGGCCACCCGCGTCGACCGCAACGTACAGGAAAGCCGCCATGGTGCGTCGTCAGTCCTCGCGCGTGACCTTGAGCACTTCCTCGATCGTGGTCACGCCGGCGAGCACCTTGGCGCGCCCATCGTCGCGGATGCCGGGCGTCCGCATGCGGGCGTAGCGCTCGAGTTCGAGTTCCGAGGCGCCGTCGTGGATCATCGCGCGCATGTGTTCGTCGACGATCACCAGTTCGTAGATGCCGGTGCGGCCGCGGTAACCGCCGCTCGGGTCGCGCGGATTCGGGCGGTACAGCGTGGGCGACGGCGCGTCATCCGGCAGGTTGAGCAGGCGGCGCTCGTACTCGCCGGCCGTATAGGCTTCGCGCGTCGCGGGGTTCAGCACGCGCACCAGGCGCTGGGCCAGCACGCCGATGACGGAGGAGGCGAGCAGGAACGGCTCGATGCCCATGTCGCGCAGCCGCGTGACTGCGCCGACGGCGGTGTTCGTGTGCAGCGTCGACATCACCAGGTGACCGGTCAAGCTCGATTGCACCGCGATCTGCGCGGTCTCGAGGTCGCGGATTTCGCCGACCATCACGACGTCCGGGTCCTGGCGCAGGATCGCGCGCAGGCCGCGCGCAAAGGTCATCTCGACGCGGGTGTTGACCTGCGTCTGGCCGATGCCGTCGATGTAGTACTCGATCGGGTCCTCGACCGTCATGATGTTGCGCGTGCGGTCGTTGATGCGGTCGAGTGCCGCGTACAGCGTGGTGGTCTTGCCCGAACCCGTGGGGCCGGTGACGAGCAGGATGCCGTTCGGCTTGTGGATCAGTTCGTCGATGTGGTTCTGGGCGATCGTGTCCATGCCGAGCGAGTTGAGGTCGAGTCGCCCGGCCTGCTTGTCGAGCAGGCGCAGCACGACACGTTCGCCGTGTCCCGCGGGAATGGTCGAGACACGGACGTCCACCGCACGACCGGCGATGCGCAGCGAGATGCGGCCGTCCTGCGGCAGGCGCTTCTCCGCGATGTCGAGCCGCGACATGACCTTGATGCGCGAGACGATCAGCGGCGCGACCGCGCGCTTGGTCTGCAGCACCTCCCTCAGCACGCCGTCGACGCGGAAGCGGATCACGAGGCGGTTCTCGAACGGCTCGACGTGGATGTCGGACGCGTTCTCCTTCACCGCCTGCGTGAGCAGCGCGTTGATCAGGCGGATGACCGGGGCTTCGTCCTCGCTCTCGAGCAGGTCGGACTGTTCCGGGATGTCCTGGGCGAGGTTGGCGAGGTCGGTTTCCTCGTCGAGCCCGCCCATCGCGTCCATGGTCGTGCCGGAGCCGGCCTCGTAGGCCTCGCGCAGCAGCAGGTCGAAGCGCTCGAGGTTCACGCGCTCGAGCTTGAGCGGGCGGCGCAGGTGGCGGCGCACCTCGGCCAGGGCCAGCGGCGAGGCGCCGTCGCGGACGACGACGTCGGCACTGTCGTCGGCCAGTTCGCGGACGAGCACGCCGTGACGCTTGGCGAAGGCGAATGGCAGCGGACGGACCGGGTCGGAGACCCGGCCGGCCGCAGCCAGGATCGCTTCGTCGGTGGCCGTGGTGCTCACGGATTGGTTCCGGGAGGCGGTTGCGGCGACGGGGGCGGCGGTGCCCCGGTCGAGGGAGTGCCGAACGGCGTGGTCGGTGCCGCCGGCTCGGTCATGCCCGTCGTCGGTTCGCTCACCGTCGTGCCAGAGCTCGAACTCCGCATGCGTTCGGCTGGTGTCGCGTCCGGCGCGCTGGGTTCACGGTAGGGGTTCAACAACTCCGGTGGCACCAGTTGCTCGAGTGGTGGCAGC
>JAOUGW010000019.1 GCA_029865465.1 Gammaproteobacteria bacterium
CCTCCGACTATCCCCTATCCCCTATCCCCTATCCCCTATCCCCTAACCCCTAGCCGACTTTCGCGAGAAAGCCGGCGATCACCGGCTCGAATCGGGCGTTGTCCACGAGGAACGCGTCGTGGCCCTGCGGCGACGCGAAAGCGTGGAATTCGACGTCGACACCCGCCTTGCGCAGATGCTCGGCGAGCAGCGCCTGCTGGTCGATCGTGTAGAGCATGTCCGTCTGCGCACCGAGCACCAGCGTGCGCTGCACGCCACGGAACTTCGCAAAGGCCGTATCGAGCGAGCCGGCGCCGTGTTCGGCGAGGTCGAACTGATCCATGGCACGCGATAGATAGAGATAGCAGTTGGCGTCGTAGACGTCGGCGAACCGCTGGCCCTGGTGCTCCAGGTACGATTCGACTTCGAACTGCGCACGGAAATCGCCAGGCTGCCCCGTGGTTTCCGCCACGCGCCGACGGCCGAAGCGCTGGTCCCACTCCTCGTGCGAGCGGTACGTGATGGTGCCGAGCTTGCGCGCCATGCGCATGCCCTGTCGCGGGCCGCGGCCGGGCTCGTAGTTGCCGCCGCGCCAGGCCGGATCGTTGCGCACGATTTCACGCTGCAGCGAACGCAGCGAAATGGCGAACGGGTTGGCCGCAGTGGCGCCGGAAATCGACATGATGTTGCGCGCCACGCCGGGGAACTGTGCCGCGAACGCGAGGACGGTCATACCGCCCATCGAGGGGCCCGCGACGCAGGCCACGGTCTCGATGCCGAGCCCGCGCAGCACCTCGAATCCGCCGCGAGCGACGTCCTCGAGCGCAACTTCCGGAAACGCGATGCCGAACGGCCGGCCCGTGCGCGGGTCGATGGAGGCCGGACTCGACGAACCGTACGGACTGCCGATCGAATTGACGCAGACGACATAGAACCGGTTCGTGTCGATCGGCTTGCCGGCGCCGATCATCGATTCCCACCAGCCAGGCTTCGGGTCGGCCGGCGAGGACGCCGCATGCGCGGAGGGCGAAAGCCCGGTGAACAACAGCAGCGTGTTGTCGCGCGCCGCGTTCAGCGTGCCGAGGGTTTCATAGGCGATCACCGGGTGCTCGAGCGCTCCGCCGCGATACAGGCGCAGCGGCTCCCCGGGCAGCGCCAGCCGGGTGGCCGGCAGGTCGTGGGCAGCGGTTGGCGATGTGCGGGCGACGGCCATCAGCATGAGTCCAGTCTAGACCCGGCCCTGCGGGCCACTAGCTTGAGAGGATAGCCGGTCAGAACCGGCGGTTATCAGTCCCGTGCGCCGCCCGCCGGGCTTTTCACCGCTTGCCGACCTTCTTGCCGCCCCTGGAGCGCGAAATCAGGCGCTTCTTGCTCCGGACCTGGCGTGGGGTCAGCTCGTTGCGGCGGCCCTTGAACGGGTTCTCGTCGGTCCGGAACTCGACCCGCATCGGCGTGCCCTTCAGCCGGAACGTCTCCCGGAAATGGTTCTCGAGGAACCGCCGGTAGGCGTCGGGCACGTGCTGGGTCTGGTTGCCGTGGATGACGACGACCGGAGGATTGCGCCCGCCCTGGTGGGCATAGCGCAGCTTGATGCGCCTGCCGCGCACCAGCGGCGGCTGGTGGATCGTGAGCGCCTGCTCGAGGGCCCGCGTCAGGTCCTTGGTCGGCAGCTCCTTCATGGCCGCGCGGTAGGCCTTGAGGACGGACTCCATCATTTCGCCGACGCCGGTGCCATGCCGCGCCGAGATGAAGTGCACGTAGGCAAAGCGCAGGAAGTCGAAGCGCAGGTCGAGCCCGTCGCGGATCGTGTCGCGCTGATCCTGCGGGATGCCGTCCCACTTGTTGATCGCGAGGACCAGCGCCCTGCCCTGCTCGGCCACCAGGCCCATCAGGCTCGCATCCTGTTCGGCCACCGTGTCGTGCGCGTCGAGCACGCCGATCACGACGTTGGCACGGTCGATGGCCTGCAACGTCTTGACGACGCTGAATTTCTCGACGGTCTCGCTGACCCTGGACTTGCGTCGCACCCCCGCGGTGTCGATCAGCACGTACGGCAGCCCATCGCGCTCGAATGGGACTTCGACCGTGTCGCGCGTGGTGCCAGGCTGGTCGAACGCAATCAGGCGGTCTTCACCGAGCAACCGGTTGATCAACGTCGACTTGCCGACGTTCGGGCGGCCGACGACGGCAACCCGGATCGTGCCGGCGGTGTAACCGAGCACGTCAGGTGCATCGAGCGCGCCTGCGAGGCCTTCGAGCGCGCGCTCGACGAGCGCGTCAAGGCCCTGCTTGTGCGCGGAAGAAATGGCGATTGGCTCGCCGAAGCCGAAGCGGTGAAACTCAGCCTGCGCCAGGTCGTCGTCGAGCCCTTCGGCCTTGTTGGCCACGACGATGACCGGCTTGCCGCTGCGCCGCAGCAGATCGGCGACGTGCAGGTCCTGCGGCGTGCAGCCCTGGCGGGAATCGACGACGAAGAGCACGCGGTCGGCTTCCTCGACCGCCTTCAGCGTCTGCTCCGCCATCAGCCGCTCGATGCCGCCGACGATGGATTCGACCAGGCCGCCGGTGTCGATCACGACGCAGGAGCGGCCGTCGTGACGGACATAGCCGTACTTGCGGTCGCGGGTCAGGCCCGGCACGTCGGCGACGAGCGCGTCGCGCGTGCGCGTCAGCGCGTTGAAGAGCGTCGATTTGCCGACGTTTGGACGCCCGACCAGGGCGACGACCGGCAGCACATCAGCGATCCGCGGGCAAGCCGCTGCGGAAGGCGACGACGCGGCCGCCTTCGTCGATCACGTAGGCTCGATCGCCGTCGGTGACCGGCTGCATGCTGATGCGTGCGCCGCCCGGATGCTCGCGGGCGATGAACTTGCCGGAATCGCGATCGAGCCAGTGCACGTAGCCGTCGAAATCGCCGACGATCACGGCGTTGCCGACGACGGCGGGGGCGCTCAGGCCGCGGCGCTTGAGGCCGTCCTGCTGCCAGACCACCGTGCCGTCACGGCGCCGCAGCGCGACGACGCTGCCGTCCGACGTGGCAACGTAAAGCTGCGTGTCGTCGACCGCGGGTGCGCGGTAGCTGGAGAGGTCTCGGCTCCACCAGATCTGGCCGGAGTCCAGTGCCAGCATGACCACGCGGCCCTGGTAGCCCGCCGCGAAGCCGTCATTGCCATCGACCTGCACGGCGCTGTCGACGTCGGCGAGACGGTCGAGTTCCGAGCGGCCGCCGGGCGTCGTGACCTGCGCCTGCCAGGCGATATCGCCCGAGGCGAGCACGAACGCGACGACCTTGCCGGAATCGAATCCGGCGACGACGTTGTCCTTGGCGAGCACGGGCGGCGCCGTACCGCGCAGCGACAGCTTCGGCACCGGCTCCTCGCCGGTCCACTGCGATTTGCCCGTCAAGGCATCTAGTGCGTGCACGCGACCGTCGACCGAGCGCACGATGATGCGATCGCCGGTGACGAGCGGAGCGGCCAGCACTTCGCTGCTGACGGACACCTTCCACAGGACCTTGCCGGACGCGACGTCGAGCGCGATCACCTGGCCGTCGCTCGTGCCGACTGCCACGACGCTGGCGCCGGCGCCTGGACCCGCGGCCAGGTCGGCCTTCGTGTCCTGCGACCACTTCGCGCGACCCGAGGCCGGATCGAGCGCGATCACTTCACCGTCGCGTGCCGCCGCGTAGAGAACGCCGCCATCGAGCGCGAGGCCGAGCGCAAGACGCAGCTTTTCACCGCCGCCGCCCACGCCCGTGTCCCACACCTTCCGGACCGCGAGCGTCGGCTTCAGGTCCACCAGCTCGGCGGGCGGTTCGACGCCCTTCTTATCCTTGTCGCACCCGGCGATCAGGACCAGCAGGCCCGCCACGCAGGCGGCCGCGACCAGCGCTGGACGTCGGTGCGTCATGGCTTGGCACCTTCCTGCACCGGAGCGACTGCCGGCGGCGCGGCAGCCGGCGCCACCACCGGCGCAGCGGCCGCAGCGGTCGCGGGCAGGGCATCGCGCTTCAGTTCGACGTATTCGCGATCGAACGCCTGGGCCTGGACCGCGGACGTCGCGGCAAGCGCCGCATCGTAGGCCTGGCGCGCACCCGCGACGTCGCCCTTGGCCGCGAGCACGTCGCCGCGGATCTCGTGGAAGACCGGCGTAAAGGAACCGGCGTTCGTGACATCGAGCAGCTTGAGCGCGTCGTCATGCTTGCCCTGCTCGGAGAGCACGCGGGCAAGGCGCGATTGCGCGATCAGGCGCAGTTCGGGATCGCGCGAGGATTCGGCCACCGTGCGCAGGCGCTTCGCGGCCTCGTCGAAGTCGCGCGTGTCCACCGCAAAGCGTGCGAGCGCCAGGTCGGCCTGGTCGGCGTAAGGCGACTTCGGGTGCAGGCCACGCAGGTCGCCCGCCTTTTTCGCAGCCGCATCCTTGTCGTTCTTGCTGAGTGAGTCGAGCACGGCGACGTAGGACGCTTCATCCTGCTCGGACGCACTGAGCCTGGATTTCTGCCAGTACTGCCAGCCGGCCAGGCCGCCCAGGCCGAGGGCGATGCCGCCGACGATCCAGAGCCAGTTCTCGGCCCAGAAGCGCCGCAGTTGCTCTTCGCGTTCGTTGTCTGAGAGGTCTTCCACTTCACCCACTCCATGTGCCGTCCCGCCGGGACGGCTCGCTGTGATTATGCCGGCTGCGCCTGCAGTTCCCGGCCGAGTTCCGCTGCCAGCTCGTCGAATGAAACTTCGCGCTGCGCCGCTTCCCGGCCCCGCAGCGCCTTGACCGCTGCGACCCCTCGCGAAGCTTCGTCGTCGCCAATGATGACCGCTACGCGGGCACCGCTCTTGTCCGCGCGCTTCAGCTGCGACTTGAAACTGCCGCCGCCGCAGTTCGTTTCGACGCGCAGGCCGGGCGCGCCGTCGCGGATGCGCTCCGCCAGCCCGAGCCCCACTGCCTCCGCCGCGGGACCGGCCAGCACCAGGTAGACGTCCGGACCGCCTTCGTCCCTGGCGAGTCCCTGCAGTCGCAGCAGCTCGACGATGCGCTCTTCCCCCAGGGCCCAGCCGATGGCCGGCACTGCCTCGCCGCCGAGCTGCTCGACGAGGCCGTCGTACCTGCCGCCCGAGCAGACCGCGTCCTGCGAGCCGAGGTCGGTCGTCACCCACTCGAACACCGTGCGCGAATAGTAGTCGAGCCCGCGCACCAGGCGCGGATTGACGACGAAGTCGATGCCGGCTCCGGTGAGCTGCGAACAGAGGGTCGCGAAATGCGCGGCCGATTCCGCATCGAGGTGATCGGTGATCAGGGGCGCGCCCGCGATGACTGCGGCCAGCGCCGGATTCTTGCTGTCGAGGATGCGCAGCGGGTTGCCGTCGAGCCGTCGCATGCTGTCCGCGTCGAGCACGGCCGCGTGCGCGCGGAAGTACTCGACGAGCTTCGCGCGATAAACGACCCGCGACGCCGGCGTGCCGAGTGAATTGAGGTGCAGCCTGAGTCCGCGCAGGCCGAGCACGCGCCAGAGGCGGGCCGTCATCAGGATGAGTTCGACGTCGACGTCCGGGCCCGGGAAACCGAGGGCCTCGACGTCGATCTGGTGGAACTGGCGATACCGGCCCTTCTGCGGCCGCTCGTAGCGGAACATCGGGCCCATCAGCCAGACCTTCTGGCGCTGGTTGTGCAGCAGGCCGTTCGACATGCAGGCGCGGACGATACCCGCCGTGGCTTCGGGCCGCAGCGTGAGCGAATCGTCGCCACGGTCCCGGAACGTATACATCTCCTTTTCGACGATGTCGGTGAACTCACCGATCGAGCGCTTGAAGAGCTCGGTGCGTTCGAGCAACGGCAGACGGATCTCACGGTAGCCGTACTGCGCGAAGATCTCGCGAGCCGCGCGCTCGAGCAGTTGCCACGCCGCCGCCTGGTCGGGCAGCACGTCGTTCATGCCGCGGACGGCCTGCAGGGTTTCACTCATCGTCCCGTCACCGAGTTCAACGCAGCGACCCGTCCGGACCGATGCCGAAACGCGCGAGCGCCTGCCCTTGCTTACGCGGCAGCGCTGGCAGCACGCGGCCGTTGACCGCCACGGCGACGGCTGCGGCATTGCCGATCGTGACGCTCAAGGGGGCGGTCGCCGTGATCGTGCGCTCTGTCCCGGCCTTGCCGAGATCGTAGAGCACGGCCTTGCCGGAACCGTCGAACACCTCGACCCAGGAATCGGCAGAGAACTGCAGTCGCAGGCTGACCTGGCCGGGTTCCAGCGCGATGGGCGCGGTTGCTGCTGCCGGCGCAGCGGGTTGGGCGGCTGCGGCCTTCGCACCCTCTGCCGGCGCCGGCAATGAAGTCGATGCCCCGGCGGGCGCCAGGGTGGTCGTGGCAGGCACTTCCTGCAGGACCTGCGGGGCGGGCTCTTCGAGGGCCGCGTCGGCCCACGGCAGGCCGTGTTCAGAGAGGTACGCAATGAGCGCCGAAGCGATGAAGAACGTCGCTGCGCCGCCGACGACCCATGGCCAGCGCGGCTTGCCGCGCACGGGAGCCATGTCGAGCCGCGATTTCGGCACCAGCGAGGGTTCGCTGAGAGGCTGCCGGGAGTGCTCATACAGCGACACGATCTCCTCCGCGTCGAGCCCAAGCAACGTGGCGTAGCGGCGCAGGTGTCCCTTGACGAAGACCGGTGCGTCGAGCGCGGCAAAGTCGTTTGCTTCGAGGTACGTAAGCACCATCGCGTCGAGATTGAGCGATTCCGCCGCTTGCTGGTGGCTGAGGCCCCGCGCCTCACGCTCGCGCCGCAGGCGCGCGCCCGGGCTCGAGGGGAGCTCGGTGGCATCGACGTCGGGCGGGCTCATGGCTTCGCCCGTTCCGCTTCGTAGAGCCGCGCGGTCTCCTCGGACGCCGGGAACTCGTTCTTCAGGCGCTGCGAATAGCGCGCGGCCTGCGCGGCATCACCCAGGCCAAGCTCGATGTTGCGGCCAAGCCAGAGCGTCGCCGCTGACACCGGCGCGACGGCGGTATAGCGCTCGAGGAACGCGCGTGCCTGCAGCCCATTGCCGGTTTCCTGCGCGAGCTCTGCCATCTGCAGCAACGCGTCGGGATGCTTCGGATTGCGCGCGAGCGCCTTGCGGAAACTCTGCTCGGCGTCTCCAGGCCGCCCGTCACCCCGGGCGCACCGGCCGGCATTGGTATACGCGACGTCCGGGCGTGCATTGAGCGGACTGGCTGCCGCCTGCAGCATGTACTGCTCGCCACGCTTCGGCTCGCCGTTCATGCAGAAGTACACGGCCGCGTTCGCGACGACGTCGGGGTTGTCCCTGCCACCGAGCTTCACTGCCTGCTCGAAGTGCGACATGGCCTTGCGCTTGTTGCCGAGCTTGTCGTAGACGAAGCCCGCCGCCATCTGCGTGTTGGCGGTGCGCCCGTTCTGCTGCAGTGCCTTGTCGATCTTCTCGCGTGCGGCCTTGAGGTTGCCCTCGCGCATGTAGGCGAGCGCGAGCTCGGTGTTGACCGCGGCCGCCTGGTCGATCGCCTCGCGGCTGCCGGGCTCGGCAGCGACACCGCCACGCGGCGCGACGAGCGCTGCCAGCGCGAGCACGCCAGCAGCGACCAGGGCGAAGTGCGAGCGCACGCGCATCAACCTTGCACCACGGCGACGGGGAAGGTCTTCTGGCCGAGCCGCGTCGTGACACGATCGTTGACACGACCGACGAGCTGGCCACAGGCGGCGTCGATGTCGTCACCACGCGTGCGACGGATCGTGGCCATCACTCCGCCCTTGATCAGCAGGTCGCGAAAACGTTCGATCGCCACCTCGCTCGAGCGCCGGAAGACCGTGCCCGGGAACGGATTGAACGGGATCAGGTTGACCTTCGCCGGATGGCCGCGCAGCAGCTGCGCGAGCTCGCGCGCGTGCTGCGGTCGATCGTTGACGCCGTCGAGCATCACGTATTCGAACGTCACGTTGCGCGCGTTCTGCTTCTCGACGTAGTGCCAGCAGGCGTCGAGCAGCTCCTTGATCGGATGCTTGCGGTTGATCGGCACGATCTCGCTGCGCAGCTCGTCGTTCGGCGCATGCAGCGAAACGGCAAGTGCCACGTTGGTTTCGTCCGCGATGCGGATCATCTGCGGCACGAGGCCCGACGTGCTCACCGTGACACGGCGGCGCGAGAGGTCGAGACCGAGGTCATCCATCATGATTTCGGCTGCCGGCACGACGTTGCGGTAATTCGCGAGCGGCTCGCCCATGCCCATGAATACGACGTTGGTGATCACGCGGTCGCCGTCGGGCGCGTAGCCGAGCTCGCGATTGGCGAGCCAGACCTGCCCGACGATTTCGGCGGTGTCGAGGTTGCGGTTGAAGCCCTGCTGCGCCGTCGAGCAGAAGCCGCAGTCCATCTGGCAGCCGACCTGGCTCGAGATGCACAGCGTGCCGCGACCCGGCTCCGGGATGAACACCGTTTCGATGGCCTGGCCGCTCTCGAGCGTGAGCAGCCACTTGCGCGTGCCATCTGCCGAGACCTGCGACAGTTGAATGTCGGGCGTGCGGATCTCGGCGATCGCAGCGAGGCGACGACGGAAATCCTTGCCGAGATCCGTCATCGCGTCGAAGTCGCCCGCGGCGCGCTTGTAGATCCACTTGAACAGCTGGCGGGCGCGGAAGGGCTTCTCGCCCATTGCGACGACGAACGCTTCCAGCCCTGTCCGGGTGAGCCCGAGCAGGTTGGTGCGTGCAGTCGTCGTCGTTGCTTCGCCCATGTGTTCGTTGACCACGCGCCGCAGCGCGAGTTCGCCCGCGCTCAGCGCGGGCAGAGCTCCGTCTCGGAGAAGAAGAACGCGATTTCGCGCGCGGCGTTGTCCGCGCTGTCCGAGCCGTGCACGACGTTCTGCTCGATGCTGTCGGCGAGATCCGCGCGGATCGTGCCCGGTGCGGCCTTCTTCGGGTCGGTGGCGCCCATGACGTCGCGGTTCTTCAGCACGGCGCCCTCGCCTTCGAGGACCTGCACCATGACCGGACCGGAGATCATGTACGAGACCAGGTCCCTGAAGAACGGACGCGCGCGGTGCACGCCGTAGAACGCTTCTGCCTGCGCCTGCGTCAGCTGCATCATGCGGGCCGCGACGATGCGCAGGCCGGCCTTTTCGAAGCGATGGAAGACGTCGCCGATGACGTTCTTGCGGACACCGTCCGGCTTGACGATGGAAAGCGTGCGTTCGAGGGACATACGGATCCTTGGCATGATTGCCCGGCAGGGCTGCCTGCCGGCTGTGACGAACCGGCCCCAAAAACCCGAAACCCGCGCAAGCGCGGGTCCGGACGGGGCCAACCTGAAAACGTAACGGCGCAGTATACCCGGACGGGACCCACCGGCCAAGAAAACATAGCCCGGACGGGCAGTTAGACGTTGAAGCTCTCGCCGCAGCCGCATTCGCCCTTGACGTTCGGATTGCGGAACTTGAAGGCTTCGTTGAGCCCCTGGCGCACGAAGTCGATTTCCGTGCCGTCGACGTACTTGAGGCTCTCGGCGTCGACGACGACCTTGACGTCGGCGACCTCGAAAACGACATCCCGGGCGCCGAGTTCATCGGCATAGCTCACGACGTAGGCAAAACCGGAGCAACCCGTCTGCTTCACGCCCAACCGCAAGCCGATGCCCATGCCTCGGCTGGCCATGAACGTGCGGACGCGTTCGGCGGCGGCAGGAGTCAGGGAAATCGACATGCGGCGGGTATCCTTGGCGCGTGGCAGTTGGAAAAATTCTACACCGTAGACCGGGCCGCGCCCGGCCAGTTCCGGACTACGGCACGTATTGCGTCCTGCAACGTGAGCAACCGCCCGAATTTGGCAGGGGGAACACCCAGCTCCCGGGCGGCTTCCTGCCAGTCCCAGGCAGCCAGCTGGCCCCGATCCTGGCCCAGCGCGGCTTCCGTTACCCACGATGCCGCAGCGAGGACGTGCGGACAGCCGAACGCCTGGAAGCGGGCCTCTGCAACGCGGTTGCGCTCGATTCGGACCGCGAACACGACTTCGGTCCCGTGCTCCCGGTCGCCCGCCCGGCCCCTGGCGACGGACGCAACGTCCGGCAAGTCGCCCCAACCCGGCAGCGAGTGCAGGCGGCGTCGAACCTCGGCGTTGTACCGGGTGTCGTCGGCCGCGTCGGGCACACTCCCGGAACGGGGCTCGCCCGCCCTGAGCCTGACGATCTCCGCCCGGATCCGGGAGCCGGCCAGTTCGACCTCCCCGGCGGTCGTGAAGCGCCCGAGGCTCAACCGCAACGAGCTTTGCGCCTGGCGATCGCTGCGACCGAGCGCCCGCAGCACGTAGGACGGCTCGGCGTGCAGGCTCGCACAGGCCGAGCCCGAGGACACGGCGAGATCCGCCAGTGCCAGCAGCAAGGCCTCGCCCTCCACTCCCTCGACCGTTACGTTCAGGATGCCCGCGACTCGCCGCACGGGGTCGCCGTTGAGCTCGACGCCGGGAATGCCGGCGAGCACCCCCCAGAGTCGCGCGCGCAGCCCGGCGATGCGCGGGACATCCACTGCCATCGATTCGCGGGCGACGCGATAGGCCGCGCCCAACCCGACGATCTGGTGCGTAGGCAAGGTGCCGGATCGCAGGCCGCGCTCCTGGCCGCCGCCGAACTGCAGCGGTACCAGCCCGAGGCGCGGCTCGCGACGAACGCACAGCGCGCCGATGCCCTTCGGCCCATGGATCTTGTGTGCGGTGAGCGACAACAGGTCGATTGCATCGCACTGCACGTCGATCGGCACCTTGCCGGCACTCTGCGCCGCATCGACGTGGAACAGCACGCCGCTCCTGCGGCAGAGGCGTCCGATCGCGCCGATGTCGTTGATCACGCCGATTTCGTTGTTCACGTGCATGAGCGACACGAGCAGCGTGTCGGGACGCAAGGCGGCGGCGACCTGGTCAACTTCGACGATGCCGGAAGCGCCGGGCTTCAGGTACGTGACGACGCACCCTTCGCGCTCGAGCTGGCGGCAGGCGTCGAGCACGGCCGGATGTTCGGTGCGCGACGTCACCAGGTGCCGTGATCGATTGCGATGGAACCGTGCCGCGCCGAGCAACGCCAGGTTATTCGCTTCCGTCGCGCCCGAGGTGAAGAGAATCTGCTCCGGCGCAGCATTGACCAGCGCTGCGACTTCGGCGCGCGCCTGTTCGACACGTGCGCCGGCCTGACGCCCGTAAACATGGCTGGCCGAGGACGGGTTGGCGAAGTCCCCGTCGGCTCCGAGGCACGAATTCATCGCCGTGATCACGCGCGGATCGACGGCTGTCGTCGCCGCGTTGTCGAGGTAGATCGGCCGTGAGCTCATGACGCGGATCCCGCCTTGGGCGCGTGGGGCTCGCCCGCGCGCCGGCGCTTGCCCTGCACGGCCGTGAGAATTCCACGCAGGATATTGTTCTCGTTCTGGTCGAGCACCGTGCGCTGGAACAACCGGCGCAGACGCGCCATCAGGTGGCCCGATCCCGTGCGGTCCCTGAAGCCGATCTCGTCGAGCACCTGTTCCAGCTGGGAATAGAACTTCTCCATGTCGGCGGCGCTGGCGAGCGGCACGGGCCCGTCGCCGCGAATCACTGCCGTTTCACGGTCGCGCAGCGCGAGGCACACTTCGTAGGCCACGACCTGCACGGCCATCGCGAGGTTCAGCGACGTGTAGGCCGTGCCGGTCGGGATCGTGAGCAGCGTGTGGCACAACTGCAGTTCGTCATTCTGCAGGCCCGTGCGCTCCGCGCCGAACAGGATGGCCACTTCGCTCGCCTGCGCGGCCGCGGCGATTTCGACCGCCGCTGCCCGCGGCTCGACGATGCGCCATGACAGGTGCCGGCCACGGGCCGTCGTGCCGACGACCAGTCCACAATCGGCGATCGCGGTGCGCACGTCGGGCACCACCCGCGCGTTCTGCAGAACGTCGTCGGCGCCGGCTGCCATGGCGGTGGCCTCCGTCGCCGGGAACCGTTCGGGCGCCACGAGGTAGAGCGATTCCAGGCCCATGGTCTTCATGGCGCGAGCCGCTGAACCGATGTTGCCCGGGTGTGACGTGCCGACGAGGACGATGCGGATGGACATGCTCTGCTATTCTAGCGGTCCTTTGGCGGGTCCATTCCTGCCGCTCTTGCCCACCTGCCAACGTCGAGAAGCCGCATGAACATGCAGCCGATGCTCAATATTGCCGTCCGCGCGGCCCGTCGCGCGGGAGACCTGATAGTGCGCAACCTCGACCGGGTGCCCACCAGCAGCATACAGGCCAAGGGCCGCAACGATTTCGTCACGGAAATCGACCGCATGGCCGAGCGCGACATCATCGAAACGGTGCGTCGGGTCCATCCCGATCACGGTTTTCTCGCCGAGGAGTCCGGCCGCAGCGGCGGCGCAGAGTTCGTCTGGATCATCGACCCGCTCGACGGCACCACCAATTTCCTGCACAGCTTCCCGGTCTTCGCCGTGTCGATCGCGGTCGAGCACCGCGGCCGGCTCGAGCACGCCGTGGTGTACGACCCGATGCGCCAGGAACTGTTCACCGCCTCCCGTGGGGGTGGCGCCCAGGTCGACGGCCGTCGCATCCGCGTCAGCAAGCAGACGACGCTCGAAGGCGCGCTGGTCGCGACCGGCTTCCCGCAACGTGACAACTCGCGCTGGCTCGACGACTACATGGCGATGCTCAAGGCCATGATGCTGGCGACAGCGGGCGTGCGCCGCCCGGGGGCTGCTGCGCTCGACCTCGCCTACGTCGCGGCGGGACGGGTCGACGGTTTCTGGGAAATCGGGCTGAGCGCGTGGGACACCGCGGCCGGCACACTCCTGATCACCGAGGCGGGCGGCCGCATCGGCACGCTCACGGGCCAGCCGTACACGCAGGGCGGTCACGTCGTGGCGGGCACGCCCAAGGTGTTCGACGAACTCGTGGCGTGCATCGGTCCTCATGTCCCGGCGAACCTGCGCGACGTCTGACCGGATAAACAGGGGACGCCCACCCGTTTCCCTCGCCGGTTTCCGACCGGGGATCGGGGTGGAAACAGGTGAGCGTCCCCTGTTTCTCCGGTAGAGTCCGGCGGAAATGCCCGGCCGGGCCGCAATACCGAGCGTACGATCCATGCCGCATCGCCTGTTTTCGACCAAGCCCATCGGCGAACTGCACGAAGCCGACGACTCGCGCAACGAACTGAGCCGCACGCTCGACGCGCGTGCGCTGGTGCTGCTGGGGATCGGCGCCATCATCGGCACCGGTATCTTCGTGCTGACCGGCACCGCCGCCGCGAATCACGCGGGTCCGGCCCTCGTCATCTCGTTCCTCATCGCCGGCCTCGGCTGCGGGCTGGCGGGCCTCTGCTACGCCGAGTTCTCGGCGATGATCCCGGTCTCCGGCAGCGCCTATTCCTACTCGTACGCGACGCTCGGTGAAGGGGTGGCCTGGTTCATCGGCTGGAACCTGATCCTCGAATACCTGTTCGCGGCGGGCACCGTCGCCGTCGGCTGGTCGGGGTACGTGGTCAGCCTGGTCGAACAGCTGGGGTTCCACCTGCCAGATGCTCTCACCAACGCCCCGTTCACCAAGGGTGCAGGGCATTTCGAGATCGTACGCACCGGCGCCATCATCAACCTGCCGGCGGTGCTCGTCATCGCGGCGATGACCGCGCTCTGCTACGTCGGCATCCACCAGTCGGCGCGCTTCAACGCCGTGGTCGTCGCGATCAAGGTGGCCGTGATCATCCTGTTCATCGGCTTCGGCATGTGGGTGGTGGACGGGACCAACTGGCACCCGTTCATCCCGCCGAATACGGGTGAATTCGGCAAGTTCGGCTGGAGCGGCGTGTTCCAGGCCGCCGGCATCATCTTCTTCGCCTACATCGGCTTCGACGCGGTCTCGACCGCGGCGCAGGAGGCGAAGAACCCGCAGCGCGACATGCCGATCGGCATCATGGGCAGCCTCGTGGTCTGCACGATCCTGTACGTCATGGTTTCGGCCGTGCTGACGGGCATGGTGCACTACAGCCAGCTCGGCACCGCCGCACCTGTCGCCCTGGCACTCGACCGGCATCCCGAGCTCTCGTGGCTCTCGGGCTGGATCAAGCTAGGCGCGATCGCCGGCATGACCTCCGTGATGCTGGTGATGATGCTCGGCCAGCCGCGCATTTTCTACGCGATGTCGCGCGACGGGTTGCTGCCGAAGTTCTTCCGCAAGGTCCACCCGACGCACAAGACGCCTTACATCGGCACGCTGATCACGGGCACGCTCGCGGCGGTGATCGGCGGCCTGTTCCCGGTGACGATCCTCGGTGAACTGGTGTCGATCGGCACGCTGCTCGCGTTCACGACGGTGTGCATCGGGGTGCTGGTGCTGCGCTATACGCGCCCCGATCTCAAGCGCCCGTTCCGCGTGCGGGCCCCGTGGATCGTCTGCATCGGCGGCGCGCTGGTCTGTTCGGCCATGATGGTCTCGCTGCCGCACGACACCTGGCTGCGACTCGGCGTCTGGACCGCAGTCGGGTTCCTGATCTACGTGTTCTACGGCTTCCGCCACAGCGCGCTGCGCAAGAGCGGCCGCTGAACGCAGCCCGCTGCTCATGCACCGCCGTTGGCCGCGTCCCTGCGCGTGGCCCAGATGGAGGCCAGGATGCCGACCCCGAGCGTGCCGAGGATGATCGCCAGCGAGACCAGGTTCGGCACGTGGAAGTTCGACACGAGCAGCATCTTCATGCCGACGAACGCCAGGATCAGCACGAGGCTGTAGCGCAGGTAACGGAACATCGCCATCAGGCCCGCCACCGCGAAGTACAGCGAGCGCAGCCCGAGGATCGCGAATGCGTTGGACGTGAAGACCAGGAACGGGTCGCGCGTCACCGCCAGGATGGCGGGAATCGAGTCCACCGCGAAGACGACGTCGGTGAGTTCGACCATCACCAGCGCGACGAACAGCGGTGTCGCAAACAGCTTGCCTTGACGGCGGACGAAGAACCGCGCGCGCTCGAGTTCCGGCGTGACCGGCACGAAGCGGCGCACCAGGCGCGCCGGGAAGCTGTTGCCTACGTCGTGCGCGTCCTCGCCGTTGCGCAGCATGCGCAGCGCCGATAACAGCAGGATCGCGCCGAAGACGTAAAACATCCAGTCGAAGTGATGCAGCAGCGTGGTGCCGGCCGCGATCATCAGCCCGCGCAGGACGATGGCGCCCACGATGCCCCAGAACAGCACGCGGTACTGGTACTGGGTCGGTATCCTGAGGTACGCGAAGATCAGCGCGATGACGAAGATGTTGTCGACCGACAGCGACCACTCGAGCAGGTAGCCGGTCAGGTACTGGACGACCGCATCAGTACCGCCGGCGACCCCGGGGCCCGGCTCGAACCCAAGCCAGCGATATTCGTACAGCCCGTAGACGACCCCGGCGTACGACATCGCCACGCTGACCCAGACGGCCGTCCAGAACAGCGCCTGCCTGACGGAGAGCGTCGTCGACTCGCGATGCAGGACGCTGAGGTCGAGGATCAGTAGCCCGACGAACAGAACAAGAAAGCCGAACCAGACGAATTCGACCATCGTTTCCCCCGCCCAGGCCCGGATGCGTGGAAGACAGGCCCCTCAGGGCATGTCGTCCACGGCGTCCTTCTCTTTCTGCACCGGCAACAGGTCGCGCGCAGTGAGCTTGAGGTCGAGGGCCAGTGCGCTGGCGACGTAGATCGAGGAGTACGTGCCGACCACGATGCCGATCGTGAGGGCGGTCGAAAAGCCGCGCAGGATCTCACCGCCGAAGAACAGCAGTGCAAGCACCGTCAACATGGTCGTGCTGCTGGTCATGATCGTGCGCGACAGGGTCTCGTTGATCGACGCGTCGATCACCTGCTCGGAGGTGCCCTTGCGCATCGACATGAAACGTTCGCGGATGCGGTCGAACACGACGACGGTGTCGTTCAGCGAGTAGCCGATGACGGCCAGAATCGCCGCAAGGGCCGGCAGGTCGAACGTCATCTGGGTGATCGCGAAGAAGCCCAGGATCATGACCGGGTCGTGCAGCGCCGCTACGATGGCACCGACGCCGAGTTTCCACTGGAAGCGCATCCAGACGTACAGCATGATGAAGAAGAACGTGAAGAGCACGGCGAGCGCGCCCTTCTCGGCGAGCTCTGCGCCCACCTGCCCGCCCACGACTTCCGTGCGGCGCAGCTCGACGCCGGGATTCCCGGACTGGATCGCCGCGAGGACCTTCTGGCCCAGCAGGTTATTGTCCGTGCCGGCCTCCGGCAGCATGCGCACCAGCACGTCGCGCGGCGTGCCGAAACTCTGCACGACGGCATCGCCGTAGCCGGCCTTCTTGAGCGAACTGCGCACCTTCTCCAGGTCGGCTGCCTGCGGGAAGCTCATTTCGAGCACCACCCCGCCGGTGAAGTCGATGCCGAAATTGAGGCCGCGCGCGCCGAGCGCGAGCAGCGCACCGAGCACGAGGATCGCCGACACCACGTACCACCGCTTGCGGGTGGCCATGAACGGGTAGCTGGTCTTCTTGCGGAAAAATTCCATGGTCAGTACCCCATCCCGATCGCGAGCTTCTCGAGCTTGCGCTGGCGGCCCCAGAGCAGGTGGACCAGCACGCGGCTGACCACTAGGGCCGTGAACATCGAGGTGACGATGCCGAGCGACAGCACGACGGCGAACCCGCGCACCGGGCCGGTGCCGAAGGTGAACAGCACGACGCCCGCGATCAGCGTCGTGATGTTCGAGTCCGCGATCGCGGAGAATGCCTTGTCGAATCCGGCACCGATCGCCGCATGCGGGCTCATGCCGTTGCGCAGTTCCTCGCGGATGCGCTCGAAGATCAGGATGTTCGCGTCGACCGCCATGCCCACCGTGAGCACGATGCCCGCGATTCCCGGCAAGGACAGCGACGCCTGCAGCATCGAGAGCAGCGCCGCCAGCAGCACGACGTTGGTCAGGAGCACGACGTTCGCCACCATGCCGAACGCCTGGTAGTAGACGACCATGAAGATGAACGTGACCACGAGGCCGAGGACCAGCGCGTTGACGCCGCGCCTGATGTTGTCGGCACCGAGGCTCGGGCCGACGGTGCGCTGCTCGACGATGTAGAGCGGGGCCGCCAGCGAACCTGCGCGCAGCAGCAGCGCGAGTTCACGCGCCTCGTTGGCCATCACGCCCGTGATCTGGAAGTTGCTGCCGAACACGCCGCGGATGGTCGCCTGGTTGATGACCGCCTCCTCGGTGCATTCGTTGCCCGCACGCGTTCCCTTGCAGGGCTGGTCTTCGGCCACGCGCTTCTTCTCGATGAACACGACGGCCATCGGACGGCCGAGGTTCTGGCGGGTCGTCTCGAGCATCTTCGACGCGCCACGCGCGTCTAGCGTGACCATGACCGCGGGCTCGCCCTGCTGGAAGCCGGAGCTGGCGTCCGTCAGCTGTTCACCCGAGACGATCGTCTCGCGCTTGAGCAGCACGGGGCGGCCATCACGCGTGTGGTAGAGCTTCGAGCCGAGCGGCGCGCGCCTGGTGCTCTCGGCGAGCAACGCATCGTTCTGGTCGTCGACGAGCCGGAACTCGAGGGTGGCCGTCGCGCCGAGCACTCGCAGCGCTTCGTTGGGGTCCGACACGCCGGGCAACTGCACGACGATGCGGTCGAGGCCCTGGCGGGCGACGATGGGCTCCGTGACGCCGAGTTCGTCGACGCGGTTGCGCAGCGTGGTGATGTTCTGCTGGATCGCGAAGTCCTGCCGCTGCTTGACCTGCGTCGGGCTCAGCGTGACCGTGACTGAGCCGCCCTCGCCGAGCGTGTCGACGTCGACGGAAAGGTTCGGGTCCTGCTTGCGCAGCAGGCTCGCGAACCTCTGCGCGTCGTCGCCGCTGCGCAGGCCGATCCGCACCGTGTCGACACCGTCGCTGGCCACCCCGGTGAACGGGATGCGTTCCTTGCGCAGCATCGTGCGGTAGTCGCTCTCCATGCTCGTGAGCAGCTGCTTCACGGCACCCTGCGTGTCGACTTCGTACATGAAGTACACGCCACCGCGCAGGTCGAGGCCGAGGCTCATCGGCTTGAGCCCGATTGCGCGCATCCAGGCCGGCGTGCGGGGCACGTCGGACAGCGCCACGAGGTATTCGGTGCCCGTGCCCTGCTGCACGACGTCGCGCGCCTTGAGACGCGTGCCCACGTCGTCGAAGCGCAGCACGAGACGATCACCCTCGAGGTACGAGCTGTCGACCGTCACGCCCCTGGACTGCAGCGTCGAGACGACCTGCTGCTGCTGGGCTGCGGTGACTGCAGTGCGGTCGTTGCGCGAGAGCTGCAGGGCGGGCGCCTCGCCGAACACGTTCGGCAGGGCGAGCAGCGTGCCTACGAGCAGGACGATGACGACCAGCCAGATCTTCCAGGCCGGGTAACTGTGCATGCGCGGACTCCGGGACGAAGGCTCAGGCGCTCTTCAGGGTGCCCTTGGGCAGCACGCTGGTGACCGTATGACGCTGGACCTTCACCTGCACGCCGTTCGCGATTTCGATGGTGAGGAAACTGTCGGACGTCTCGGTGACCTTGCCGAGGATGCCGCCGGCCGTGACGACTTCGTCGCCGGCGCCGAGCGCGGCCACCATGGCCTTGTGCTCCTTCGCCCGCTTGGCCTGCGGCCGGATCAGCAGGAAATAGAACACGACGAAGATCAGCAGCAGAGGCAGCATCTGCAGCAGCGCATTCGGCTGGGCACCCGTGGCCGCCTGGGCGTGGGCACTCGCGATCAACCAGTCCATCAGGAACTCCTGTCGCCCCTCGAACGAGGCGTCACGCGTGGAAAATGACCGCCGATTATACCCGAGGGTCGGCCGCGGTGGCGGCCATCGCGGGGGTAGCCTCGGGGCCTGCCAGGAAATCCGCGGCAAAGCGCCCGAACCGCCCCTCGTCGAGGGCTGCCCGCATCCGGGCCAGCAGGGACAGGTAATAGTGCAGGTTGTGAATCGTATTGAGCCTGGCACCCAGGATCTCGTTGCAGCGGTCGAGGTGCCGCAGGTACGCGCGGCTGTAGTTCCGGCACGTGTAGCAGGCGCACTCCGGGTCCAGCGCCGAGGTGTCCGACTGGTGCCCGGCATTGCGGATCTTGACCACGCCCTGCGACGTGAACAGGTGGCCGTTGCGGGCGTTGCGGGTCGGCATGACGCAATCGAACATGTCGATGCCGCGGGCGACCGCTTCGACGATGTCGGCCGGCGTGCCGACGCCCATCAGGTAACGCGGGCGGTCCCGCGGCAATGCGGGCTCGAGCGCCTCGAGGACGGCGTTGCGTTCGGCCGCGGGCTCGCCCACGGCAAGTCCGCCCACCGCGTAGCCGTCAAAGCCGATGTCGACGAGTCTGCCCAGCGATTCATGCCGCAGGCCCAGGTAGGTGCCACCCTGCACGATGCCGAACAGGGCATTGCGGTTGGCCAGGCGCAGGAACTCGTCGCGGCTGCGGAGCGCCCAGCGCATCGACAGCTCCATCGACGTCCGTGCCTGCTGCTCGGTCGCCGGATAAGGCGGACACTCGTCGAACGCCATGACGATGTCGGAGTTGAGCGCAGCCTGCACCTGCATCGAGATTTCCGGGCTCAGGAACACCGCATCGCCGTTGACAGGCGAGCGGAAATTGACGCCAGCCTCCGTGAGCTTGCGCAGTTGCGCGAGGCTGAAGACCTGGAAGCCGCCCGAGTCGGTCAGGATCGGCCCTGGCCAGTGCATGAATCCGTGCAACCCGCCGTGCGCACGGATGACGTCGGCGCCCGGCCGCAGCATCAGGTGAAACGTGTTCCCGAGGACGATCTGCGCGCCGAGGCCCATGAGTTCCTCGGGCGTCATCGCCTTGACCGTGCCGTACGTGCCGACGGGCATGAACACAGGCGTCTCGACGGTCCCGTGATTCAGGTGCAGGCGGCCACGCCGCGCCGCGCCGGCCGTTCCCAGCAGTTCGAACTTCATGCTGCGCTCCCGCGATCGAGCGCGGCGGGCGCCGGCTCGACGAACATCGCATCGCCGTAGCTGAAGAAGCGGTACTGCTGCGCCACGGCGTGCCGGTACGCCTCGAGCACGTGCTCGCGCCCGGCGAAGGCACTGACGAGCATCAGCAGCGTGGATTCGGGCAGGTGAAAATTGGTCACCATCGCATCGATCACGCGAAAACGCCTGCCCGGCGTGATGAAGAGCCGCGTTTCGCCGGCGTAAGGCTCGAGCCGGCCAGACTGCGCCGCGCTCTCGAGCGACCGCACGGCCGTCGTACCCACCGCGATGACACGGCCGCCGCGCGTGCGAGCCGCGGCGACGGCTTCGCAGGTGGCATCCGGCACGACGCACCACTCGGAATGCATGCGGTGCTCTTCGACGTTGTCGACGCGCACGGGCTGAAACGTGCCCGCACCTACGTGCAGCGTGACGTAAGCGAACTCGGCGCCCGCCGCGCGGCAGGCCTGCAGCACCACGTCGTCGAAGTGCAGCCCGGCGGTCGGCGCGGCAACCGCGCCTGGCTCGCGCGCGTACACGGTCTGGTAACGCTCGCGATCCTCGAGTTCGACTGCGCGGGCCACGTAGGGCGGCAGTGGCATCTCGCCCAGGCGATCGAAGATGCCCAGCGCGTCGCTGCTGAATTCGACGCGCCAGAAGTCCTCGTCGCGCTCGACGACCGTAAGCGTGTCGCCACCGCCGAGGCCGATCACGGCGCCGGGTCGCGATGGTTTGCTCGCACGCAGCTGCACGATGGCCGTGCGCAGGCCGGTGAGCCGCTCGAGCATGACCTCGACCTTGCCGCCGCTCGCAAGCTTGTGGCCTTGCAGCCGCGCGGGAATCACGCGCGTGTCGTTGAACACGAGCAGGTCGCCCCGCCGCAGCAGGCCCGGCAGGTCGCGGAACTGGCGATCCGTGAGCGCACCGTTCGCGCCTTCGAGGTGGAGCAGCCGGCTGCCACTGCGCTGTGCCGCGGGATGGCGGGCGATCAGTGCATCGGGCAGGTCGAAATGGAAATCGGTGCGCCGCATAGGGGCGCGCATGCTAGCAGAGGGACGCGTCGGCACGAGCCCCTCTGCAGCCGCTCATCGCAGGAGTCTCAGGACGAGATGCCGCTACCTTTCGCGTCGGCCGGCGCTGCAGGAAGCGCCGGTGGGGCCGGTGCGCGCGGCGGCGGACCCGGCCGGAAGCCCGGATTCATGGCATCGGCATCCGGCACCTGGATGTCGAGAGTCAGGCGCTTGCGGTGGCGCAGCACTTCGACCTTGACCTGCTCCTTGGGCTGGTACGAGCCGAGGATGCGGAAGGCGTGCCGTGGACTCTCCGGCGTGCGTCCGCCGATCGAGAAAATCACGTCGCCCTCCTCCAGCCCCGGGCCCTGCACGGGCGGCGCCTTGACCACGAGCAGGCCATGGTCGGTGCCGAAGTACTGGCCAAGCCTCGGCGTGATCGGCACCAGTTCGAGCGCACGGAAGCCGCGGAAGCGCGGATTGATCATCTCTTCCCAGTCAGGCGGGATCGGCATGCCCTCGAGCATTGGCATGTGCTCACGCAGCACGCGGACCATCGGCGGCTCGGCGGCGACGGTCGTCACTGTCGTCGACAGCTTCCGGCCATCGCGCAGGTAGTCGACCTTGACCTTCTGTCCCGGCTGCGTGCCGCGCATCTGCTCGACGAGCTGGCGGCCCGCAGTGCGGTCACCGGTCTTCCGCAACGGCTTGCCATCGATCGCCACGATCACATCGCCCGTCTTCAGGCCGGCCGCGGCAGCCGGACCGGACGGACTCACGCCCATCACTGCGACGCCTTCGGCGAGGTCGGGACTGCCGCCGATGTTGATGCCGAGCATGGCGCCGCGGGGTGGTCCGCCGGGCGCAGGCATCGGCGCGCCTTCGAAGTCGTCGCCGTAGAGCTTGCGCGAGAGGTCGGCGACGTCGCGCGCCGCATCGTCGAGCCGGCCGCGCGCAGCGTCGAGCTGCTGCTGCAGCTGTGCCTTGTCCTGCGCCCCGGCCGCGGCGCCAGCCTGCGTCGCAGCCGCGAGCGCGATGGCCGACGCGAGCAACGCGCCGAGTGCGCGGTGCGCCACTGTCCTGATTCGTACGGATTGCATGGTCACGTCCTCGTTGTCACAGGTCGATGCGCTGCGCTTCGACGTAGCGCAACTGCACCAGGGAGTTCATCGCTTCGACGCGCTTGCGCCAGAGCTGCTCGGCCGAGCCCGGTTCGATCTCACCGTCGCCAACGGAAATCTGGTGGTCGATCCACTGCACCTGCGACTCGAGCGAGTCGATCGGCACGCTCGTGCCGGCGCGCTCGACGACAGGACGCTCGCCAATCACGGACAGCATCTCCTCGAGCGCGTGCGACTGCGTCTGCAGCTGCGCGACGCGATCGAGCGCGAGCGCCTGTTCCGCCGTGAGCGGCGTGAGTTCGATGGCCATCGAGCCGGGGTGCTCGGTCATGACATCCCCGACGCGCCACGTGGCCGTCACGGCAATGATCGCGACGGAGGCCGCGGCGGCGAGCTGCAGGCCGAGCCTGCGCCGCGCACGCAGCTTCTTCCTGGCCGCGAGGCGCGACTGCACGTCGGCCCAGCCGTCGCGACGCGGCTCGGCCGCAGGCAAGGATCGGAGCTCGTCGGTCAGGTTCATGGTGCGCTCGATACGGGAATGCACGACGTGCCGTCTCCTGCGACGTGCAGCAGGTCCCGCAGTCGCGCGTGCGCGCGGGCCAGCTGCGATTTGGAAAAACTGGCCGATGCGCCGAACAGCGCGCCGATCTCGGCATGCGTGTAGCCCTCGACGTCGTGCAGCCACACGACGGCCCGCGCAACGTCGCCGAGCCGGGCCAGCGCGCGCTCGAGGTCGATCGCAGTTGCACGATCCGCGGCAGCAGCCGGCCGGCGCTCTGCCCGCCAGTCCTGGTGCAACTCGTCGATCGAACGGGTCGCACCGGCCAGCCAGCGCTGGCCGCGGTGCCAGGGTGAACGCAGGTGCATTAGGCAGCGCGAGACTGCGATGCTGCGAATCCAGCCCGCGAACGAACCGCGCCCCTCGTATTGATACAGCCGGGTGATCACGTCGACAAAGACGTCCTGGGCCACGTCCTCCGCCGCGAAGCGCGGCGTCACGAGGCGACGAGTCAACGTGCGGACCGGGATTTCGAATGCCCGGTAGATCGCGGCGAGCGCGGCTTCGTCACCGGCGCGAGCGCGCTCGATGTTGGCGGGGTCGAAGGCAGTATCGATAAACGCGGACATTCGGGTGGTTAGATGCCCGGCCGCGGCAAAAGGTCGCAGGCCGGCGTCTTGTCGCCGGATCGGGCGGTCACCCCGAGGTCGGGGGCTGCGACGCTGCGGCGACCACCCTGCCCGGCGCGCCGTCGCACTGGAAGTACGGGGACTCGGCGAGCCACTTGCGGTCGGGGTAATAGGCGAACAGCAGCGCGCCGCCCTTCAACGTGTCGATGACGGTGCGGGCGATTTCGGGACGCAGCGCCGGGCAACCCCAGCTGCGGCCTAGCCGGCCGAGCCGCTCGGCGATCGCTTCGCTGACGTAAGGCGCACCGTGCATGACGATCGCGCGCGCGAGGGCATTGTCGTTGAAACCGGGGTCGAGGCCCGAGAGCCGCAGCGAGTAACCATTGCTGCCGTAGTACGGCTCCAGCGTCTTGAACAGCCCGATGCTCGACATGTGGCTGCCTTCGGCGTTGGAGAAGCGTTCTGCGCGCGCATCGCCCGTGTTGCGGCCATGGGCGACGAGTTCCTGGAACAGCAGCAGGCCGCGTTCGAGGTCGAAGACCCAGAGGCGAGGCTGCGTGGAGGGCAAGGAGTAATCGATGACGGCAAGGTGACGGAAGCCGTCGAGCACTCCTTGCTTGCGCGCGCATTCCGCAGCGCGGGCCGCGAGGGCGAGCACCCTGGGATTGGCTGAGGGAGCCTCGGCGGCCAGCCTGTCGGCCAGGACTTGTCCGGCGAGGGCCGCCGGGGCGGCCAGAGCGGTCGCCAGCAGCACCAGGACAGCAGCCAGGCCGTGGGAAAGGCGACGTCGCATGCTTCGGTCGGTCTCCTGGGGAGGGAACGGCCGCCCAAGGGCGACGCGAGCCATATGACCGCCGGCAGTTTACCGAGTTCCGCTCGCAAGTCGCGGAGGTCGTGCGACGACAGTGAGGAAATGGCGTTAACCGGATGATTGGCATAGTTTTTCCAACCGGCGAGCTCGATCGGGTAAGCTGCGCCCCCCCGGCCGGGATGGCGGAACTGGTAGACGCACCGGACTCAAAATCCGGCGAGCTAATCACTCGTGAGGGTTCGATTCCCTCTCCCGGCACCATCTTGAGGGGTTAGGGGATGGGGGATAGGGGTTAGTCGGAAACTCCGGTCAACCTGGGCCCCGGTCTTTACGCTGCTACTGTGCCGATTGACTACCCCCTAACCCCCATCCCCTAACCCCTTCACCATGAAGTTCTGCTCCGCCTGCGGCAGCACCGTCGCGCTCCGCACGCCCGACGGCGACCATCTCGCCCGTTACGTGTGCGAGTCGTGTGGCGCCGTCCATTACCAGAACCCCAAGCTGATCGTCGGCTGCGTGCCCGAGCATGAGGGCCGCATCCTGCTGTGCCGGCGCGCGATCGAGCCGCGGCTTGGTTTCTGGACGATCCCGGCCGGTTTCATGGAGAACGGCGAGACGACGCAGGAAGGAGCGCGACGCGAATCGTTCGAAGAGGCCCAGGCCGAGGTGGAGATCGGTTCGCTGCTGGCGGTGGTGCACGTGCTGCATGCGGACCAGGTGCACGTGATGTTCCGCGCGAAGTTGCCCACAGCGCGCTTCGGCCCGAGCCCGGAGAGCCTCGAGGTGGGCCTGTACAGCGAGGACGAGATCCCGTGGCAGGACATCGCCTTCCGCAGCGTGGATTTCGCGCTGCGCCGCTTCTTCGACGACCGCCGGCGTGGCGTCGAAGGGCATCACTTCACGGCGCTCGATTACCGCAAGGGCGGCGGGGCTAGGTAAGATCCGTTAGGCGCTGCGGCGGCGCTTTGGCAGAATACGCCGCCCGCCAGCACGCGCCACCGCGTACTGTCACCTTGTTCGTCGTCAGCCAACGTCCGGAGTGCCCCGATGACCTTCGTCGTCACGGAAAACTGCATCAAGTGCAAGTACATGGATTGCGTGGAAGTCTGCCCGGTGGACTGCTTCCACGAAGGCCCGAACATGCTGGTGATCGACCCCGACGAGTGCATCGACTGCACGCTCTGCGAGCCGGAATGCCCGGCCGAGGCGATCTTCTCGGAAGAGGAACTGCCGGACGCTCAGCAGGATTTCCGCAAGCTGAATGCCGAACTGGCCAGGCAGTGGCCTGTGATCACCGAAAAGAAAGACGCGCCTGAGGACGCCAAGGAATGGGACGGCCGTCCCGGCAAGCTGGCCTACCTCGAGCGCTGAGGCGCCCGCGCGACGGCGTCGCCGAAAATCAGCGGCCAGCGCCCGCCGACTTCTGCGATTCCTGGATGGCCTGCACCAGTTCGGTCGGCGTCAGATAGCCACCGATATAGTCGCCGTTCTGCGTGAAGATCGCGGGCGTGCCTTCGACGCCCAGGTCGGATCCCAGGTCGTACTGCGACTTGACCGCGGCGTCGCCACAGGTCTTGCTCTTGATCGCCTCGCCCCTCTTCGCCCGGGTGAGCGCGTCTCGTCGATCCGCAGCGCACCAGACCTGCTCGGACTTGGTCCACGACTCCGTGCCTGGACCGGTGCGCGGATAGAACATGTAGCGGACACGCACACCCGCCTTGTTCACGTCGGCGATCTGGCTGTGGAACCTGCGACAGAAGCCGCAGTCGACGTCCGTGAACACCGTGACCGTCATCTTCGCGTTCGCGGGACCGTAGACGATCATGTTGCTCTCGGACGCCGCCGCCAGCGCCCTGGCGCGGGCCGCGTTCTGCCGTGAGGCCGTCAGATTCACCTGGGTGTCGAGGTCGTACACGTTGCCGCTGAGCAGGTACTTGCCATCGGCGCTGACGTAGGCGATCAACCCGCCCATCGTGACTTCGTAGAGGCCGGGAACCGGCGAGACCGCGACGTCGGACGCCTGCGCCCCCGGCAGTCTTGCGACGATGCGCGCACGCACGTCGGCCGGCACCACGACCGGGGCAATGGGTGCAGCTGGTCTGGCGCTGGCAGCCGGAACCGGCTTCCTCGCCGTAGCAGCGGGCTGTTTGTCGCCCGTGGCGGCTGCAGCGTTGGCCATCGGAGCGAAGGCGAGCAGGACTGCGGCAGAAGCGATGAGACGGACAGCGGCGGCAAACGGGTGGACTGGAGTGCGGCGGCGCATGCGGCGTTCTATCCCTGGAGTGTTGGTTCTAGGACAGTCGCCACGACCGCAGGTTCAGTGAGACCCCGCGCCCGCGACCCGACAGTCCCGTGCGGCGCGCGCAGTCTAGCAGAGCCGTGCGCCGGTCAGCCGCGCGGATGGTGCTCGGAGTGCAGGTCCTTGAGGCGTTCGCGGGCGACGTGCGTGTAGATCTGCGTGGTCGACAGGTCGCTGTGGCCGAGCAGCATCTGCACCACGCGCAGGTCGGCGCCATGGTTCAACAGGTGGGTGGCGAACGCGTGGCGCAGCGTGTGCGGCGACAGTTCTCGCTGGATGCCCGCCTTGCGCGCATAGCGCTTGATGATGTGCCAGAAGGCCTGGCGCGTCATGCGATCGCCGCGGCGTGTCGGGAACAGGTAATCGGTCTGCCGCTCGAGCAGGATCTCGACGCGTGGACCCTGCAGGAACTGCTGCACCCACTGCACGGCTTCCTCGCCAAGCGGGATCAGCCGCTCGCGGTCGCCTTTGCCGACGATGCGCAGCACGCCCTGGTTCAGGTTCACCTGCGAGAGCGAGCAGTTCACGAGTTCGGAGACGCGCAGCCCGGTGGCATACAGCACCTCGAGCATGGTCCGATCGCGATGCCCGAGCGGGTCGCTCACGGCTGGAGCGGCCAGCAGGGCCTCGACTTCCTCCTCCATGAGCGACTTCGGCAACGAACGGCCGACCTTGGGCATCGCGATCTGCGCCGTGGGGTCCTCGCGCAGAATGCCTTCGCGGACCA
>JAOUGW010000195.1 GCA_029865465.1 Gammaproteobacteria bacterium
GTGGTGCTGGAACCTGCAGCCGCAACCGTCGGGGTTGGCGCAGCCGACGATCGGCAGTCGCGGTGCCTCGTCCGAGAGCAGCCGGACGCCCGTCAGCGCCTTGGCCTGGGCGCAGGCGCCGGGACCCGCAACGATGCTGATGGCGTGGAAACGGCGGCGGCGCGGTTCTGGTTTGATCTGGCCGGCCATGCAGTGGACTCCCCCGAAACTGTTCTCGTCTGGCGCCACGCTACGCCAACCGGCGGCGCTCGCCAAGGGGGGAGGGGAGCCGGCCGGGTTCCCTACTCGATGCCGAGGGTCTCGCCCACGGGCGGGGCGAACTCGCGGCAGCAATCGAGCAACCAGGCCCGGAAACGCACCACTTTCGGCAGTGAAAAGTTCGCCGGGGGCGCCACGAGGTACCAGGCATTTCGCTGCAGCACGCTCGGCAGCATCGGACGGACCAGGCGGCCGGCGGCGATATCGGCCGCCACCAGCGACCAGCGGGCCAGCGCGACGCCTTTGCCCTGTTCGACGGCCACCAGGGACGCCGCGGAATCTTCCATCGGCGGGCTGGTGTCGGCGCGTGTCGTATCGCCACCGACGCGGCGCAGCCAGTCCTGCCACGGCTCCGTGCGGCTGTGAACCAGGGGGTAGCGCGCAAAATCCGCGACCGTCTCGATCGGGCCGAACCTGGCGAGCAGCGCCGGGCTGCAGACCGGGAACACGTACTCGTCGAGCAGGCGCTCGGACTTGAGGCCGGTCCACTGGCCGGGTCCGTAGACGATGGCGGCGTGGAAATCGTCGCGACCGAAGTCGAGGCCAGCAGCACGTGGCGGCCCGAACCGGACCTCGATCTCGGGGTGCCGGCGCGTAAACTCGCCGAGGCGCGGTAACAGCCAGCGCTGCAGGAACTCGTTCGGGACGCTGAGATTGAGCATGCCGCCGACGCGCTCGCGACGGATGCGTTCGACCGAGCGGCGCAGCTCCTCGAGCCCGCGGCGAACGCCGGGCAACAATTCGGCGCCTTCCTGGGTGAGGGCCACGGCGCGCGTGTGACGACGGAACAAGGGCACCCCGATGTCGGCTTCGAGCGCCTTGATCTGCGCGCTGACCGCCGCCGTCGTGACGCCGAGTTCCCTGGCCGCCGCGGTGAAGCTCAGGTGCGCCGCGACGGCTTCGAAGACGCGCAGGGCGTTGAGTGGCACGCGGTCCGGAGGGGTCGCCATCGGCTGCCTTCAAGTAAAATGACGATTAACAATACGGTGCGAAGTTCAAGTAATCAAGGGTATTCGCGGGTCGCTATCGAGGGAATCTATAGAAATGAGGTACATGTCATGACCGCGTCGGAGGCGTTTCGCATCGAGCCAGCCCAGCCGGCCGACGCGGCACTGATCGTTGCGCTGGTGCGCGAACTGGCCGCGTACGAACGGCTGCTCGATGACGTCCGCCTCACGCCGCAGGACCTGCACCGCGACCTGTTCGGGCCGCGAGCCTTTGCGGAGGCGGTCGTGGCGCGGGTCGGTGACGAGCCCGTCGGCTTCGCGCTCTGGTTCCACAACTACTCGACGTTCGAGGGCCGGCCGGGCCTCTACCTCGAGGACCTGTTCGTGCGGCCGGCCTTCCGCGGATGCGGCTACGGCGAGGCATTGCTGCGGCACCTCGCCCGCGTCGCCGTCGAGCGCGGTTGCGCAAGATTCGAGTGGTCTGTGCTCGACTGGAACGAGCCGGCGCTCGCGTTCTACCGCAAGCTCGGTGCGGTGCCGATGGACGAATGGACCGTGCAGCGGGTGAGCGGCGTTGCATTGCACGCGTTGGCTGCAGGAGATGAGCCTGGAGGCTTCAGCAGATGACTGTTACAACCCGGACCAACTACGCGACCGGCACTCCGTGGGAACCCGTCGTCGGGTACTCGCGCGCGGTCCGGGTCGGGCCGATGGTGTTCGTGTCGGGCACGACGGCCACGGGCCCCGACGGTCAACTGGTCGGTGGCAACGATGCCGGCGCCCAGACGCGCCAGGTGCTCGCCAATATCAGGGCGGCGCTCGAGCGCGCGGGCGCGCGGCTCGAGGACGTCGTCCGGACGCGCATCTACGTCCGCGACATTGCGCAATGGGAAGCCATCGGACGCGCCCACGGCGAGGTGTTCGGTGCGATCCGTCCGGCCTCGGCGATGGTGGAAGTAAGCGGCCTCGTCGACCCGGCCATGCTGGTCGAAATCGAAGCCGATGCCTACGTCACCGCCCCCTGAAGCTTGAATCTGCGGTGCGTCCCCGGCCGAAACTGGTGACCACCCACGGAGTCATATCGATATGCGCAGAATCCTGGCGGCCGCCTGCCTGCCTGCCGTCGCGCTGCTCGCCGGCTGCAGCGGCGCCCCGACCATTCCCGTCGCCAAGGACGTCGACCTCGATCGCTTCATGGGCGACTGGTACGTGATCGCCAACATCCCGACACGGGTCGAGGTGGGCGCACACAACGCGGTCGAGTCGTACCGCCTGGACCAGGACGGCAGCATCGCGACTACGTTCACCTACCGTGACGGGGCGTTCGATGGGCCCGAGAAAGTGATGCGCCCGCGCGGTTTCGTGCGCGAAGGCACGGGCAACGCCATCTGGGGCATGCAGTTCATCTGGCCGATCAAGGCCGAGTACCTGATTGCGTACGTGGATCCGGCTTACACGCAGACCATCATCGCGCGCAGCGCACTGGACTACGTCTGGATCATGGCGCGTACTCCTGCCTTGGCGGCAGACGATTACGCACAACTGGAGCGTCGCGTGCGCGACCTCGGCTACGATATGAGCAAGCTGCAGAAAGTGCCGCAGCGCTGGGACGTTGCCACCGCCTCGTCGCCGACCAGGTGAGCGACGCGCTACACCCCAAAGGAAGGAGGCCCACGTGAACAGGAACTTCCCGTCTCGTCGCCGTGCTGATGCTGGCGTCGTGACCCGTGCGATTTCGTACGAGCGATGCCCGGATGCGAGGCGTCCGCTCCATTCGAAGCGTGCGCTGGCCGCACTGTTGCTTGTGGGCGCGCTGTGGCTCGGCTTCCCTGTCATTGCGGTGTCTGGCGAGCCGGCCGTGGCACCTCCGGTCCCAGCGCCGGCTGTTGCAGCGTCCGCGGCGACGACACCGGCTCCCGCTGCAATGGCCGCCGCACCGATGAGCCAGGAGGCGCTGCTCGAGCACCAGTCGAGGCATCCGGATCATCTGTTCGTGCTCGACGTTCGCACTCCGCAGGAGTATGCGGAAGGCCACGTGCCAGGCGCGGTTAACGTGCCGTACGATCAGCTGGCTTCCCGGCTGGCGGAAGTACCGCAGGACAAGGACGTGGTGCTGTATTGCAAGTCGGGCCGGCGCGCCGGGATCGCCGCCGACGTGCTGGCGGAGAACGGCTACACGCGACTGTCGCATCTCGAAGGCGACATGAGCGCGTGGATCGCGAAGGGCCGCCCGATCGCGAAGCCTTGAGCAGCTGCTGCGCGTGAGCTGGCCGCGCTGACTTCACGCCGGCGCGCTTCGTCCCCTGAGAGCTCGGGCAGGGGACACGCCGTGAACCCATCCATGGGGGCTCGCACGCGCCGTCCATGGCCCGCCATACGCGCCAGAAGCCGCGAGCGAACCGAGTCGAATCGACGCGATCAGGCGCTCAGCGCCTGATCGAGGTCCGCGATCAGGTCGTCGACGTGCTCGAGCCCGATGGACATCCGCAGCAGGCCGGGCGGCGTCCGGCTGTGCGGACCCTCCACCGACTGCCGGTGTTCGATGAGGCTCTCCGTGCCGCCGAGACTCGTCGCCCGCGTGAACAGCTGCGTCTTCGCCGCCACCGCCAGGGCCGGCTCGCGCCCACCCGGCACTTCGGCCGACAGCACGCCACCGAAGCCCCCCGTCATCTGGCGCAACGCGATCTCGTGCCCCGGATGATCCGGCAGACCCGCGTAATGCACTTTCTCGACACGCCGGTCCGCGTGCAGGAAGCGAGCGACCGCCAGCGCATTCGCCGCCTGTGCCCGCACGCGCAACGGCAACGTCGGCAGGCTGCGCAGGAGCAGCCAGCAGTCGAACGGCGAGGGCACGCTACCCGCCGTTGCCTGGTATTCACGCAACGCGGCGCGCTCGGCGCCCGCATCCCGCGTCACGACGATGCCGCCGAGCACGTCACTGTGGCCGCCGAGGTACTTGGTGGTGCTGTGCATGACGAAGTCTGCGCCCAGCGCGAGCGGTTGTTGCAGCACGGGACTCGCGAACGTGTTGTCGACGCCGACCAGCGCGCCCCGGTCGTGCGCGAGATCGACGAGTGCGGAGATGTCCGCGACGCGCAGCAGGGGATTCGATGGCGTCTCGAACCAGAGCAGGCTCGTCTTCGCCGACATGGCTTGCGCTACTTCGGTGAGGTCCGTCACGTCGACGAATTCCACGCCGACGCCCCAGCGCGGCACGATGTTGCGCAGCTGCCTGGCGGTGCCGTGATAACAGTCCGACGCGCAGACGATGCGACCGCCGGGTGTCGCCAGCGCAAAGACAGCCAGCGCCGCCGCCGAACCGGAGGCGAACGCGATGGCGTCCTTGCCGTGTTCCAGCGCGGCAATCGCCTGCTCGAGCGAGGTGCGGTTGGGGTTGCCGCTGCGCGAGTACTCATACCCGCGCGGGTAGGCGCCGTCGGCGCCGCGTTCGAACGTGGTGGAGAGATGCAGTGGTTCGCGCACTGCGCCGGTGGCGGCGTCGGGCCCGCGCCCTGCGTGAATGGCCAGCGTTTCGAATTTCATGACGGTGATGCCGGTGCCTCGTATTCCTGCAGACCAACGACCAGCATGCCCGGCCCGCCGTGGGCCCCGAGCGCGCTGCCGATCGCAACCAGTTTCGCGTACGCCACGTTCGGCAGACTCAGTTCCTGCAGCAACCACTGGCCGTCCGGTTCGCAGTTGGCGTGGCCGACGATCAGCCGATAGGTGACATCGTCCCGCATGCGCCGCCGTACCCAGCGCGCGAACTTCGACTTCAGGTCGTGCCGGCCGAACAGCACGCCACCCGCGGCGACCTTGCCATCGGCATCGTTGTGCAGGACGGGCATCACCCGCAATGCATCCGCGACGCGCTTGACCCAGCGCGGCACGCGACCGCCGCGCACTGCGTATTCGAGCGAGCCGGCTACGCCAAACGAGCGTGTCTTCGGCAGGATGGCTTGCGTCGCGGCGATGATGCGGTCCACGTCGTAACCGGCTGCCGCGCATTCCGCGGCATACATGGCGATGAGGCCCTGGCCCGCGGAGACGTTGCCCGTGTCGATCACGCTCACCTTGCCGTGGGTGGCGGTGCGGGCCGCGGCCGTCTGCGCCGCGGCACAGGTGCCGCTGACACGGCTCGTCAGGTTGATCGAGACTACCGCGCTGTGGTGCGAAGCCAGGAATTCGAATTGACGGCGGAAATCGCCGGGCGGTGGCTGCGAAGTCTTCGGCGGCTCGGTGCCGCGCTCGATCTCGGCATAGAACTCTTCCGACGTGATGCCCACCTTGTCGAGGTAGCTGCGGTCGCCGAAGTGCACTCGAACCGGGATCATGTGGATGTCGAGCCGGTCGAGTTCCTCTTCCGGGATGTCCGCCGCGCTGTCCGTGATGATCGCGACACGGCGGTCGGTCGAGTGCGCCGAGCGCTGCTGGCGCTGCATGTCGTCGGCTTTTTCGCCCGATACCGCGCCGAACCGCCCCGCCACCCGGAACACTTCCGCGGGATCGTTGACGTGGATGTGCACGCGCACCTTGCGCTGCAGGCCGGCGACCACGAGGCTGCCGCCGACAGCCGAGAGCTGCTCCCGCAGGTGACGGCGATCGATCCGCTCGCCTGAGACCACGCACTCGGTGCAGTAGCGATAGACGAGGTCCTCGCTGCCGCTGCCGGCGGTGATCTCGTCCGACGCGCTGTCGATGACCGGCGTCGCGCTGCCGGCCGGTTCGCTTTCCGAGCCGCTTTCGAGGTAGTCGGTGACACCCTCGATGAGTTCGACGAAGCCCTGCGCGCCGGCGTCGACCACGTTCGCCTTGCGCAGCACTTCGAGCTGGAACCTGGTCTGCTCGAGCGCCGTGCGAGCTGCCGCGACGCCGTGCCGCAGGATCGAGCGGAAATCCTCCGGCCCGTCCCTGCGCGATCCCTGCACCGCGTGCGCGAAAGCCGTGAGAACCGTGAGGATCGTGCCTTCGCGGGGTTCGCTGAGGCTGTCCCGGGCGTAATCCGCGCCGCCGCCCACGCCCTCGGCAAAATCGGCCGGTTCGATCCGGGTGAGGTGGCCCACGCGA
>JAOUGW010000366.1 GCA_029865465.1 Gammaproteobacteria bacterium
GTGGCGCTCGTCGGGCTCTTCGTCCTGCGCGGCGTCGGCGACTTCATGCAGACCTACTGCCCGGGCTTCGTCGGCCGGCACATCGTGAAGACGCTGCGCGGGCAGATCTTCGAGCGCTACGTGCACCTGCCGGTGTCGTATTTCGACACCAGTGCGTCGGGGGTCCTGCTGTCCAAGCTCACGTACAACACGGAGCAGGTGGCAACCGCAACGACCGATTCGGTCACGGTGTTCATCCGCGACACGCTGACGATCGTCGGCCTGATCGGCTACCTGCTGTACCTCAACCCGAAGCTCACGCTGTTCAGCCTGATCGTCGGCCCGCTGATCGCGGTGCTGATCCGCAAGATCAACCTGCTGTTCCGCCGCTACAGCCGGCGCATCCAGGATTCCATGGGCGACGTGACGCGCGTCGCCAAGGAAGCGATCGAAGCGCCGCGGGTGATCCGCGTCTTCAACGCGCAGGACTACCAGGCGCGGCTGTTCGACGAGGTGACCGAGCACAATCGTCGCTCGCACATGAAGCTCATGATGACCAAGGGCATGAGCAATCCCATCGTGCAGACGATTGCGGCCATTGGCCTCGCGGGCGTGCTGTACCTGGCGACGGTCGACGCCATCGAAGGCCGCATGTCGGTGGGCGAGTTCACTTCGTTCATCGCGGCACTGATGCTGATCACGGCGCCGCTGCGCCGGCTGGTCAACGTGGCGGGTCCGCTGCAGCAGGGCATTGCGGCGGCGCAGAGCATTTTCGCAGTGCTCGATGCCCCGCTCGAGCAACAGGGCGGCGGGTTCCGGCTCGAACGTGCTCGCGGCGAGGTCGAGTACCGCAACGTCGAATTCCAGTACCCGACGGCGGGGGATCCCGTGCTGCACGGCGTGAGCTTCCACGCCAGGCCCGGCGAGAAGATCGCCATCGTCGGTCGTTCCGGCAGCGGCAAGTCCACCCTCGTGGGCTTGCTGCCGCGCTTCTATGACCCGACGGCCGGGCAGGTGCTGGTGGACGGCCACGACGCGCGCGAGTTCGCGCTCGGCGCCCTGCGCTCGCAGGTCAGCCTGGTGAGCCAGGACGTCGTGCTGTTCAACGACACGATCAAGAGCAACATCGCCTTCGGCTTTCCGGCAACGGATGCCGAGATCGAGGCCGCTGCTGCAACCGCGCGGGTCAACGAGTTCAGCGCACAAATGCCGCTCGGGCTCGACACCGTCGTCGGCGATCGCGGCGCGTTGCTCTCGGGTGGCCAGCGCCAGCGCATTGCGATCGCGCGCGCGCTGCTGCGGAACACGCCGATCCTGATCCTGGACGAAGCGACGTCGGCACTCGATACCGAGATCGAACGGCAGATCCAGGACGCGCTCGAGGCGCTCATGGCCAACCGTACTACGCTCGTGATCGCGCACCGTCTGTCGACGGTCGAGAAGGCCGACCGCATCCTCGTCATGGATGCGGGCCGGGTCGTGGAATCGGGCACCCACCAGGAATTGCTGGCTCGCGACGGCCAGTACGCCGTGCTGCACCGGCTGCAGTTCAACGACTGACTCATGTCGCTCGACGCGCGGTTGCAGAGCGTCTGGTATGGCCCCGCCTGGCGCAGCCTGCCGCTGTGGCCGCTTGCCTTCCTCTACCGGCTCATCCTCTCCTTGCGTGCCGTGGCGTTCCGCGTCGGCCTGGTTCGCGTCGAACACGTCGCGGTGCCGGTCGTCGTCGTCGGCAACCTGGCGGTCGGCGGCACCGGCAAGACGCCCGTCGCCGCGTGGCTGGCACGTCAGCTCGAGGCTCGCGGCAGGCGGGTCGGCGTGGTGCTGCGCGGCTACGGCGGATCGCATCGCGGGGCGCCCAGGGTCGTCGCGCCAACGGACGACCCGAGCGTCACGGGCGATGAGGCGCTGGTGCATGCCCGGCGTGGCGTGCACACCGTCGTCATCGGTGCAGACCGGGTGGCGGCGGCGCGTCTCGCGGCCGAGCAGGGCGCGGAGGTCGTCGTTTGCGATGACGGGCTCCAGCACGTTCGCCTGGCACGCGACTATGAAATCGCGGTCG
>JAOUGW010000367.1 GCA_029865465.1 Gammaproteobacteria bacterium
GCTGCAGAAGTGGCAGTCGAAGCGGCTCCTGCGCTCGCATGACGACCTGCACGCCGATCCGCGCTACCGGCTCGCGGTCGAGTTCTTCTTCAACGAGCTCTACGGCGCGGATGCGCGCCGTCGCGATTCCGACATGATCAAGGTGCAGCGGGCCATGGAGCGCCTGCTGCCGCGCGAGGGCCTCGAGGCGCTGTGCCTCGCCGTGCAGCTCGAGACGTTGTCGCAGGAACTCGATGCGGAAATGGCGCGCGTGCTGCCCCCGGGCGGCATCACCGTCGCGCGGTATGCCGAGGCCTACCGCAGCACGGGCCGGCGGGCGGACCGCGAACGACAGATCGCGCTTACCGGCGAAATCGGCGAATATCTCGACGGCGTGGTCCGCAAGCCGATGGTCCGCGGCCTCGTCCGGCTGGCGCGTGGCCCGGCCCACGCGGCCGGATTCGGCTTGCTGCAGGAATTCCTGGAGCGCGGCCTCGATGCGTTCGAGGCGATGCACGGCGCGAAGGAGTTCCTCGGCACGGTGCGCGACCGCGAACTGCGGGCGATGGCGCGGCTGTTCGCCGGCACGGCGGATCCGTTCGAGTTCGATGCAGGCGAGCGCAGGACGAAACAGAGGGCGACACGAGGATGAGTTCAAGCGGCCGGCCGACGGGCAGGAAAGGCAGAAGAAAAGCAGCCCGCAAGCCCCCGCCCCACTGGCGCAAGTTCCTGACGCAGGCCGAGCTGGAACTGCCGCCGCCTCCCGCCGGCACGCCGGGCCGCGACTCCGACGACGACAGCGAAGAGTTCGAATACGCCGAGCCGCCCGAGCTCGCATGGTGGCAAACCCGGCCCTTCGTCGCGGGACTCGCCATCGCGTGCGTTGCGCTGCTCGTGCTGACAGCCATGTCGATGATGAACGCGTTTCGTGATCGCGCAGCAGCCCGCGTCGCTTCCGCGCGCGAGCAGACCCTGACGCTGCGGGCGATCAACAGCGTGCGCGTGCTGCGCATCGCGCCCAATCCGCGCAGCTGGTCCGCCAGCCCGGACCTGATGCTGGAGTGGCCCGAGCCGCCGCAATTGCTCGAGCTGCACCTGGCCGTGGGCTACTCGGCATTCCTGACCTTCGCCGTGATCGTGGACAAGGTCGATCACGGTCGGGTACTGGTCGTCGAACGTATCGCCCCGGACTCGAACAGGGAACTGCTGCTGGCACTCAACAGCTCGGCGATCGGTCCCGGCGAGTATCGCCTGCGGTTGCAGGGCTATACGTGGCGCGGCGATCGCGTCGACGTGGGTTGGGTGCGGTTGCAGGTCATGGATCCGCGCTGACCTGAGCTGGACTCAAGACCGGATATCCGCGTGCCGTTCTGGTTCGCCAATGTAAATATATGGCCTTGCCAGGTGGTCAGGCAATCGCCGTCCAACTGCGACTATTTGCGATCCCCTCCCACCGCGTTCACGAGTGATAACGTCCTTTATCAGTCATTAGATATTTCGCAATAGTAGGCGTTCCCGGTCTGACTCAAGCACGCAAATCTCCGGAACTGCCGGGGCGGTTCAATCGCTGGATGAGGTGGAGCGGATATTGATTTGAGGCACGTCCCGAGCAGTTGGGTTACTCAAGAGCGGGGGATGTCGCGCAACTGGCTCATTACTTTGCGGCATCAAAGCGGCACGGAGGACGAGACGAGACGCCATGTGTCACCGCGCTGCTCCAGGTTCACCTCTACGGGCACGCTCCCTTTGGTTCCAGATACCCGCAAGTACAGGTCCACACGAGCACCAGAGAACCCAGACTTGCGACGGAACCCCCAGAACTTTCTCAACCCTACGTGCTCAACGATACCTACCTGACTGCTAATGGCCTCAGACTCGCTTACCGCCTGGCGCGCGAAGCCCATCGCGCTGCTGTTGACGCCTACAACGTAGTCCAGCGCCGTCGCAATAACGAGCAGCACGACTGTCCATTGAGCCGAGCGGCGCGCCCAACCTACCATTGTGCGCGGCATGTTCCGGTATTCGTGATGGTCGTTACTGGCTCGTCATAGACCGTA
>JAOUGW010000196.1 GCA_029865465.1 Gammaproteobacteria bacterium
GCTGATCGAAGACACTCTGGCCAAGGCGGCCCGGCACTTCGTGCTGCACGGGCAGGATCCGCGTTACGACCTCGAACCCTGGGGCAAGCGCAGCTACTTCGGCACGGCCGGCGCGGCCGTCAACATGGTCGATCCTCGCACCGGTTACCGCGAATCGACGATCAAGGACCTGTTCGACATCGGTCGCATCGTCGACGTGATGGAGCACATCCACTTCTTCCAGCGCGCAGTCGTGCCGCGCGACATCCCGGACCCGTTCGAGATGGACTTCAACACCTGCTACGCCGCCGTGTCGTCGACGACGAAGCACGTCGGCAGCAGCTGGGTGCAGCCGGAGCACGTCGAGGCCTCCCTCGAGATGCTGCACCTGATCGCGGGCGGCGAGCAGCAGTGGCGCGAGCGTCCGTTCGTGAGCCAGTCAAACTGTTTCGTCGTGCCGCCGATGAAGTTCGCGACCGATGCCTGCAAGTGCCTCGAAGTCGCAGTCCGTGGCGGTATGCCGGTGCTGCTGCTCTCGGCCGGCCAGGCCGGCGCGACCGCACCCGCGGCTCTTGCGGGCGCACTGGCCCAGGAAGTGGCGGAAGTCCTGGCGGGCCTCGTCTACGTCAACGCCATCAAGCCGGGCCACCCGGCAATCTTCGGTACCTGGTGTTTCGTGTCCGACCTGCGCACCGGCGCGATGTCGGGCGGCAGCCCCGAGCAGGCGCTGCTCTCCGCCGCGGCGGGCCAGATGGCGCACTTCTATGACCTGACGGGCGGCACGGCGTCCGGCATGACTGACTCGAAACTGCCCGACGGCCAGGCGGGCGCCGAGAAAGCGCTGAACCACGCCCTGGTCGGCAATGCGGGCGCGAACATGATCTACGAGTCGGCCGGCATGCATGCAAGCCTGCTCGGCTTCTCGCTCGAGAGCCTGGTGATCGACAACGACATCATCGGCGCCACGCAGCGCACGATCAAAGGCATCGAAGTGAACGACGAGCGCTTGTCCTTCGAGACGATCAAGGACGTGTGCCTCAATGGTCCGGGTCACTTCCTCGGCAGCGACCAGACCTTGCAGCTGATGCAGACCGAATACCTCTACCCCGGCGTCGGCGACCGCAAGAGCCCCAACGAATGGAACGAGCAGGGTGCGCTCGACGTTGCGCAGCGCGCGATGGCCAAGGTCGAGGAAATCCTCGGCCACCACTTTCCTTCACATGTCACCGAAGCCGTCGATGCCGAAATCCGCCGTCGCTTCCCGGTGAAGCTCGACCGGGCGCACATGCTGCCACCGGCTGGATCGGCGGCCACGCGACGAGTCGGCTCGCGCTGATCGGGGGCCGGGACCGATGGCACTTCCGGGACACGCGAACGTCGTCATCGTCGGGGGCGGCATCGCCGGGTGCTCAATTGCCTACCACCTGACGCGGATCGGCATCACCGACGTGGTGCTGCTCGAGCGCAAGCAACTCACCTGCGGCACCACCTGGCATGCCGCCGGGCTGGTGGGCCAGTTGCGAGCGACGCGCAACCTTACCGAGCTCGCCAAGTACACGGCGGACCTCTATCACTCGCTCGAGGCGGAGACGGGCCAGGCGACCGGGTTCAAGCAGAATGGCTCCATCAGTGTGGCCAAGACGGCCGCACGGCTGGAGGAGCTGAAACGCGGCGCGTCGATGGGCAAGACCTTCGGCCTGCGCATCGACGAGCTCACGCCTGGCGAGATCAAGGAACGCTGGCCGTTGCTCGAAGTCGGCGACGTGGTCGGCGGCATCTTCCTGCCCAAGGACGGCCAGACCAATCCGATCGACACGACCCAGGCGCTGGCCAAGGGTGCGAAACAGCGCGGCGCGAAAATCTTCGAGAACACCAAGGTCGAACGCATCCGCGTCGAGCAGGGTCGCGCCGTCGGTGTCGAAACCGAATCGGGCTACATCGCAGCGGACACCGTGGTGCTTTGCGCCGGCATGTGGTCGCACCGCCTGGCGGCCGACATCAACGTGGCCTTGCCGCTGCACGCCGCGGAGCACTTCTACATCGTCACCGAGCCCATCGACGGCCTGCCCGGCAACCTGCCCGTCCTGCGCGTGCAGGACGAATGCGCTTACTACAAGGAAGACGCGGGCAAGCTGCTCATGGGGTGTTTCGAACCCGTGGCGAAGCCATGGGGCATGCAGGGCATTCCCGAGAGCTTCTGCTTCGACTCGTTGCCAGAAGACTACGATCACTTCGAGCCGATCCTCGAAGCCGCGGTGCGACGCGTACCGGCACTGGGCGCCGCGGGCATCGCCCTGTTCTTCAACGGCCCCGAGAGTTTCACGCCGGACGACCGCTATCACATCGGCGAGGCGCCCGAAGTCCGCGACCTGTTCGTGGCCACCGGGTTCAACTCCGTCGGTATCGCTGCCAGTGGCGGCGTCGGCAAGGTCGTTGCCGACTGGATTCGCGACCGCCGCCCGCCGCTGGACCTCGCTGACGTCGACATCCGACGCGTGGTCCCGTTCCAGGCCAACCAGCGCTACCTGCGCGATCGCACGACCGAAACGCTCGGACTGCTGTACGCGATGCACTGGCCGTACTACCAGTACGCCACCGCGCGTGGCGTGCGCCGCACGCCGCTGCACGATCGACTGGTCGCCGCGGGTGCCTGCATGGGCGAGACCGCCGGCTGGGAGCGTCCCAACTGGTATTCGACGCCGGGCTCGAGCCCGTGCTACGAGTACTCCTACGGCCGGCAGAACTGGTTTGATGCCTGCCGCGCAGAATGCGAGGCGGTCCGTGACGCCGTCGCGCTGTTCGACCAGACGTGCTTCGCCAAGTTCATCGTGCAGGGCCGCGACGCCTGCGCGGTGCTGAACAGGCTGTCGACTGCGAACGTCGACGTGCCGCCGGGACGCATCGTCTACACGCAGTGGCTCAACGACCGGGCCGGCATCGAAGCCGACCTGACGATCACTCGTCTCGCGGAACGCGAGTACATGGTCGTGACCTCGGCGATCTGCCAGACGCGCGACCTGGCGTGGCTGCACCGGGCGATCGAGGCACAGCCTGACGCGCACTGCACGGTGACCGACGTCACCTCCGGCATCGCCATGCTGGGCATCATGGGCCCGCGCAGCCGCGAACTGCTGCAGGCGGCTTCGGGCGCCGATCTTTCGAACGAGACGCATCCTTTCGGCCGCTCGCGCGAGATCGAGATCGGGTATGCGCGGGTGCGCGCGAGCCGCATCACCTACGTCGGCGAACTCGGCTGGGAGCTGTACCTGCCTGCCGAGCACTGCCTCGACGTCTACGAGCAGTTGCTGGCAGCCGGCGCGCCGCTCGGACTGACGCACGCCGGCTACCACGCGATGGGCGCCTGCCGCGTCGAGAAGGGCTACAAGCACTGGAGCCACGACATCGGCGACGAAGACACGCCGCTCGATGCCGGGCTCGGTTTCACGGTGGCCTGGGACAAGCCGGGCGGCTTCGTCGGTCGCGAGGCCCTGCTGGCACAGAAGGCTGCCGGCCCGCTCAAGCGTCGCCTCGTGCACGTCATGCTGGACGACGCATCGGACTCGGCTCCCCTGCTCTACCACGAAGAACCGCTCGTCCGTGACGGCGTGATCGTGGGTTCCATCCGTTCGGGGGCGTGGGGCCATCGGCTCGGCCGCTCCATCGGCATGGGTTACGTGACCTGCGACGACGGCGTCGCGGCGGAATGGCTGGAGTCCGGACGCTGGGAAGTGGAAGTCGCCTGCCGCCGGCATTCGTGCCGCGTGCAGCTGCAGCCTTGGTATGACCCGCGCAACGAGCGCATCAGGAGTTGAGCAAAGCATGAAGACGCATGCCCGGGTAATCGTGATCGGCGGAGGTGCCGTCGGGGCGAGCGCCCTCTACCATCTGACGCAACTCGGTCTCACCGACGTCGTGCTGCTCGAGCGCGACGAGCTCACGGCCGGGTCCACCTGGCACGCCGCGGGCAACTGCCCGAATTTCTCGACGTCGTGGAACGTGATCAAGCTGCAGCGCCACAGCACCAGGCTGTTCTCGACGCTGGCGGAAAGAGTCGGTTACGACATCAATTACCACGTCACCGGCAGCGTGCGCCTCGCGCACACGCGCGATCGCGTGGACGAGTTCAGGCACGTCGTCTCGCAGGCTCACGCCCAGGGCATCGAGTTCGAGATGCTGAGCCCGGCCGAGATCGTCGAGCGTCACCCGTTCGTCGACACGACCGACATCCTCGCGGGGCTCTACGATCCGTACGACGGCGACATCGACCCGGCGCAGCTCACGCAGGCGCTCGCCAAGGGCGCACGCGACGCGGGTGCGAAGATCTACCGTGGGACCAAGGTCACGGCGATCGAGCGGTTGCCGTCCGGCGAGTGGCGGGTGCACACGGACAAGGGCGCGATCCAGGCCGAGTCCGTCGTCAATGCGGCCGGTTACCGCGGCGGCGAAATCGCAGCGATGGTCGGCGAGTACCTGCCCATCGTCACGCTGTCGCACCAGTACCTGATCACCGAAGACATTCCCGCCCTGGCCGAGCGCGGCGATGCGCGCCTGCCCCTGCTGCGGGACCCGGACGTCAGCTACTACATGCGCCAGGAACGCCACGGCCTGATCCTGGGCCCTTACGAATGGAAGGCCACGGCGCACTGGCTGGACAGGATTCCGGACGAGTTCGCGAACCAGCTGTTCGACGACGACCTCGGCCGGCTCGAGAAATACATCGAAGCCGCGTGCCAACGCGTGCCGATCCTGGGCACGGCCGGTGTCAAGAAAGTGATCAACGGCCCGATCCCGTATGCGCCCGACGGTAATCCGCTGATCGGCCCCGCTCCCGGCCTGCCCGGCTTCTATCACTGCTGCGCATTCACTTTCGGTATCGCGCAGGCCGGTGGCGCCGGCAAGATCATCGCCGAATGGGTCGCGCACGGGCAGCCCGAGTGGGACGTGTGGCCGCTCGATTCGCGCCGGTATCTCGATTTTGCGAACGACAAGTTCGTGCTGGCCAAGGCCATCGAGACCTACCAGCACGAATACGGCATCGGCTACCCGGCGGAGGAACGAGCTGCGGGTCGCCCCGCCAAGACTTCGCCGGCCTACCTGCGACTCGCTGCCAAGGGTGCGAAGTTCGGTGCCCGTGGCGGCTGGGAACGCGCGGTCTACTTCCCGCAAGCGGGCGATCCCACCGAGCCGGAAGTCTCTTTCCGTCGTCCTGCATGGCACAAGGCAATCGAGCGTGAGTGCCAGGCGGCCGAGCAGCGCGTCGCCGTGCTCGACCTGCCGGGCTTCACCAAGTTCGAGGTGACCGGCGCAGGCGCTCCCGCATGGCTCGACCGCATGGTCGCCGGCGTGGTGCCCAGGCCCGGCCGCACGGCCCTCAACTATTTCCTGAACGACAAGGGCGGCATCGTCACCGAGATGACGCTGACCAACCTCGGGGCCGGCCGCTACTGGCTGATCAGTGCCGCCGCGGGCGAGAAGCACGACGAGCACTGGCTGCGCGAGCACCTGCCGGCGGACGGCTCGGTGCGCATCGACAACGTGTCGGCGCGCTACGGCTCGCTGATCGTCGTCGGACCGAAGTCGCGCGAGCTGCTGGCAAGACTGACGCGTTCCGACCTCTCGAACGAGGCCTTCCCGTGGTTGTCGGTGCGCACGATCGACATCGGCTACACCAGGGCCATCGCGCTGCGCGTGAACTACGTGGGCGAGCTCGGCTGGGAACTGCATGTCCCCGTCGAGCACGTGCTTTCGGTGTACGACCTGATCTGGGCCGCGGGTGAGCCGCTCGGCATCGCGGATTACGGCCTGTACGCGATGGACAGCCTGCGCCTCGAGAAGTGCTACCGCGCCTGGAAGGGCGACCTGACGACCGAGTACACGCCGTTCATGGCGTCGCTCGACCGTTTCGTGAAGCTCGACAAACCGGGCGGCTTCATCGGCCAGGACGCATTGCGCCGCGAGGCGAAGACGGGGCCGGTCGAACGCTTCGTGCCGCTGCTGGTCGACGCGGGTGATGCCGATGCCGCCGCAGTGTCGATCGTCTACGACGGCGACAAGATGGTCGGTCTCGTGACCTCTGGCGGCTATGGTTACCGGATGCGGCAGAGCATCGCACTCGCCTACGTCCGCACGGACCTGGCCGTGCCGGGCAAGGTGCTCGAAATCGAGATCCTGGGTGAGCGCCGTCGCGCCGTGGTGGGCAAGGAACCGCTGTACGATCCGGACAACCTGCGCCTCAGGGGCTGACCTG
>JAOUGW010000197.1 GCA_029865465.1 Gammaproteobacteria bacterium
CCTCGCGCGTGACGCGCGCGCCAGCACGCCGTCTCCCCATGAAGTGCCGATACGCTCGACCGGCACCGGCCGCCATCCACGAGATCAGTTGCTCGGCCTTTTCGGCCGACACGTCCTGTGTCGGAAACCCGGGATCGATCTCGCCGGCCACCAGCGGGATGGTCAGCAACTGCCCCTGGTGGACGCGGCCGCCGGCAGACAGCCGGCGAACAGCAGTGCGACCAGGATTCTCCTGACCGGAATCGATGACGTTGCCATGGCGATCAAGAGCTCGGCGATGAGTAGCCCCTCCGTTGCATGAGATCGCGCGCCTCACGCGCTCCTGGCGGCCTCGGTCGCGGGTGATTCTTTGAGTGCGCGACGCAGGATCTTGCCGATGTTGCTCTTCGGCAGCTCTTCGCGGAACTCGATGTACTTCGGCCTCTTGTAGCCGGTGAGCTGCTGCTTGCAGTGCTCCATCAGCTCCGCGTCGGTGAGCGCCGGGTCCTTGCGCACGACGAACAGCTTGACCGCCTCGCCGGCGCGCTCATCCGGCACACCGACCGCAGCGCACTCCAGCACGCCGGGGTGCATGGCCACGACCGCCTCAATTTCGTTCGGGTAAACGTTGAAGCCCGAGACGATGATCATGTCTTTCTTGCGATCGACGATGCGGATGTAACCGCGCTCGTCCATGGTCCCGATGTCGCCGGACTTGAAGAAACCGTCGGATGTCATGACCTTGGCCGTCTCGTCGGGGCGTTGCCAGTAGCCTGCCATCACCTGCGGTCCGCGGATGGCGATTTCACCGGGCTGGCCGAGCGGCACCGGCTGGCCGGCATCGTCGAGGATCGCGATCTCCGTGCTCGGGAAGGGCAAGCCGATCGTGCCGCTCCATTCCCGGATGAGGATGGGATTACACGTCGCCGCCGGCGAGGTCTCGGTCAAGCCGTAAGCCTCGACGATCGGACAACCGGTCAGCGCGAGCCACTTGTCGGCCACTGTCTTGTGCACGGCCATGCCGGCGCCGATCGAGATCCTCAGGCCGGAGAAGTCGAGCGTGCGGAATTCTGCGTTCTCGGCCATTGCGTTCAGCAGCGTGTTGACCGCGGGCAGCACGTTGAACGGGTGCTTGCGCAGGTCCTTGACCATCTGGTGGATGTCGCGCGGATTCGCGATCAGTACGTTCACCGCCCCGACCCGCATGCCGAACAGGCAGTTCGCCACAAGCGCAAAGGCGTGATAGAGCGGCAGCGCACAGACGTAGACAAACTGCTCCGGCACCGGCCCGCGCCGGGTGTCATGGAGCGCCGGCTCCAGCCAGGCCTCGCTCTGCAGCAGGTTGGCGATGAGGTTGCGGTGCGTCAGCACGGCGCCCTTGGCGACACCGGTGGTGCCGCCGGTGTATTGCAGGAAAGCAATCTCTTCGGGTTCGAGCGCCACCCGGTCGAGCGTCCGACCATGCCCCTCCTCGAGTACGTCCGTGAACTGCCAGTGCCCGGCCAGTGAATAGGGCGGCACCAGCTTCCTGATGCGTCGGACCGTGAAGTTCACGACCGCGCTCTTCGGGAAACCGAGCAGGTCGCCGATCGAGGTCACGATCACGTGCTTGATCGAGGTGCGAGCCACTACCTGCTGCAGCGTGGCAGCGAAGTTCTCGAGGACCACGATCGCCTCGGCGCCGGAATCCTTGAGCTGGTGCTCGAGTTCGCGTGGCGCATAAAGCGGATTGACGTTGACAACGACGTAGCCCGCTCGCAACACCCCGGCCAGTGCGACCGGGTACTGCAGGACGTTCGGCATCATGATCGCCACACGCGTTCCGCGTGCGAGTCCCTTCCCCTGCAGCCAGGCACCGAACGCCGTAGACAGCCGATCGAGTTCGGCATACGTCAGCGCATGGTCCATGAAGACGAACGCGTGCCGTTGCGCGAACTTGCGGAACGAGTCCTCCATCAGTTCAGGCAGCGAGCGATACTGCGCGACGTCGATGTCCGCCGGCACGCCCTGCGGATAGTTCTTCAGCCAGAATCTGTCCATGGCACCCCCTAGGTCCCGAGCCTCGGATCAGTGAACTCGAGGTGGCCGGGTGTGATTCCCGGCGATACACGATCACGTTGCGCCACTCTGCCCGCAGCTTCAATTCGCCAAACGAAACGCCGTGGTGCTGCGATGCAGCATCGCATGTCGCGCTTCAGCCCTCTCTCAACCAATGCTTCCCCCCGAACCCACCCGGAAATCCGGAGCAGGAGCGCAACTTCAGTCGCCCCGCCGTGGCGCGTTGTTGTCCGGCGTCAACGATCCTGACCGATCACGATCATCGTCGCCGAACATCCTTCAGTGTCCGGGCAGCCGACAATCAGGAGCTGGTCGACGTCGCCCACAATTCACTCACACGCCGGGCAACCCGCTCGGTATGATCCCCGCGCCAATGAAAACCCCTCCCGCGCTGCAACCTCTCATCGACGACGGTGTGATCGACGAAGTCATCCGCTCCCTCAAGAGCGGCAAGGAGGCGACCGTCTACCTCGTGCGCTCGCGCACGGAGACGCGTTGCGCCAAGGTCTACCGCAACATGGCGCAGCGCAGCTTCCAGCAGCGCGCCCAGTACCAGGAAGGACGCAAGGTTCGCGGCAGCCGCCAGGCCCGCGCGATGAGCAAGAGCACGTCCTTCGGACGTTCGCAACAGGAAGCCGCCTGGAAGAACGCCGAGGTCGATGCGCTGTATCAGTTGATCGCCGCCGACGTGCGCGTGCCGCGGCCGCACGGCTATTTCGATGGCGTCCTGATCATGGAGCTCGTCGCGGATGCCGACGGGAATCCGGCGCCACGCCTGGGCGAGGTCGAACTTTCAGCCGAGACCGCCCGCGAGTACCACCGGTTCCTGATCCGACAGGTCGTGCGGATGCTGTGTGCAGGGCTCATTCACGGCGATCTCTCCGAGTTCAACGTGCTGGTGGCGCCCGACGGTCCCGTGATCATCGACCTGCCGCAGGTCGTCAACGCGGCGGGAAACAACGCTGCACTGGCGATGCTCGAGCGCGACGTCAACAACCTGCGGTCCACGCTCGGCCGCTTTGCGCCCGAACTGCTCGTCACTGAGTTCGCCGGGGAAATGTGGGCGCTGTTCGAGCAAGGCGAATTACGGCCGGAGACCAGGCTCACCGGCGTCTTCGCTGCCGATGAAACCGTGGTCGATCCGGACGATGTCATGCTCGTCATCGACGATGCGCGCGAAGAGGCAATCCAGCGTCGCCTGCGCCAGGTCAGCCAGCCGGTCGAGGCGTTCTAGCGGCGAACCGCCCTCTTCTTCTTCCATGACGGCTGGACGGCGAGCCGGACCTTGCCCACCTTGCGATCGGCGATGGAACTCAGCACCAGTCGCCCGCGGTCATCGACTTCGCACGGCACCACGAACACGCCGGGGCGCAGCAAGGACTGGACTGCCTTGGCCGATGCGCGACGCTTGAACAGCGTTGCCGTCGTCGGATCGTCGAAAGCCCACGAGTCTTCATTGACCAGGTAGTACAGCGAGATCCCGGGCAGCGTCGCGCTGACCAGCAGATAGCGGGTCCGGTCCTCCATGTCCTTGACGTGTCGATCCAGCGCACGTCGTTGCGCCGGTGTCAGCGGCGGATCTTCGTCAGCGCTGCGACGAGGGGTCTTCGGCGCTTGCTTGCGCTTGGTGACGGCCATGGATCGCTCCTGTTGCGTGCTCAGAAGCGCGAAGCGACCAGTTGCACGTCGGCGTATTGCCACGCGTCCCGCAACTGCCTTTCCACAGCCACGGCATCGTCGGTCCGGTGCTGCTGCCGTAGCGCCAGTGCGAGTCCCGTCAGCGACCACCCGTTCTGCGGATTACGCTGCAGCTCCTCACGGTAGACTTTCTCGGCATCGGCGGCTCGGCCCGCGACCAGCAACGCTGCGCCTAGCGACTGCCGGACCGGCGAGTGCCAACCCGGCGGTTCGTCGTAGGGAATGCGGTCTTCGATGGCGACGGCTTCGGTCAGCGCGGCGATGGCAGCCGTATTGTCGCCTCGCGCCAGTGCCAGTTCCGCATACACCGTGCGTTCAGCGATGTGTGCGGCGTGGGCCAGCGGATAGCGATCCCAGACCATCAGCGTGTTCATGAACGGATCGGCTGCCAGCTTCGCCAGCGCGGCATGGTGGCGTTTCGCATCCTCCATCCGGTCCTGCCGGATCGCGGCCATCGCCTGCGCGTAGCTCCAGATCGCCGTGACGTAAGGCAGGTCAGGCGCGGGATTCGGTGCCGCACGGATTTCGTCCCAGCGCCCGAAGCGGACATTGTCGAACCACGGCGTCATCCAGTAGTGCTGCAGACCTGCGAAACCCGGCTGTCGCATGAGGTCCGGCAGGTTGACGCGTTGCGCGGTCTTGCGCGCGGCGTCCTGCGCGATCCTGCTCGCGCCCTCCATGCTGGCTGCAAACCACAGGAAGTGCGGGTTGTGCGGCACGTAGCCGAGCGGATAGACGCCCTTGACGTTGGGGCCGCAGGTGGCCAGATAGCTGTTGTCGGCCGCGATGGCAGCCTGGTTGGCAACGACGGCATCATGCCAGCGCCCTACCCTTGCGTAGATGTGTGCAGGCATGTGCACGAGGTGCCCCGATCCCGGGATCAGCGTGCGCAGCCGGTCGGCTGCGGCGACGCCGCGCTGCGGATCGGCCGAGGCCTCGACTGCATGCACGTACAGGTGCAGTGCTCCCGCATGGTCTGGATTCCGCTTCATGACCGCTTCGAGCAGTGATACGACCTCCGCGGTGTTGCCCTTCGGCTGCAGCTGCTCGTCGTAGTAATCCCAGGGTTGCAGGTCCATCAGGGCCTCGGCGTGGAAGACCTTGGCGTCCAGGTCTTCAGGGCGCTGCGCCACCAGCTCGCCCGTCGCCTTGGCATAGGCCTCGTCCAGCACGCGCCGATCCTCCGGGGGATTTGCCGCGTACCGCGCCTCGAGCGCGTGGACGAATGCACGCTCCCGTTCCGAGGCCCTCGGCGCGAGCGCGACGGCTCGCTGCAGGCTCAGCCATGCCTTCGGGCTGTCGGCGGGATCCATCGCCGCATTCACGTGCGGGCCGAGGACCAGCGCCGCGCCCCACCAGCACATCGCGCAATCGGGATCGAGTTGCGCCGCCTTGAGGTACGAGCGCTCGGCGGCGTCGTGATTGAAGCCGAACGTGAGCATCAATGCCTGGTTGAACCAGCGCTGTGCTTCCGGTTTGCTCGTCGTGATCTTGAATTCGTAGGTGCCCAGCCCGGCCAGCAGGGTGGCGCCGATCGGCGCCTCGAGCGGTGCGGGCGGCGATGCCGCGACCACCCTGGAGCTGTGGGTCCCGATGATGACCCCAGCGAGTGCCGCCGACAGGAGAGCGGCCACTACAAGGATGCGGTTCATGGATTTCCCCTCCACTGGCCGACCCGACCGTGCGCGCCATGCGCGCAATCGACGGCACGGTTGGTTGGACGCTGTTTACTCTCACAGTTAGACTCTGTCCAGAGTCGGGGCTCAGCGGGCTCTCCGGCGGCCTCAGAATTCGTCCTTGCCGGAGAGTTCCTTCTCGACGCGGTCGGCGCTGTACATCACGACTTCGATGACTTCGCGCAGCGCCGCCGCATCGGCGTCGGCATTCACCTGTGCCGAGAAGACGACGAGATATTCATCCTTGCCCTGGTTCACCTGCCATGCGCCCAGGACCATGCGGACGTTCTCCTGCAGCAGGTGAACGGCAAGGTCCGCGGGCACAGTGCCCTTGCCACGTGCGGCCACGGACCAGACGTCGCGGACTTCCAGCGGCGGCAGCGAAGTCGTTCCGGACGCGACCCACACCCGCTGGCTGCGGGTTTCGTCGACCGTGTAATCGAGCCGGTAGTCGCCTGCATCAATCCGGAAGCCGAGTTTCGCGCCCTCGAGCGCGGCCTCGACGCGCGGATCCGGGGCACTGGCAGCGGCTTGCGCCTGCGCGCTTGTCCCGCCATGCACCGCCAGGACCAGCGACAAGGTCGCCAGTAGGCGCAGCGACATGATCCGGCTCACGGCGCGCCTTGCTTTGGGAAATCGACGCGCGCGGGGCCGCGATGGCGTGGCCGCACGACGACTGTGCCGGCGAGCTTGTCATGCCAGCCCTGCTTGCGTGGATCGAATGCCACCCAGACGATGCCTGCCATCAGCGGCAGCATCGAAACGTAATACCCCAGG
>JAOUGW010000198.1 GCA_029865465.1 Gammaproteobacteria bacterium
TGAGTTGTTCGACGGACCGCCCGGCGAGCGCGTGCTGGCGGCGACGGTCGCCGGCGGCGAAAGCCGGCTTGCGCTCGAAGCGGCGGCCCGCCGGGCCGGCACGACGCGCGTGGATTTCGTGGCGTCGACTGCTGCGCTCGCGGGCGTTCGCAACGCCTATCCCGAGCCGGGGCTGCTCGGCGTCGATCGCTGGGTGGCGCTGATCGGCGCGTATCACCTCGCGCGCGGGGCTTGCTGCGTGGCCGACGTCGGCACGGCGGCGACGCTCGACACGGTCGACGCGACGGGCCAGCACCTCGGCGGATTCATCGTGCCCGGCCCGCACATGATGGTGCGATCGCTGCATGCCGGGACGAGCAACCTGGCTGCGTACGCGGCCGCCAGCCCTGTCGGTGGCCCCCGGCTGTTTGCCGACAACACCCGCGATGCCATCGAGCGCGGCTGCCGCGTTGCGCTGGCGGCGCTCATCGATCGCACCTGCGCGGAACTGGCCCACAGGACTCAGTCCGCGCCGCGCCTGTATTGCACGGGAGGTGCAGCGGACGAAGTGCTGCCATACGTAGTTACCACGTCCGAGCGGGTGCCTGACCTTGTTTTGCGTGGACTGGCCCGCATCGCCGCTGCCACGCTTGAACGGTGACCGGCGGTTGTTGTCCAATTGGGGTGACAGGATGTCCTGTCGCCACAGTCAGGGCCTGCGCGGGGTACGTAATCCTGTCGGGTCTCCAGGAGAAAAATTGAGTAAATTCAGCCGTTTGGCCGTTATCGCGGGCGCTTTTGCCAGTCTCGCGGGCTTTGGTTCCACAGCGCATGCGGATGCCGCGGCGGGCAAGGCCACGTTCACGTCGATCTGCTCCGAGTGCCACGAAGTCGCCGACTTCGAGGGCGAGGACGCGGCCGCACTGCAGGGCACGATCAAGAATATCGTCGCCGGCACGCAGAAGCACAAGAAGGCGCTGAAGCTGACCGACGCGCAGGTCGCGGACGTCGCCGCCTACATGGCCAGCGGCAAGTAAGTCGCCCAGGCGTAGCTCTGCAGGGCCCGGGCTCCACTGGAGTCCGGGTCTTGTTGCATTGCGGTATACACGGTCTGAATTTCGCCCCCGGATCGCTATCATTCCCGCGTCATCCAGCCCCGATTCCCGGTGCGTCCAGAGGAGGATCCGATGAAAATCCTGCGTATTCTTGCCGTGTCCGTCGCCGCCTTCGCCATTGCGGGCTTCAGTACCGCAGCGAGCGCTGATGCCGCAGCAGGCAAGGCGAAGTTCACGGCCGCCTGTGCCGAATGCCACGAAGTGGCGGATTTCGAGGGCGAGAGCGCGGCCGCGCTGACCGATTCGCTCAAGAAGATCGTCGCCGGTACGCAGAAGCACAAGCAGGCGTTGAAGCTGACCGACGCCGAAGTCGCCGATCTCGCCGCCTACATGGCCGCCGGCAAGTAACACGCGCGGCAACTGCACGAGGGCCCGGTCGCCATGCGGCCGGGCCTTCTGTTTTTGATTTGCTAACATCGGGCGCAATCGAACCCTCCAGGCGGTCCATTGCGCGTCCTGTTCCTCCTGCTGCTGCTTGCCAACGTGCTGTTCCTGGCCTGGACCCGTTGGGTCGTGCCGGTCGCGCCCGCGACGATGGACGCGCCTGCGCCCGGCGGGCGCAAGCTGCAGCCAATCCGGCTGCGAGCCGAATCGCCGAATGCGCCGGCCACTGCCGATGACCCGTCCGATGCGGACCTGCTGGCCGCTTCGTGCGTGAGCGTGGGCCCGTTCTTCGATCCAGATCATGCGGCGGCGGTCAACGCGCAGCTCGAGCGGCTGGGGTTCACGAGCCGCCGGCGTGTGGCGCAGGATGAAGTACGTGTCGGCTACTGGGTGCGGGTACCGAACCTGGCCACTCCCGCGGACGCCACCAATGCACTGGCCACGCTGAAGGTGGCGGGCCTCGCGGACGCCTACGTCCTGGCCGACGGCGAGCCGGACAATACGGTTTCGGTGGGTGTGTATGCCGATCCGCGCCGCGCGGCAGAAGTCGCCGCCCTGGTGCAGAAGGCGGGCTTCACTCCGGAAACGAGCGACCGCGTGCGGACGCTGGAGGTGCTCTGGCTCGACATCGACCGGCAGGCGAACGGCGGCCTGCCGTCGCTCGAGTCGCTCGGCACGCCGCCGGAAGGCGGTCTGCCGTACGACATGAGGGCGTGCCCGGCCCCCCGCCCGGATGGCGACGTGACTTCCCCCGCAAACCGGGCAATCGTGCCTGCCGGAGCGAGCGGCGCCGGTTAAGGTAGAATCCCGATCTCCTTGCGGACCGGGCCGGCTTAGCACAGCTGGTAGTGCACCTGATTTGTAATCAGGGGGTCGGGGGTTCGAATCCCTCAGCCGGCACCACATCGAGCAGACACACACGAGGAAAGCCCATGGCGCTCTGGAAAGACCCGACTAAAGATCCGTCGATGCCCGGTTCCGATGGGGCAGCCGCCCTGGCCGCCGAACCGGCCCTGCGTTCCGTCGCGACTCCCGTCCCCGCCTCGGCCCCGGCGGCCGCCGAGCCGTCGCGACGCGGCGAGCGTGCGGCTCCGCCTGCCGCGGGCAGCGCGAAGGAATCGCTGATCGCGGCCGACGTCACCATCGAAGGCAAGATCGAAGGCGCCGGCCACGTCCGCATCGCCGGGCGATTCAAGGGTGACGTCAACGTGCAGGGCAACGTGACGATCGAGCAGGGCGCACACGTCACCGGACAGATCGCTGCAGCCACCGTGATGGTGAGTGGCGAGGTGCACGGCAACATCCAGGCCAGCTCGCGCGTCGAGCTGCTCGAGACGGGCGTCATCAATGGCGACGTGAAAGCGGCCGTGCTGACGGTTGCGGCGGGCTCGCGCATGCGTGGCAACGCCGACTTCGGCTGGCCGGAATCGGCGAAGTAGCCGCGCGCTGCGCGGCCAGCGGATGATCACGGGACGCACAGGATCGCCGGGCAGTGTGGGCAAGACGCGCTCTTGTCCGCACTGCAAGGCGACGATCCTGGCAAGCGCGCCGATCTGCCCGCAGTGCCGCCATCACCTGCAGTTCGGCGCGGCTTCGACCGCCGCCGCCGACGCAACACCCCATTTTTCCGCGCTGAACGTGGAGGGCACGCTCCGGCACTCGGAGCAGGGCGGCGACTGGGAATACTCGGTCGTGCTCTCGATCCGCAACGAACGCGGCGAGGAGATTGCGCGGCAGGTCGTAGGCGTCGGCGCCCTGCGCAGGACGGAAGCCCGGATATTCACCCTCGCCGTGGACGTCGCCACGCCGAGGGGGCGTTGAATCGAGCGGTCTCTACTTGCCGTACTTCTTCGCGCAGCCCGCCTCGTTCGCTTGCGCGACGATCGCGCTCGGCGCGACCGACGGTGGCGAGCCCGCAGGCGCGTTGGCGATGGCCTGCAACCGGTCGCGGAAGGCCTGGCATTGTGGTGCGTCGTCGATCATGACCAGCATGCCAGTTGCCATCTTGGCCATCGTCGCGCTGTCGTAGGTCGGGGCCGCCGGCTCGGGCTGTGCGGCAGCGGCGGGGGCTGCCTCCTCGTCTGCCGCGACTGGGGTCGGGGCGGGCGCCTGCTTCGAGCACGCGGCCACCAGTAAGCCAAGCACCGCCAGTCCCACCAAGGTTGTCCGGTTCGTCATTGCTACGCTCGCTCACGCTGTGACCCCCGTTCGGGGCCGGCGAAGAATGTCACAAGGACGGCGAAATGCGATCGCGGATTTCCCAGATCGGGGCCAGGGTGCCATGGCAGTTCCCCGCACCGCTTCCCTGCAGCGGCGGCCGGAATCGACCGGCACGGCAGGGTGGACTATGCTCGGGGTGACGCACCGCCCGGCGGCCGTTCTGATGCTGCGAAGCAGCAGTCAGTGCAATTACCTATTCTTATAGGCGTGCGGCTTTTGCGAGCCTCTCGCACAAGTTGCAGGTTCCGAGCCACGGGGTGAGACGACATGTGCCTGGCCGTTCCAATGAAGATCACGGGCATCGACGGTTTCACCGCGACCTGCGCGGCCAAGGGCATCGAGCGCGAGGTGAGCCTGTTCATGCTGCAGGGCGAGCCCATCGACGTCGGCGACCACGTGCTGATCCACGTCGGCTATGCCATCCAGAAGATCAGCGAGGAGGAGGCCCGGTCCACCTGGGACCTGTTCGACGAGATACTCGAGCATGCATGAACTCGCGGTCTGCCAGGCCCTGATCGAACAGGTCGAGCGCGTCGCCCGCGACAATGCAGCGCGCAGGATCGTCTCGATCACCGTGTCCGTCGGGCCATTGTCCGGCGTGGAGCCGCAGCTGCTCGAACATGCGTATCCGCTCGCCGCGGCCGGAACGGTGGCGGAGGTGGCAAGGCTGGTGGTCGTGACAGTGCCCGTGCGCGTGCGTTGCCGCGCCTGCAAGGCCGAGACCGAGGCTGCGTCGAACCGCCTGCTCTGCGGCAGCTGCAACGACTGGCACGTGGACGTGATCGCCGGCGAGGAGATGCTGCTGCAGCGGGTCGAGATCGAAACGGCCGACGAACCCGTCCATTGAAGACGACCAGGTCAAGTAGTTGAGGTCACGCTGATGTGCCGTGATTGCGGATGTTCACTGGGGCCTGCGGCCACGCGCGCGCCGTTCGCGGCGCAGCCGGCTGGCAAGGGTCACATCGAATCGATCGAGGTGATCACCGCGATCCTCGACGAGAATGATCGCGTTGCCGCGCACAACCGCACCCATTTCGATGGCCACGGCGTGCTCGCGATCAACCTGATGTCATCGCCGGGCTCCGGCAAGACCTCGCTGCTCGAGGCGACCATCAGGGCGCTCGCGGGCGAGCTGAAGATCGCCGTGATCGAAGGCGACCTCGCGACGGAGAACGACGCGGCGCGCATCCGCGCCTGCGGCGTTCCGGCGATCCAGATCACCACCGGCAACGCCTGCCACCTCGATGCGCAGATGGTGCACGACGCCTTGCACGACCTGCCGCTCGACGGCATCGACGTCCTGTTCGTCGAGAACGTCGGCAACCTGGTGTGCCCCGCGAGCTTCGACCTCGGCGTGCACCGCAACCTCACGCTGCTGTCGGTGCCCGAAGGCGACGACAAGCCGGCCAAGTACCCGGTGATGTTCCGGGCAGCGGACCTGACGCTGATCACCAAGGTCGACCTGCTGCCCCACATCGAGGAGTTCAGCGTGGCCCGTGCGCGCGACTCGTTGCGCCACGTGGGGTTCCGGGGCGACGTCATCGAGCTCACGCGGCGTGGCGGGCCGGGCTTCGACGCCTGGCTGGGCTGGTTGCGCAGTGAAATCGCAGCCCGGCGTGCTGCTGCGGCCTGAGCCGCGCATAGGGGGGCAATGACATGACCACTGCTGCCGAATGGCTCGAGCGCATCCGCGCATTGCCGCTGCCGCCGACCATCAAGGTCATGAACGTCTGCGGCGGTCACGAGCGTTCCATCACCACCGCGGGCCTGCGCAAGGCGATCCCGTCGAACATCGAACTCGTGCCCGGCCCGGGTTGCCCGGTCTGCATCTGCCCCGAAGAAGACATCTACGAGGCAATCCAGCTGGCGCTGCACGAAGGCGTGATCCTGGTGGCCTACGGCGACATGTTGCGCGTGCCGGTCAATGCACCGAAGAGCGAGCCGCGCTCGCTCGAGCAGGCCAAGGCGGCAGGCGCCGACGTGCGTCCGATCGCGAGCCCGCTCGAGGCCGCGAGGATTGCGCGAGAGAACCCGACGCGCAAGGTCGTGTTCCTGGCCGCGGGTTTCGAAACGACGACGGCTCCGGCGGCAGCGCTGCTGGCGCAGGGCGCGCCCGCGAACCTGCTGTTCCTGATGTCGGGCCGCCGCACGTGGCCCGCGGTCGAGATGCTGCTCGGTTCCGGCCAGCCTGGCTTCGAGGCGCTGATCGCACCCGGTCACGTCGCGACGGTGATGGGCCCCGAGGAATGGGAGTTCGTCCCGCACAAGCACGGCATTCCCTCTGCGGTCGCGGGATTCTCGCCGGACTCTCTGCTCGCCGCGCTGTATTCGGTGCTGCGGCAGAAGCTCGAGGGCAAGTGCTTCCTCGACAACTGCTACCCGCAGGTCGTGCGGCCGGGCGGCAACGCCACGGCGAAGCGCTACATCGACCAGACGATGGACATCAACGACGGCAACTGGCGCGGCATCGG
>JAOUGW010000199.1 GCA_029865465.1 Gammaproteobacteria bacterium
CGCGGCCCACTCGCCGCGGGTGTTCGGCTCGTCGACGGTGACGCCCGTGTCGCTGGCGATGTTGAGCAGCGCCTGCTTCACCAGGTGCGACACGAGACCCGGATTGGCGCCGTGCGTGAGCACCGCGGTCGGCGCGCGCTGCTTCGAATCCTTGAGCGTCAGCGCTTCTTCGCGCAGCGCGTAATTGGTGCGGCGCGACGGCGAGATCGTCGGGTCGGTGTAGCCGCCCGGCCACGGCTCGATGCAGGTGTCGAGGTAGAGCGAGCCTTTTTCCCAGCACAGCTTGATCAGCGCGATCGACGAGACGTCGACCGACAGGTTCAGCAGGAAGTCCCCGCGCCCGACGATCGGGTCGAGCACGCTCTTGAAGTTCTGGCGCGTCAGCGCGTGCTTCACGAACCGCACGCCGTATTCCTGCGCGATCTTCTCCCCGGCCTCGTCGGCGGTGACGATCGTGATCTGGTCGGGCTGGATGCCGACGTGGCGCAGGATCAGCGGCAGAATGCCCTGGCCGATGCTGCCGAAGCCCACGAAGATCAGGCGGCCGGGGAAGACGACGTGAACGGGATAGCTGGTCATGATCTTTGTATCGGGAATCCTGGTTGGCCGACCCCCAGCGGGCGGCTGGCCGTTTAGTTTACCGTGAAACGTTCCCTGGCCGGATGCCCGCCACTGCGACGGGGTCAGCTCCGGTGGACCGTGTCCCGCCAGTGCGGCGGATAAGTTCGCTCGTACCCCGGCAGCTGCTCCACGCGCTGAATCCAGCGGGCGATCGCCGGGTAAGTCGCTTCCATCGGCAGGAAGCGCGAACGGAGGTCGCCGGACTCGCGCTTTTCCATGGCACGCCGCAGCAGCATGATGCCCGGGAAAACCGTCAGGTCGGCCGCCGACGGCTGCTCACCGACCAGCCAGTCCGAATTGCCGAGCCGGCCCTCGATGGTGCGGGCCTCCCCCCCGACGATGTGCATCGCGCGGGTGACTGCTTCGGCCTGCTGGTCGAGCTGGTCGAGGAACACGGCCGAAACGATCTGCGTGACGTGCTGTTCCGCGTAGGCCTGGTACTCGCAGATGACGCGCATGATCGTCCCGGCTTCCTCGGCCGACGTGCCGAAGAGCGGGTACTCGGGGTATTTGCGGTCGAGGTAGAGCAGGCAGGCCAGCGACTCGAACACGACGTAGTCGCCATCCTTGAGCACGGGCACCCGGCCACGCGGATTCATCCGCAGCATCTGCGGCGACTTGTGCTCCTGCTTCGAGAACTGCAGCGGGTGCGAGTCGTAGGCGAGGCGCTTGTGCTCGAGCGCGAGCAGCACCCGCCAGGAGTACGGGCTGCCGCTGCCCCAGTAGACTTCGATGGCCATGAATCCTCCACCGCGCCCCTTGCGGCGCAGGTTCCAGCGGATTGTACTGGCGGCCAGGGAGGAAGCGACGATGGCATGGCAAACACTGGTGAGCGCGGAACAGGTCGCCGACCGGCTGGGCGACCCGCGGCTGCTGGTCTTCGACTGCCGCTACGAACTGGCGCGTCCCGACGCTGGCCGTGCGTCATACCTGCGCGGCCACCTGCCGGGCGCGGTCCACGCCGACCTGCATCAAGACCTCGCCGGGCCAGCGTCGCCGAGGAGTGGTCGGCATCCGCTGCCGGATTCCCGGGACTTCGCAGCGCAGCTGCGGCGCTGGGGTGTCGACGACGATTCGCTGCTGCTCGCGTATGACGACGCCACCGGCATGTGGGCCTCGCGGTTCTGGTGGATGACAGCGAAATGGCTCGGCCACCGGCACGTCGCCGTCATGGATGGCGGAATGCGGCGCTGGTTGCAGCTCGGACTGCCGACGACCACGGATCCGGCCCCGCGGCGCCCGGCGGGTGATTTCGCCGCCCGCCCCGATGTCCGGGCGCATGTCGACGCCGATGCGACGCAGGCCGCTGCACTCGATCCGCAGCGCCGCGTGCTCGATGCCCGCGCCGCGGAGCGCTATCGCGGAGAAGTCGAGCCGATCGACCCGGTCGCCGGCCACGTTCCCGGCGCGCTCAACCTGCCGTCGTCGGGTGTCGTCGGCGCGGACGGCCGGTTCCTGCCGCCCGCCGAGCTGGCCCGCGCGTTCTCACGGACGCTCGGGCCCGTTGCTCCGGCCGACACGATCACGATGTGCGGATCGGGCGTCACGGCCTGTCACCTGCTGCTCGCGATGGAGCACGCCGGGCTGCCCGGAGCGCGTCTTTACCCCGGCAGCTGGAGCGAGTGGTCGCGGGATCCCGCGCGCCCGGTGGCACGCGGAGAGGGGTAGGAAGGCCAGAAAGGCCCGGAAGGGGAGAGTGGGAGGTGCACAGATCCTGGCCCGCTTAGCGGCACGCGCGCTTCCTGCCCTTCCTGCCCTTCCTGTCCTTCCTCCTTAGATTTCTGTTTACGCGGCCCCTGCTTCTGACTATCGTGCGCGCCTCTTTTTTCCGGCCTGAACGCCGGACACAGGTGGAAAGACCAAGACAGTGGAAAATCCCGAACGCAAGACTGGCTACACCGGACCCTGGAACGTCGAGGACTCGCTCGACCTCTACGGCGTCAACGCCTGGGGCAACGGCTACTTCGGCATCAATGACGCCGGCCACGCGATCGTGCGTCCCGACTGGACCGAAGGCCGGGAAATCGACCTGCACGAGGTCGTCACCGGCCTTGCCGCACGCGATCTCTCCACGCCCGTGGTCGTGCGCTTCTCGGACATCCTGCGTCATCGCCTGACGCGCCTGCGCGACGCCTTCGCCACGGCGATCGCCGAGAACGAATACCAGAGCCGCTATTGCGCGGTGTTCCCGATCAAGGTCAACCAGCAGCGGCTGGTCGTCGAGGAGATCTACGGCTACGGCCGCGAGTTCGGCTTCGGCCTCGAGGTGGGCTCCAAGCCCGAGCTGCTCGCCGTGATGGCGCTGACAGAAGGTGAGTCCGGGCGGCTGATCATCTGCAACGGCTTCAAGGACGACAGCTACATCGAGGCCGTGATCCTGGCGGCGAAGCTCGGCCGCACGATCATCCCGGTGGTCGAGAATTTCAGCGAGCTGGCCCTGATCCTCAAGCACGCGAAGAAATACGACGTGCGTCCGCGCCTCGGCGTGCGAGTGAAGCTCGCCAGCGAAGGAGCCGGTCGCTGGCGCGAATCATCGGGCGAAAAGAGCAAGTTCGGCCTGTTCGTCACCGAGATCCTCGACCTCGTCGGCGTGCTCAAGGAGCAAGGCATGGAGGACTGCCTGCAACTCGTGCACTGCCACCCGGGCAGCCAGCTGCAGGACATCCGCCGCGTCAAGGACGCGGTGACGGAGCTCGCGCACGTCTACGCCGAGCTGAAGCAGCTGGGCGCCGGTCTGCAGTACATCGACGTCGGCGGCGGACTGGGCGTCGACTACGACGGCAGTCGCACCAACTACGAGTCGTCGATGAACTACACGCTGGCCGAATATGCGAGCGACGTGGTCTACCGCATCGCGAACGTCTGCAATGCGCGTGGCATCGAGCACCCCGTCATCGTCAGCGAATCGGGCCGCGCGATCGCCGCGCACCACAGCCTGCTGATCTGCGACGTGCTCGGCAGCTCGCAGCTCGACCGTTTCCGCGTCACCGAGACCGACGAGCAGATGGTGCGCGCGAACAAGGCCATCGCGCAGCCGGTGAAGGACCTGCTCGACGCCTACCGTTCGGTCTCGGAGCGGCGGCTGGTCGAGTGCTATCACGACGCGCTGCAGGCCCGCGAACAGGCGCTGCAGATGTTCAGCGTCGGCTACCTCGGGCTCGAGGCGCGCGGCCTGGTCGAGCGGCTGTACTGGGCCACCTGCGCGAAGATCCGCGATCTCTGCCGCAGGCTGGACTCGGTGCCCGAGGAACTCGAAGGCCTCGAGACCATCCTGAGCGACATCTACTTCTGCAACCTGTCGATCTTCCAGTCGCTGCCCGACAGCTGGGCCATCGACCAGCTGTTCCCGATCATGCCGGTGCACCGCCTCGACGAGCGTCCCGCCCGCACGGGCGTGCTCGCGGACATCACCTGCGATTCCGACGGCAAGATCGACCACTTCGTCAGCCTGCGCGAGACCAAGCGCTCGCTCGAGCTGCACGACCTCAGGCCGGACGAGCCGTACTACATCGCGTTCTTCCTCGTGGGCGCCTACCAGGAAACCCTCGGCGACCTGCACAACCTCTTCGGCGACACGCACGTCGTGCACATCAAGCTGCACGACGAGGGCGGCTGGTGGATCGAGGAAACGGTGAAGGGCGATTCGGCGACCGAGGTGCTGCGCTACATGCAGTACGACGTCGAGCGGCTGGTGCCGCAGTTCGCGCGCGACTGCGAGCGCGCAGTGCGCGAGGGCCGCATCACGCTGCCCGAGAGCCAGGCGATGCGGCGGTTCTACGAAGCCGAACTCGCCGGCTACACGTACCTGGAAGCCTGAGACGGTGCCGGTGTTACGGTTCGGTTCCCGTCGCAGGAACCGAACCGTAACACCGGCACCTACTAAGCGCCGAAACCGAGCAGGACGGACACGCCGAGCGCGAGGAAGATCGCGGCGGCGATCCGGTGCACGACCTGCATCGGCAGCTTCTTCGCGGCGACTTCGCCGAGCAGCACCGCAGGAACGTTCGCCAGCATCATGCCGAGCGTCGTGCCGGCGACCACGGCCATCAGCGAGCTGTACTTCGCGGCCAGCGCAACGGTCGCGATCTGCGTCTTGTCGCCCATCTCGAGCAGGAAGAACGCGATCAAAGTGGTGCCGAACACCCCGAACCGGGGCGCGGCGTCCTTCCCCTCGTTGTCGTCGTACTGGTCGGGCACGAGCGTCCACGCCGCCATCGCGATGAAGGAAAGGCCGAGGATCCAGCGCATCGCGGTGGGTCCGACCAGCGCCGAAATCCAGGCGCCCGCGGCGCCAGCCGCCGCATGGTTGACCAGCGTCGCGACGAGGATGCCGAGGATGATGGGGACCGGTCTGCGGAACCTCGCCGCGAGCACGAGCGCGAGCAGCTGCGTCTTGTCGCCGATTTCGGCAAGCGCCACGACGCCGGTCGAGACGAGAAAGGCTTCCATGGGGCTGGGCTCGGACGTTGGCAGCCGGCGACCTTAGCACCGCGCAAGAGGGCGCCGCCATGAGCATCGTCGCTACGTGTCGGCGCCGCCCGCCGCGAAGCACGCAACGCCGGGCATTCCCGGGGCAGCCAGCGGCATTTTTTTGCGCCGCGTCAACGATTTAGGTTGCGGGCACCTCAACTGCAAGTACATTCGCCCCTGGTCAGTTTTTGACCAACGTGCACCCAGCGCGAAGACGGCACCTAGACGCAATCGAACAACGAGCCGAGTCCCGAGGATTCAATCCTTCGCTTCGCCTGGTGCCGACCATTCCATGACGACCCCGCCCATGGGCTCACTGCCCCTCGCCACCCCGGTCCGGCTCACTGCCGTTGGACTCGGTCTGGACGTGCGCCCGGGTTGCCTCGGCCGGCACGCGCCGGCCGCCACCCAGGCTTGATTTCAGGGGCTGTGTGATAGCATGCGCCGCGATCGTTGCCCGTACGTGTCTTGCAGAGCGCCTGTCGGCGCCTCTAGTTTCGAGCCGAAACGTCTTCGATCAGGTGACAGGAAGCGTCGCTGGGGCGCCGGCTGGATCAGCCTGGCGACACGAATGACTTACGGCTGCGAATCCCTGTTTGAATGAGTGTTGAGTAGTGCCGGCCAGGCAATGACGCCTGTGTTCCGGTTTGATGTGTTACTTCTGAGGATGTTCGAATGACCAAGATTTACGTGGGCAACCTGCCTTTCACAGCGACGGAACCCGACGTGCGCGAGCTCTTCGCTCAGCACGGCACCGTCGAATCCGTTGCCCTCCCGACTGACCGCGAGACCGGCCGGCCGCGCGGCTTCGGCTTCGTCGAAATGCCGCAGGCTGATGCCCAGCGCGCCATGCAGGCGCTCAACGGCTTCAACATGGGCGGTCGTCCCCTGCGCGTCAACGAAGCGCAGGATCGTCCCCGCACCGGCGGCGGTGGTGGCGGCGGTCGTCCGGGTGGCGGTGGCCGTCCGGGCGGCGGTGGCGGCGGCTACGGCGGTGGTGGCGGCGGTGGCGGCGGCTACGGCGGCGGTG
>JAOUGW010000020.1 GCA_029865465.1 Gammaproteobacteria bacterium
GGGCGCCGCCGCTCCCGCCGTGATCATCTCGGTGCGCGACCTGGTCAATCGCTTCGGCCAGCAGACCGTGCACGATGGCGTGTCGTTCGACGTGCATGCGGGCGAGGTGTTCGGCATCGTCGGCGGTTCCGGCAGCGGCAAGTCCGTGCTGCTGAAGACCATGCTCGGGTTGCGCAAGCCCGATTCCGGCGTGGTCGAGGTCGAGGGGCACGACATCACGCGCATGTCGGACCGCGAGCTGCGTGCAGTGAAGCAGCGCTACGGCGTCACGTTCCAGCACGGGGCGCTGTTCACGTCACTCACCGTGACGGAGAACGTGATCCTGCCGGTGGTAGAGTTGCTCGAGCTCGAGGAAGCCACGCTGCAGAGCCTCGCCGAGCTGCGGCTGCGCATGGTCGGGCTGCCGGTCGATGCCGGCGCGAAGTTCCCGGCGCAGCTGTCGGGCGGGATGATCAAGCGCGCGGCGCTGGCGCGCGCGCTGGCGCTCGATCCGGCGCTGCTGTTTCTCGATGAGCCCACGGCGGGCCTCGATCCGATCGCCGCCACGGCCTTCGACGACCTGGTCCTTTACCTGCGCCGCACGCTCGACCTGACGGTGGTGATGGTGACCCACGATCTGGACACCCTCGCGCGGACATGTGATCGTGTCGCGGTGCTCGTCGACGGCAAAGTCATCGTGGATACGCTGCCCGGCATCGTCCGGAACGAGCACCCGTGGATCCGGGAGTACTTTCACGGCGCGCGCGGGCGCCTGGTGACCCCGGCAGGAGAGGGCGAAATCCGTGGAGCGTGACGCGAAGTACGCGACCCTCGCCCTGTTCGCGCTCGCCTGCGTGGCGGCAGCCGTGGCGTTCATCTGGTGGTATTCGGGACGTGGCGACCAGCGCGATTACCAGACCTATGAGATCTACTTCCAGGGTACCGTGAGCGGCCTTTCGAAGGGCAGCCCCGTGCGTTATCTCGGCGTGGACGTCGGCCGCGTGACGCGTCTCGGCGTGGACAAGGCCGATCCGCGCCAGGTGCGGGTCGTCGCCGAAATCGACTCCAGTGCGCCGATTTCGGGCCGCACGCTGGCGAAGCTGGGCCTGCTGGGCCTGACCGGCCTGCTCTACATCGACCTGCAGCAGAACCCGGATGCGTCCGGCGAGAGACCGCTGCAGCAGGGAACGCAGCACCCGGTCATACCATCGCGCAAGAGCAGCATCGAGGCATCCATCGAGCGCTTGCCGGAAATCCTCGGGCAGGCCACGGAGGTGCTGTCGCGCATCGCACTGGTGCTGTCGGACGAGAACGTGCGCTCGGTCGGACAGACGCTCGCCCACGTCGAGAAGGCTGCGGGAGACCTGCCCGAGACCATGGCGGAGGCGCGTGCGCTGGCGACCGAGCTGCGCGGAATATCGAGCTCGACGCTCGAGCTCACCAACCGCCTGAACCGGACGCTCGGCAAGGTGCAGCCCGATCTCGAAGCGACGCTCGCCAACGCGCGCATCGCGTCCGACAAACTGGCGCGCACGGCCGATGGCCTTGATCACCTGCTGAACGAGAACGACGGTGGGCTCGGCAAGACCGCTGGCGCCAGCGTCGCGGAGCTGCAGCAACTCCTGATCGACGCCCGCAGCGCCAGCAACGAAGTGCGCGAGCTCGCACGCACGCTGCGGGAGCGGCCGTCGAGTGTCCTGTTCGAGCCGCAGACGGCTGGCGTGGAGATTGCGCGATGACGATTGCAGCGGCCCGGGCCCACCTTCGGCCGGCCGCGTGGCTGGCCTGCTCGTCGTCGCTGGCGCTGCTGCTCGGAGGGTGTGCGGGCAGCCTGCTGCAGTCCGACGCCAAGCCGCCTGATACTTTCCGTCTCGGGTTCGACCCCCCGACTGCAGCAGCCACGGCCAGCGCAACGCCGTCGATCGCCGGGCTCGCCCTCGCGGTCGCTCGTCCGCGTGCTGCGGTTGCGATCGACACGGATCGTATCGCCGTGCACGCCGCGGGCAATCGCTTCGATTACTACGCCGATGCACGCTGGGCCGAATCCGCCACGCAGATGCTGCAGCAGAACCTCGTCAGCGCGCTGGCGGCTACGGCGCAGTTCGGTGGCGGCGTCATGACAGCTCCGGCGCGGGTGCCGACGGAACTCCTGCTCGACGTCGAGCTGCGACGATTCGAAGCGGTGACCGCAGGTGCCGATGCAGCATCCCCGGGTGCGGCACCGGTGGTTTACGTGCAAGTGCAGGTGAGCCTGGTCGATTCGCGCCGAGTCGCACGCGTCACGAGTTTCGTCAGCGAAGCCGCCGTGCCCGCGTCCGAGAACAGGTTGAGTGCGGTCGTCGCGGCGTTCGATCGCGCGAATGCGCAGGTCGTGAGCGACATCGCTGAGCGCGTGCAGGCCGCGCTTGCGGCATTGCCGGCCACGCCGTAGTTCCGGGCGGTGGCACCCTGCGGGGGCTCCGACCCGGGTTTCCCGCCGGTACGTGCGGCACGTCGCGTGCCTGCAGTCGGCGTCCGCGCCGGCCGGGGTCAGCGCGGCAGGACGTCGAGTCTCTGCTCGAGTTCCGCACGGTCGGCGATGACCAGGCAGCCGGGGGGCAGGGTGGCTTGGTCGATGCCCCGCGCGCCTTGCCCACCGATCCACACGGGCACGTCGGGCCCGAGCGTCTGGCGAATGACCGTGAGTTGCGAGGCGAGCGCGGGCACGCTTTCGAGCAGGATCACGCTGATGGCGACGAGCGCCGCGTCGACTTCACGGGAGTAGCGCGCGATCTCGGCGGCCGGCAGGTCGGGTCCGAGGTAGTGAACCTTGCAGCCGTGGCTCGCGCAGATCATCGCCGACATGAGCAGCCCGAGTTCGTGGCGTTCGCCAGGCAGCGTCGCGAACACGATCGGCTGCCGGCGGGCCGTGCGGTCGTATGTCTCGACGATCAGGCCGATGTGCCGGCGCACACTTGCCGACACCATGCGCTCCTGCGCGATCGAGAACCGGCCCGCGTGCCAGCGCTCGCCCACTTCGCGCAGCAGGGGCTCGAGCACCTCGTCGATCAGCTGCGCGGGCGGCAGCAGCGAGATGGCGAGGGTCAGCGCCTGCTCACACGAGGCAGACGAGTAGCGCTCGGCGCCTGCGAGGATGCGCTGGACGAACGCGGACGGGGCTGCGACGGGCGGCGTTACCGCGCCCGGCTCGTGCAGCAGTTCGACGAGGCCCGGCTCGTCCAACTGCGCCAGCCGGCCGATGGGATGCCCGCGCTCCGTCGCTTCCCGCAGGCGACGCAGCCGCAGGACGTCTTCCGGTTGATAGACGCGCCGGCCCAGGTCGTCCCGCTGCGGCACGACCACGCGGTAGCGCCGCTCCCACGCCCGGAGGGTCTCCACGGTCAGGCCCGTGGCCTGCGCAACGGCCTTGATCGAATACATGCGTGGTAGGGGCGGCGACTGGCTGGTGACTGGTGCGAAGACTCGCGGGATTGCGACGGACGAAGCAAGCCGATACCCCGACCATTCTCTGGCACGGCGCGATTGGATTCACAAGGCCGATGCCGCGGGCCAGGCCTCCATCAGGCCCGCATCAGGCCTGCACCTGCAGGACCGGGTGGTCGCCGGTCGCCTGTCGCAGCAGCAGTTCCAGGAACGCGTCGCTCGAGATGGCGTCGCCGAACAAGCGACCCTGGCCCATCTGGCAGCCGCTGTGGAGCAGGAAGTACCGCTGTTCCTCGGTCTCGATTCCTTCCGCGAGGACCTGCAGTCCGAGGCTGCGCCCCATCTCGATGATCGTGCGCACTATGGTGGCGTCGTCGGGATCGGTCGCGGCGTTGGTCACGAACGACCGGTCGATCTTGAGCGTGCTGATCGGGAACTGCTGCAGGGCGCTCAGGCTGGAATACCCCGTGCCGAAATCGTCGATCGAGAGGTGGATGCCCATCGATCGCAACTCGTCGAGCAGCGGCAGCGTGCGTTCCGCATCGAGCATGAGTGTCGTCTCGGTGATTTCGAGCTCGACGCAGGAGGCGGGAACGTTGTGCCGCTCGAACACCGACCGGCAGCGCGGGATGAAGCTTGCCTGGCTCAGTTCCTTCAACGACAGGTTGATCGCAACGCGGCCCGGATCGCTCACGCGCTGCTGCCAGGCCGCATAGTCGGTGCACACCTGGTTCAGCACCCAGGCGCCGATGTCGAGGATCAGCCGCGATTCCTCGGCCAGCGGGATGAACTGCGACGGCGCGATCTCGCCGTGTCCGGGCAGGCGCCAGCGCAGCAGGGCCTCGGAGCCCACCACTTCGCCGCTCGCGAGGTCCACCTTCGGCTGGTAGCGCAGCACGAATTCGTCGCGCTCGAGCGCGCGGCGCAGCTTGCTCTTCAGCAGCAGGCGCTCGACGGCAGCGGCATTCATCTCGGGCACGTAGAACACGTGGCAGTTCCGGCCCTGGCGCTTGGCGTGATACATCGCCGCGTCCGCATTGCGGATCAGGTCGATGACGTTGTCGGCGTGTTCGGGCACCAGCGCCACGCCGATGCTCGCCGTTACGTCGATCTCCTGGCCGGGAAGGTGCACCGGCCGGGCGATCTCACCGAGCACGAGTCGCGCGAGATCGTGGCCCTGCTCGTGGCCTGCCTGTTCACCGTGGATGCCCTCGGCGAACACAGCGAATTCGTCGCCGGCCAGGCGACCGGCGACCGACTCGCGCGGCAGCGCCCGGGTCAGTCGTTCGCTGATCGTCTCGAGCACGCGGTCGCCCGTATCGTGGCCGAAGGTGTCGTTGATTTCCTTGAAGTTGTCGATGTCGATGTACAGCAGCACGAGGCCGCGTCCCTGCCGCGTGTTGCGCGTGATCGCCTGGTGCAGCTGGTGCTGGAACTGCATGCGGTTCGGCATCTTCGTGAGCGTGTCGTACCGCGCGAGGTAGCGGATCCGCCGCTCAGCCCGCTTCCGTTCCGTGATGTCGCGCAGCACCAGGATCGTGCCGCGGTTGCCGCCCGCGGGTTCGCGCCCGAGGGACGAGATGTGCACCGACACCGGAATGGTCTGGCCACGCTGGGTGCGTATCACCGTTTCGCCGGGTGCCTGCTGCAGCCGCTCGAGGCTGAAGGCCGCCAGGTGCTCTGGCGCGATCAGGTCCTTGAACGCGACACCGATCAGCTCCTGCCCGGGCACGCCGAACAGGTCGGCCGCCGCGGCGTTTGCGGTTCGCATGCGCCCGTCCGTCGTCATGACGAGCACCGCGTCCTTGATGCCGTTCAGCACGTCGTCGAGAAAGTCGCGCGAGATCGTCGTGGTGGTGAGCGCCTGGCGCATCTGCTCGAGCGAGCGTTCGAGTTCGGCCACTTCGGCAACGCCGCTGACCGCGACGGGCTTGGCGTAGCGGCCGCGTCCGATCGACTGCGCGTTGTCCATCAGCGCAACGAGCGCGCGGTCGATCCGCATCATGAGCAACAGGACGACGAGGGCCGCCATGAGCGTCAGCAGGGCGCCGGCAATTGCGACGTTGACCGTTCGATCGTCGTACGTCTCCTCGACGATTCCCTGCAGCTGCTCGTGCGCAGCGGCGATGCGGGGGTCCAGCGCCGCGATCGCGTCCAGTTGCGCATCGACAGTGCGGAGTTCCTCTCGCTCCGCGGCTTCGTCGTAACGGGTGACCGCAGCGACGCCCGCGGTCAGCAGCGCGCCCACCGTCAGTACGGCGAAGACGTAACGCAGCTTGAGTTCCGGTCCGACCATCGAGGTTGAGCTCTCCGGGCTGCTTCCCCGCCCCTTCGATCTCATTATTTTGTGTGCGGTTCGACCGCCTGCGCGGCATCATATCCGACCTCGATCCCGGGAACACCGACCGCATGAACGCGCTGGAACTGACGGGTCGCGCGCGCACCCACGTCATCGAACTGGACGCCCCGCGCTGCACGCTGCACTACGAGGCCGTGGCCGCTTTCCTCGGCATGCGCGACGCCGCGGGCGCCGAGGGAATCGACCTGCAGGCGATCTCGAGTTTCCGGGACTTCGACCGGCAGCTGGTGCTGTGGAACCGCAAATGGCGGGGCGAGCGGCCGCTTTACGATCGCAGCGGCGCGCTCGTCGACCCTGCCACGCTCGCCGAGCCGCAGCTTGTCGACGCGATCCTGGCCTGGTCCGCCATCCCGGGCGGCAGCCGGCATCACTGGGGATCGGATATCGACGTGATCGATGCCGCCGCGATGCCGGCGGGTTACCAGGTGGAACTGGTGCCGGCGGAATACGCGTCCGACGGCGTGTTCGGCCGGCTCGCGGGCTGGCTCGACCGCAACCAGGGTCGCTTCGGCTTCTTCCGGCCCTATGGCTCGGACCGCGGGGGTGCGGGCATCGAGCCCTGGCACTTGAGCTACGTCCCCGTGGCCCGCGAGGCCGTCGAGGCGCTGTCGCTTTCTGTCCTGCGCTCGGCCATCGCGGGTGCGGACATGCTCGGCAAGGAATACGTCCTCGACCGGCTGCCCGAGATCTACACCCGCTTCATCCTGGCGGTCGACCCGCCTTTCTTGCCTGAGCGTCCCGGAAAGACTGCACTCGCTTGAGGAACCAGCGCGGGAACCAGCGCTTGAGCCGCCAGGCCCAGCGGTATTCCGGCGGCCAGACGACGTACAACTCGCCTGCGGCCGCGGCTCCGAGCAACGCGAACGCGGCTTCGTCGGGGTCGTGACCCGAGTTGTCCATGATCCTGTGCGCGAGCCGGTTCTCTTCCGGCGGCGCCCGCATGTGGTCGAGCAGGTGGGTGCGGAAGAAGCCCGGCATCGCGCAGGATACCTGCAGCCCCGTCCCAGCCAGTTCGCTTGCCAGCGTCTCGCTCAGCGCAATGACGCCGGCCTTGGTGGCGTTGTAAGCGGACATCTGCGGCGCCGCTGCGAAACCCGCGGAACTCGCGATATTGAAGATCAGGCCGCGACCCTGGCGCTTCATTACCGGCAAGGCCGCGCGGCACCCCCAGACGACCCCGAGCAGGTTGATGCCGACGATCCAGTTCCAGTCGTCGACCGGGGTGACCTCGACCGCGCCGGCTACGGCCACCCCCGCGTTGTTCACCAGCAGGTCCAGGCCTTGGTTTGCCTGGCTGAAGCCATTGACGGCGGTGGCGACGAACTCATGCTCGGCGACGTCGCCGGGGTAAGCGGTGACGCTCGCGGCTCCCGCGGTCTGCAGCTGATCGACGGCGCGCTCCAGTGCCTCGCGATCCAGGTCGAGTACGCCCAGCGTCCAGCCCTCGCGGGCCAGCAGCCGGGCCATCGCCAGGCCGAGTCCGCTCGCAGCGCCGGTTATGAAGGCGCGCTTTGACGGAAAGCGCCGGGACAGTAAGGTAGCGGGGGAAGGGTGTGTCATCACGCCATGCTAGCGGGGCTGGCCGACCGGCGAAACGGCCGGTTACCGCAAAACGTACGCCGCCGCAGGGAGCGAAGCTTGCGCAAGGTTCACACGGCCGAGTCCGTCATCGAGATTGCGCACCTGCGCAACGTGCTCGAACAGGCCGGCATCGCGTGCTACGTCGGGAACGAGCGCCTGGGTGGCGCGGTCGGTGAAATCCCGTTCGTGGAATGCTGGCCTGAGCTCTGGGTCCTGCGCAACGGCGACGCGCTGAGCGCACGGGGCTTGATCGATACCGCGCGTGCCGCGGTCGTCCCGTCTCCGGACTGGATCTGCCGCAGTTGCGGCGAGCGTGTGGAAGGACAGTTCGACGCCTGCTGGCGGTGCTCGGCCCCGGACGGGATTACCGCGGCGGCTGCAGGATCCGATCGCTGATGCCTGGCGCCGCCTCGCTGACCATCGCCGGCCGGTTCAAGGGACCACCCGATTCCGGCAATGGCGGCTACGTCTGCGGTGCGTTCGCCGTTGCCGCGGGAGCCGAACTGCGCATCCGGCTGCTGGCGCCGCCTCCGCTCGACACCCCCTTGGCACTGGAGCACACGGCAACCGACGACCTGTGGCGGCTGCGGCACGGCGAGCAGGTGGTGGCGTCCGGGACGCCGGCCGGACCGCTCCAGCTCGAGGTTCCGCGCGCGCCGCCGTACGTACAGGCGGTCTGGGCATCACAACACTACGTGGGGTTTCGCGAGCACTCGTTCCCGGATTGCTTCGTCTGCGGCCCGCACCGCCGCCGTGGCGATGGCATGCGGATCTTTCCGGGGTTGCTCGACTCGGGTATGGTCGCCGCGCCCTGGATTCCGGCGGACGACCTCGACGCGGGCGACGGCAAGGTGGCCGTCGAGTTTCACTGGGCCGCGCTGGATTGCCCCGGTTACTTCGCCGCGATCGGCGACACGCCCCGGACGATGCTGCTCGGCGAGATGCAGGCGCACGTGGATCGTCGCGTGCACGTCGGCGAGGCCTGCATGGTGCTGGGTTGGTCGATTGCGAGCGAAGGCCGCAAGCACCGGTGCGGCACGGCTATCTTCGATGAAGACGGCGAACCCTGCGCCCGGGCGTTGACCACCTGGATTGAAGTCGCGCTTGGAAGGTCAGACCTTTCGCTGCCGTAGGCAGTCGATCCGGAGCCTTTCCCCGAGCTTGGAAAGGCAGACACGCGCTCTGGGAAAGGCTCCGGATCGACCGTCTCGCGGCATCGCGCCGCGGTGATCAGCGGCGCGCGAGCAACGCCGTCAACAGTCCCGCAGCCGCGAGCAGGACGCCGGGCATCCAGTCCGTGCGGAAAGCCAGCCACAGAATCCCTGCCAGCAGCACTGCCGCCCCGATGATGGTCTGGTCGCGGCGCCTGCCGCTCGCCTGGATCTCGCGCCGCAGCTCTTCGTACGACTCGCTGTCCACCCCGATGCGCAGCGTGCCTTCGGACGCCTTCTGCACGAACTGCTGCAGCAGCTGCGGCAGCATGCGTATGGACTCGGACAGGTCGGGCAGTTGCCGGCGCAGTTCCTGGGCGATGTTGCGGCCGCTCAACCGGTCCGCGCCCCATTCCTGCATGATCGGCTGCGCGGTCTTCCACAGGTCGAGCTGCGGATAGAGCTGCCGTCCGAGGCCCTCGATCTGCAACAAGGTCTTCTGCAGCAGGATCAGCTGCGGCTGCACGCGCATGTCGAAGCGGCGCGCGACTTCGAACAGGCGCATCAGCACCTGCGCGAACGAAATCTCGGAGAGCGGCTTGTTGAATATGGGTTCGCACACGGTGCGGATGCCCGCCTCCAGCTCGTCGATGCGCGTGTCCTTGGGCACCCAGCCCGAATCCACGTGCAGGCGCGCGACACGGTTGTAGTCGCGGTCGAAGAACGCGAGGAAGTTTTCCGCCAGGTAATGCTGGTCGCGCGCGTCGAGCGAGCCGACGATGCCGAAGTCGACCGCCGCGTACACCGGCCGCTGCGGGTCGTCGGTCTGGATGAAGATGTTGCCGGGGTGCATGTCGGCGTGGAAGAAATTGTGCCGGAACACCTGCGTGAAGAAGATCTCCACGCCGTTCTCGGCGAGCGCCTGGATGTTCGTGCCGCGCAGCAGCAGTTCGTCCATGTTGCTGACGAGCACGCCGTGGATGCGCTCCATGACCATCACTTCGGGCCGGCAGTAATCCCAGTACACGTCGGGCACGTACAGCAGTTCGGAGCCGGCGAAGTTGCGGCGCAACTGCGCGGCGTTCGCCGCCTCGCGCATGAGGTCGAGCTCGTCGAGGATGGTCTTCTCGTACTCCTGCACGACCTCGCAGGGCCGCAGCCGGTGGCCCTCCTTCGAATAGTCGCGCGCGAGCTCCGCGAGGACGTACATCACCTCGATGTCGCGCTCGATCTTCGCCCGGATGCCGGGACGCACGACCTTGACGACGACTTCCTGACCTGACCGCAGCCGCGCGGTGTGCACCTGCGCGATCGAGGCCGCAGCGAGCGGCGTCTCGTCGAACTCGGCGAACACCTCGCCCACCGGCTTGCCGTAAGCGCCTTCGATGATGGCCCTGGCTTCCGCCCCCGGGAACGGCGGCACGCGATCCTGCAGCTTCTCGAGTTCGTCGGCGATGTCGACCGGCAGCAGGTCGCGCCGCGTGGACAGCGCCTGGCCGAACTTCACCCAGATCGGGCCGAGCTCTTCGAGCGCGAGCCGGATGCGTTCACCACGCGGTCCGCCCTTGCGGCGCTCGAACCAAGTTGCGGGCGAGAGGTAGAACGCGAACCGCAGCGGGCGGAACAGGTGCGTCGCCAGAATGATCTCGTCGAGCCCGTGGCGGACGAGTACGCGCTGGATCTGGAGCAGGCGGGTGGCGACGCGGAAACGCATGGGGAAGGGGTCAGGGGATGGGGGGTTAGGGGTTAGTCGGAAGCGGCTGCACGTCCGGCGTCGAGTGTGCAGCTACTTCGAACCTGACTTGGCGCGGGATTCGACGCGGTTCAGGCGCGCTTCGAGCCGGTCGGTCGCTTCGCGCAGCCGGTCGACGGCTTCTAGAAACTCCTCGACCTCGACACGGGCTGGTACGTCGCGGCCCTCTTCCTGCAGGTATTCGGCCACGTTGCTCGAGAACGAATCGGCGGCCTTGCGGCCCCAGTCGAAGAAGCCACGCGCGATGTTTGCCACCTGGTGCGCCACGACGTCGCCCACGACCCGTGACAGCTCTTCCTCGAAATCCGGCTGGGCGTGTCGCAGCAGGTCGCGGAACCGCTGGGCGACCTCGGCGTCGCCCGCGATGCGGATCGACGAGCCGCGCAGCCGGTCTTCGGCGCCGGGACCCACCAGGGACAACAGGGAGATGGGTGAGCCGGACAGCGTCGCGTCGGCCTCGCCTGCGTCGCGCGTGTCGATCGCGATACGGCCGTCGGTGACGCGGAAGAACAGCGTGATCGGCGTGCCTTCGAACACGAGCGAGAGCGCACGGCCTTCGAGCTGCTGCGCCAGCGCCGAGGCGCGCTCCGATTGCGCGACGTTGCGGTTCAGCATCGTCGACAGCCGGTGGAAGATGGCAGCGACCGGATTCGCGCTCAATAGCGGAACCCCTTGTGCACGGCGACGATGCCACCCGTCAGGTTGTGGTAGCGGCAGTCTTCGAGGCCGGCTGCGCGCATCAGGCCGAGCAGCGTCTCCTGGTCGGGGAAGCGGCGGATCGATTCAGCGAGGTACCGGTAGCTGTCCGGATCGTTCGCGATACGCGCGCCGAGCCACGGCAGCACGCTGAACGAATACGCGTCGTACACGGGCTTGAGCCCGGGGAATACCGGCTTCGAGAACTCGAGGATCAGCAGCCGGCCGCCTGGCTTGAGCACGCGCCGCATCGAGGCGATCGCTGCCGCCTTGTCCGTCACGTTGCGCAGGCCGAAGCCGATCGTGACGCAGTCGAACGTCTCGTCGGCAAAAGGCAGGCACTCGGCATTGGCGAGCGAGAACTGCACGTTGCGCAGCAGGCCGCGGTCGAGCAGCCGGTCGCGACCGACTTCGAGCATGGCCGCGTTGATGTCGGAGAGCACCACGAGGCCCTTGTCGCCGACCTGCCGGGCCATGCCGGCAGCGATGTCACCCGTGCCACCCGCGACGTCGAGCGCCGACATCCCGGGACGCAGCCCGGTCTGGCTCAGCGTGTAACGCTTCCAGAGCCGGTGCACGCCGGCCGACATCAGGTCGTTCATGATGTCGTACTTGTCGGCTACGGAATCGAACACCGCGCGGACCCGGCGTGCCTTCTCGGGGGCCGGCACCTCCTCGTAGCCGAAATCGACCGACGGGGTCGCTGCGGCGGAGGCGGGAGCCTTGCGGGGTGGGGCTGTTTCGCTCATGGGAACGGGCATTCTACGCCGTTCCGGTCTGCCGCGGCCTCCCCGGGTTGCGCGGGGCTCAGGCTTTCTTCTGTGCGACCTGGGTAGGGTACGGGATGCCGAGCTGCTGCAGCCGGCCGAGGTAGTGCTGCCACTTGGCTGCGCGCGTCTCCCCGAGTTCGTAGAGGTAACCCCACGTGTAGAGGCCGGTGTCGTGGCCGTCGTTGAACACCAGCCGCACCGCGTAGTTGCCGATCGGATCGATCTTGACGACCTGTACCTCGTGCTTGCCGAGCTGCAGCGTCTCCTGGCCCGGGCCGTGTCCGCGCACCTCGGCCGAGGGCGAATAGACTCGCAGGTACTCGAACGGCAGCTCGAACCGGCACCCGTCGTCGAACGCCACGTCGAGCACTCGCGACTGCCTGCGCAGCTTGATCTCGGTGGGCGTGCGCGCAGCCCAACGCTCCTGGTCCGTCGTCGCGGCGGTCACAGGATGTACCGGGCGAGGTCTTCGTCCTGCGCCAGCTTGCCGAGGCTCGAGTCGACGTAGGGCGCATCGATCACGAGTTCAGTGCCGAAGCGGTCGGAGGCGTCGAAGCTGATCGCCTCGAGCAGGCGTTCCATCACCGTGTGCAGACGGCGCGCCCCGATGTTCTCGGTGCGCTGGTTCACGTCGAAGGCGACTTCGGCGATGCGACGGACACCACTCGCATCGAACTTCAGCGTCACGCCTTCCGTGGCCAGCAGCGCACCGTACTGGGCGCACAGCGACGCGTCGGGTTCGGTCAGGATGCGCACGAAGTCCTCGACCTTGAGCGCTTCGAGCTCGACGCGGATCGGCAGGCGACCCTGCAGTTCGGGGATCAGGTCCGACGGCTTCGACATGTGGAACGCGCCCGACGCGATGAAGAGGATGTGGTCCGTCTTCACCATGCCGTACTTGGTGTTGACCGTGCTGCCCTCGACCAGCGGCAGCAGGTCGCGCTGCACGCCTTCGCGCGAGACGTCCACGCCGGACACGGCATTCTGGCCGCGCGCGATCTTGTCGATCTCGTCGAGGAAGACGATGCCGTTCTGCTCCGCGTTGCGCAGCGCCTGCGTCTTGAGCTCCTCTTCGTTGACCAGCCTGGCGGCCTCCTCGTCGGTGAGCAGCCTGAAGGCTTCGCTGACCTTGAGCCGGCGCGATTTCTTGCGGCTGCCGCCGAGGTTCGCGAACATGCCCTGCAGCTGCTGCGACAGCTCTTCCATGCCCGGCGGCGCCATGATTTCCATGCCGGGACCCGCTGCGCGCAACTCGATTTCGATCTCGCGATCGTCGAGCTGGCCTTCGCGCAACATCTTGCGGAAACGCTGGCGGGTGTCGCTCTCTTTCGGCGTCGGTGCGGGCTCATCCGCCGGCGCACCGAAACCCATTGCCGGACTGGACGATGCGCGCGGACGCGGCAGCAGCTCGTCGAGCACGCGCTCTTCGGCTGCGTCCATCGCGCGGTGACGCACCTTCTCCATTTCCTGCTCGCGCGTCATCTTCACGGCCACGTCGACCAGGTCCTTGATGATCGAATCGACTTCCCGTCCGACGTAACCCACCTCGGTGAACTTGGTCGCCTCGACCTTGATGAACGGGGCGTTCGCCAGTCGCGCCAGCCGGCGCGCGATCTCGGTCTTGCCGACGCCGGTCGGGCCGATCATCAGGATGTTCTTGGGCGTGATCTCGGCGCGCAGTGGCTCGCCGACCTGCATGCGCCGCCAGCGGTTCCGCAGCGCGATGGCTACGGCACGCTTCGCCGCGCCCTGGCCGACGATGTGCTTGTCCAGTTCCTGGACGATTTCGCGGGGTGTCATGGAGGACATGGTGAGCAGTGAGTAGTGACTAGTGAGTAGTGACTAGTGAGTAGTGATTGGTGAGTAGTGACTAGTGATTAGTCGGAGGGGCAGCTGCGGCAGCAGCCACCGCTGCCCCTCCGACTAATCACTAATCACTACTCACTTCCTACAGTTCCTCGATCGTGGTGTTGCGATTGGTGTAGATGCAGATGTCGGCGGCGATGCCGAGGGCCCGTTCCGCGATCGAGCGCGAGTCGAGCGTGGTGTTCTGCAGCAGCGCCAGGCCCGCGGCCTGCGCAAACGGGCCGCCTGAACCCACGGCGATGAGGTCGTGCTCGGGTTCGATCACGTCGCCGTTGCCGGAGATCACGAAGGTGTGGCCGGCATCGGCCACCAGCAGCAGCGCTTCGAGACGGCGCAGGCTGCGGTCGCTGCGCCAGTCCTTGGCGAGTTCGATCGCCGCGCGCGTGAGGTTGCCGAATTGCTGCAGCTTCGCTTCGAAGCGCTCGAACAAGGTGAACGCATCGGCGGTTCCGCCGGCGAAGCCCGCGATGACCGAACCATCGTGGAGGCGGCGCACCTTGCGCGCGTTGCCCTTCATGACCGTGTTGCCGAGGGTGACCTGGCCGTCGCCGCCCATGGCGACGCGGCCGTCGCGCCGGACGCAGAGGATCGTGGTGCCGTGGGGATCGAAGCCAGCCATAGGGGATAGCAGATAGGGGCTAGGGGTTAGGGGATAGGGGTTAGTCGGAGGAAGAGCCGGAAGAGCCGGAGGAAGTGCCGGAAGTGGAGGAAGGTGCGGGGCGTTTGCGGCGGGCCCGGGGGTGGGCCGCATCGTAGATGCGGGCCAGGTGCTGGAAATCAAGATGAGTGTAGACCTGGGTCGTGCTGATGTTGACGTGACCGAGCAATTCCTGCACGGCGCGCAGGTCCTGCGACGATTCGAGCAGGTGGGAAGCGAACGAGTGCCGGAACATGTGGGGGTGCACGTGCTCGGGCAGCCCCTGCAGCCGGGCCCAGCGGGCTATGCGGCGCTGCACGATCCGCGGACCGAGGCGAGCGCCATTGACGCCGACGAACAAGGCGTGTTCGCCGACCGCGGCTATCGTCGTCCGTTCCGCGATCCAGAGTTGCAGCGCCGTGATCGCCTGGCGACCGACAGGCACGATCCGCGTCTTGCTGCCTTTGCCGACGACCCGGACCGTGCGATCGCGCAGGTCGAGGTCGAGCAGGTCGAGACCGAGCAGCTCCGACAGCCGCAGTCCCGACGAATACAGCAACTCCATGATCGCCTTGTCGCGGATTCCGAGGCTGTCGTCGCCGCGGAACTCGAGCAGGCGCGCCATCGTGTCGGCGTCGAGCGGTGTCGGCAGGCGCTTGCGGGCCTTGGGTGCCTGCACGTCCCCGGTCGGGTCGCGCTTCAGTTCGCCTTCACGCAACAGGTAACGGAAGAGGCCGCGGCAGGCCGAGAGCCTGCGCTGGATGCTGCGCGGCGCGAGGCCGCGCCGGTGCTCACGCGCTGCGAACATCCGCAGGTGCTGCGGATCGAGCTGCTGCCACTCGGAGATGCCCTGCGACGCGCAGTAATCGAGCAGCGAGGCGAGGTCCCGGCCGTAATTGCTCGACGTGTGCGGCGACAACCGCCGTTCGTTGCGCAGGCTCGCGAGGTAATGATCGACGCCGCTGCGCAGCGGCTCGTCGGTCATGCCAGTCGCGCCGACACCGCTTCGGTCACGATCTCGCCGATGCGCACCAGGTAGTCGGTGCTCATCGTGGGCAGGTAGCGCTCGGTGTCGTGGCTGGCGATGGCGAGCAGGCCGAGGGCCGCGCGCTCGCCGAGCGGAATCAGCACCGTCGAGCCCACCTGGCTGCCTTCGCCGCCGAAGAGGTAATCGCGCTGCGTGTCCCGGATCTGGCCGCTGCGCGGGCGCCCGGACTCGAAGAAGGTCTCGAATATCTTGAGTTCGGGGCTGCCGCGCGGCACGACGCGCACGTGGCCGTTCGGCAGGTTGCCGAGAGCGGCCACGGATGGGTCGGTGGCCAGCAGCACCCAGCGCAAGGCGCCGAAATCCTCGCGCAGCGATGTCTCGAGCGCCGCGACGACACCGGCGGCATCACGTGCGCGCAGCAACCGGCGTGTCAGGCGATGCAGGCGATCGGAGATCGCGTCGTTCGCACGACCGATCTCGATCAGCTCGTGCAGCTTCTTTTCGAGCACCGCGTGCTTGTCGCGCAGGACCAGCACCTGGCGCTCGACGAGCGAGATGGCGGCGCTGCCGCGCTGGTGCGGCAGCTTGATGCGTGCCAGGACGGCGCCGTGGCGCTCGAAGAAGTCGGGGTGCGCGACGAGGAAGTCCGCAATCTGGTCTTCGGCCAGCTGCGCGGGAGGTTCGGCACCGCGGATCGGTTTGTTCATCTGCAAGACTCCGGCGACTCGGCGCCCGTCACGTCAACCTGGCCTTCGAAGGCCGTTTCGGCCGGACCGGTCAGCCAGATCGGCTCACCCGGACCGGGCCAGCGAACGATCATTCGTCCGCCAGGGACATCTACGCTCACTTCCTCGGCCAGTGGCCCGTGCCGCCGTCCGATGGCCACCGCAGCGCAGGCACCCGTGCCGCACGCCCGGGTTTCCCCCACGCCCCGCTCGAATACGCGCAGCCGCACGTGGTCCGGAGCGACGATCTCGAGGAAACCCACGTTCACGCGGCGCGGAAAGCGCGGGTGATTTTCCACTGCGGGTCCGACGCTGTCCACGGGAGCCTGCTGCACGTCGCGGACGCGGATCACGGCATGCGGGTTGCCGATGGACACGGCGCCGATCTCGACCGGGCCGGCCCGCGTGTCGAGGTGATAGGTCTCCGCGGCCGCCGGTGCGTCGAAAGGGAGCGAGGCCGGATCGAAGTCCGGCACACCCATCGCCACGGACACCAGGCCGTCCGGCCGCAGTCGGGCCCGGACGATGCCGCCCGGGCTGTCCAGCTGCAGCGGGCGGTCGACTTCGCCGCGCCGGCTCGCGACGAGTCGCGCGATGCAGCGCGCTCCGTTGCCGCACTGCTCGACCTCGGAGCCGTCGGCGTTGAAGACGCGGTAATAGACATCGGTGCCGGCGCGTCGCGGCGGCTCGAGCACCAGCGCCTGGTCAAAGCCGATGCCGGTGCGCCGGTCGCTGAGGCGGCGCAGGTCGCCGGCAGAGGGCAGGTCGGTCGCAGAGCCGGCATCGAACACGATGAAATCGTTGCCAAGACCATGCATCTTCGTGAAGGCAAGCCGCATCCGGGCAGGATACCCGACTCGTGGCTCACTCACGCATCGAAGCGCGGTCGACGTAGATGCAGCGGTCCATGACGACCGTCATGCCTGCGGCAACCGCGCGCTCGGCGGCCGGGCCGTTGATCACGCCCTGCTGCAGCCACAGCGTGCGCAGCCCGAGCCCGAGACACTCGTCCACCAGGGCGCCCACCTGCGCCGGCCGCCGGAACACGTTGACGATGTCGACGCGCTCGTCCGGGCGCAGCGCCTGCACGGCGGCTGCCAGCGTCGGATGCGCGGGGATGCCTTGCCACAGCGTCAGCGCGGGGTTCACCGGCAGGATGCGGTAGCCGAAGCCGCGCATCGATGTCGTCACGCCGAAGCTCGGCCGGGCGGGATCGTCGGAAATGCCGACCACGGCGATCGTGTGCGAGGCTCGCAGCAGTTCGTGAATGGCGGCCAGGGACGGATTGCGGAACGTCGTCACGTTGCGCCAGTCTCCTGTGCGTGCCGCATCTCGGCGAAGCTTGCGAGCACACCGGCCTGCAGCGTCGGGTACTGCAGTTGCAGGCCGAGGTCGGCCAGCATGCGACGGTTATCGACACGGCGCGATTCGAGCAGGAACGACAGCATGCCAGCCGGGATCTTCTCCCGCGCCTCGGCCTTGCTGATGAGCGCCGGCGGCTCGATTCCCGCGGCTGACGCCGTCAGTTGCAGGTACGCGGTGGTGCTCGAGTAGTCACCGTCCGTGACGTTGAAAACACCCTGCGCCGACCGGTGATCGACGGCGGCCACGATGGCTGCGGCCAGGTCGTCGACATGGATGCGGTTGCCCGGGCCCGCGTCCGCCTCGCGCAGCGCAGGTTCGTGCCGTTGCAGCCGCTCGAGCGGCAGGCGGTTCGGTCCATAGATGCCCGGTACGCGGAGGATCACGCAACGCACACCCCGTTCCGCGCACCAGGACTGTGTCGTGCTTTCGGCCGCGACCCGCCTGCGCGAGCGGTCGTTCGACGGCGCGACCGGCGTGAATTCATCGACGAGCGCACCACCCGCATCGCCGTAAACCCCGGTGGTGCTGATGTAGACGAAGACCGGCGGCGTGGCGCCCTCGATCTGTGCCATGAACGCGGTCAGCCGCGGGTCCGTCGTGCCGCGGTCGGGCGGGGGTGCCAGGTAGACGACGGCGGCCTGGCCTGCGGCGGCAGCCAGTGCAGGTTGCAGTGCGGGGTCCGGGGCGGCATCGAGGTCGATGCGCAACGTGTGTACTCCAGCCGATCGCAGGGCGGTCTCGCTCCTGTCGGAGCGCACGAGCGCGAGGAGCGGGCGTCGGGCCGATTCACGGCGTGCCAGCCGCGAACCGACGTAACCGCAACCGACGATCAGGCATGATAGGGCGGCATCCATGCCGCAAGCATACGCGAAGGGATGCCCAACGCCGTTGCGCCGCGCCGGAGTCCTGCGTCGATGCCTCAAGTGACGATCGTGCCCACGGGCGAGAGCTTCTCCGTCGATCCCGGCGAGCCCGTGCTGACGGCTGCGCTGCGGATGGGCCTCAACCTGCCGCACAGCTGCAAGGGCGGGCACTGCGCGTCCTGCCGTGCGCGGCTGCTGTCGGGCGAGACGACCTATCCGACGCGCGCGCTTCCTCCCGGGATCACCCCGGAAGAGGCGGCCGAAGGTTTCGTGCTGTTGTGCCAGGCACAGGCCATCACGGACATCACGGTCGAGACGCGCGAGATGCGGCTGGCCCTGGAAGTCGAGGTGAAGAGCCTGCCGAGCCGGATCGATCGCATGGAGCGCCTGGCCGACGACGTCATGGCCGTGTTCCTCAGGCTGCCGGCCGTCGAGGACCTGCATTACCGCGCGGGCCAGTACATCGATTTCATCCTGTCGGGCGGGCGCCGCCGCAGCTTCTCGCTGGCGAGCGCACCGGGCGACGGCAAGATGCTCGAAGTGCATGTGCGTCGCGCCTCGTCGAGCGGGTTCACCGGGCAGCTGTTCGACACCATGCGTGCCGGCACCCTGCTGCGCGTCGAAGGCCCGCTCGGGCAGTTCTGGTTCCGTGGCGACTCGCCGCGACATGCGGTGATGATCGGCGGCGGCACCGGTTATGCGCCGTTGCGGGCGATGCTGCGGCAGTTGCTGGCCATTGGCGACCGTCGACCGATCACGCTCTATTGGGGCGCACGCACCACGCGGGATCTCTACGAACACAACTGGCTGTCGAACGTCGCGGCTGATCGCGCAGCGTTCGATTACCGGCCGGTGCTGTCCGACCCGCAAACCGAAGTGTCGCCATGGACCGGTCGCGTCGGGCTGGTCCATGAGGCTGCGCTCGCAGATCTCGGCGACGACCTCACGAAGTACGACGTCTATGCGAGCGGCCCGCCTGCGATGGTGGAGGCGATTCGGCACACGTTCGTGGAGCGCGGGCTGCCGCGCGCGCAACTGTTCTTCGACTCGTTCGATTACGCGCCCGATACGCTCGCGGCGATGCGGAAGGCGGACGACGAATAGCGCGGCATCACGCGAGGCCGAGGACGCGGGGATCCGCGGCCGCACGGTCCAGCAGGATCGCCGAACAGTGCCGGCGTCCCTCTAGCGCCGCCGCAAGCGCACGCGCGGCAATGCGGGTCGACGACCGACAGAGCGCGCAACGCTGTCGCGCAGCACGGTGCGCGCGCGATCGCCCTCGCCGAGCTGGTCGAGCAGCTCGGCGTAGAGCAGGCTGTTCTCGGCCGACGGCTTGCGGGCGAGCGACGCCTCGAGGTAGCTGCGTGCCTTGCCGACGAGTTCCGCCTGCAGCGCGAGGCGTGCGCAGGTCGCGAGCAATTCAGGATCCTCCGGCGCCTTGCGCAACCAGTCCTCTGCGCGGTCCAGCGGAGTCAGCGCATCCGGCAGAACGAGTTCGCCATACAGTCGCACCAGCACGGGTTCGCGCCCGTCGTCGATTGCCTCGCGCAGCAGCTTCTCGGCCGCCACCGCCTCGCCTGCGGTGACGAGCGCGCGAGCGTAGGTTGCGATCGCCTGCGGCAGTTTGCGCGTGGCACGGGGCAGGTTGGACCAGGCTGCGCTGGCAGCAGGCACGTCGCGACGCTCGCCCGCCGACCGGACTTCTTCGAGCTGCACCTGCGCCAGGAGCTCGTTGACCTGTGTCTCCGGCAATTCCTTGGCGCTGCGCAGGCGTGGACCGAGGGCGCGCAGCTGCTCGCCGCGTCCGAGTTTCTGGCAGAGCCGCGCCATGAGCTCGAGCCCGCGTGAATTCAGGTCGCCCGACGCATCGAGCTGTTCGAGTGTCTGCAGTGCGGCCGTGTCCTGTCCGCGCCGCATCTGCATTTCGGCGAGCGTGACCAGCGCTGCGGCCCGTTCAGCGGGAGCTGCTTCCTGGGCCCGCGCCAGCCATTCGTCGCGACGTTCGACTGCATCCTGCAGGTCTGCGGCGCGCGCCGCGACCAGGTAGTTCGCCGCCGCCGAGTCGGCTTCCGGCGCGGCGCGCGAGAGCAGGTCCTCGGCGCTGCGCCAGCGTCCCGCCGCAAGGTCGAGCAAACCGCGCTGCGTAGCGTCGCGCGCGCGGCGCTTGCGGCGCTCGATGCGCAGCATCGCCAGGCGGCGTCGCGCCGTCAGCGATTCGATGACTGCGCGCGATAGCAGGTACAGGCCGACGAGCAGCAGCAGGAACACGGGTACCGTCGTCTCGAACAGCGAGCTGCCGACGCTGATTGCGATGTAGCCCGGATCGTCCAGCACGAGGTGCGCGAGGAGCCCGCCACCTACCAGTGCCGATGCCGTGAGTACGCTGCCCTTCATGGCTTCGCGGGCGGGCTCGCGCGGATCACCCGCTGCAGCAGCTGGGCGGCGGTGCCGGTTTCCGGCACCGTCGGGTCGACGTCGATTGCAGCAAGTTGCATGAGTTCGCTGCGGGCCGCGCTCACGGTCTCGTCGCGCGTGTCGAACGAGCGGTCGAGCAGTGCCACCGCCGACTGCAATGCCAGCGCGTAGCCTGGCCGGTCCTGCTGCATGGCGGCGATCCGCGCCGTAAACAGCTGCAGCTCGAACTGCTGGCGGCGCAGCGATTCTTCTTCGCGCGTGACCAGCCGGGAATGCGCTGGATCGATGCGCTGGTAGGAAAACAGGTCGCGCCACGCCTGGCGCAAGCGGTGGGTCGCGCGGTCGAACGCGCTCTCGGCCCCGGTCTCGTCGAGGCGACGCGCGCTGGAGACGGTCACGCCGAGCACACGGAAATCCGCAGCCGCCGCCTCGACGGCCGCGAGCCGTGACAGCACGGATGAAATGTCGGGCACGTCGACCGCGCGCAGCGCGGCGAGTTCGCGCGCGAGTTGAGCCCGCACTTCGGCCACCGCGGGATCGGGCAACGTGGCGAGGCGCGCATCGGCGGATTCGAGGGCGGCGACCGCCGTGGGAACGTCGTGCTCGAGCCGCAGGCGGCGGGCACCGAGTTCGAGCAGGTACAGCGCTTCCGCGCGCACCCAGGAGCGCTGCGGTGCGTCAGTGCGGGCACGCAGCTCGGCGACGCTCTGGCCCAGTTCTCCCAGCTGCGTGGGTACCTCGCGCAGCAGGCGGATCTGCGACCGCACCTGGGCATTCGCTTCCTGCAGCTGCGTGCCGACCGTTCCGATCTGCGCGCCGAGCCGATCCTGTGTCGCACGCAGCTCGATCAGCTGCCCGCGCAGCCGGTCGATGCGCTCGTCGAACTGGCTGAAACGCCAATGCGCATAGGCGGCGAGCAGCAGCGCTAGACCGCCGACGGCGAACAGCATCGGGCTCACACCGCTGCCGGTGCGGCGCGCATTCATGTCCGTGGTGAGGGATTCGATTTCGCTGGTCATCGGCACTCGCGGGCCATCCGGGGCAGGCGACCCCGGATGCTATCACGCAGGCGGGCTGGGTCCTGCGGCGAGGTCCGTCAGTGCGGCGAGCATCGCCTCGTCCTCGGCGGTAGCCGCTGCGACTATCGGCCCGGTCCAGCCGAGACGCTCGCCGGCTGCGGCGACTCGCGGTCCGGGCACCAGCAGCGTCCGGCTGCGCAGCCGTGCTCCATCGTCGTCACCGACGTGCTCGAGCAGGGGCTTCAGGACTTCAACGCTGGTCACCACGACGACCAGCGGGCCCGGGCTCGTCAGGGCGGCGTGCAGCTGCGCTGTCGCCGCGGCGGTGGGTGCCGTGACCGAACGACGGTACACCTCGAGTTCGAGCACGTCGGCGCCCCGTGCGCGCAGGGCATCGCGCAACAGCTCGCGGCCGCCGCTGCCCTTGACCAGCAGCACGCCACGGCCCGCCAGCGCAGCAAACTCCGGCAACGCCAGCAGGCCTTCGGAATTTGCGCTCTCGGGATGCGTGTCGACCTTGATGCCACGTTGTTCGAGGGCGCGTGCCGTCGCCCGGCCGACGGCGGCATGCCGCGTCGCGAGCGGTGCGGGGCATTGCTCGAGCGCCGATTCGACGGCGTTGGCGCTGGTAAAGACGGCCCAGTCCCAGGCGCGGCTTTGCAGGCGCGCGCGAGCGGCGTCATCCAGCGCGGTGCGGTCAATCTGCAGCGTCGGGTAGGGAATGCACAGGGCGCCGGCGGCACGCGCCAGCGCGAGAAACCGCGTGGCCTGGGCTGCCGGACGCGTAACGACGATGGTGACGCCGTCGAGCGGGAGCGTCACGACGTTGCGGCGGCCTCCTGCCGCAGGCGTGCGAGCAGGGTTTCCGCCCCGGCCGACTGCATGCGACGGGCGAGTTCGCGGCCGAGGGATGCGGCCTCGATGGCCGGCCCGACCACGCGATCACGATAGGTTTCGCTGCCGTCGGGCGCTCCGATGAAGCCGTGCACGGTGAGGCTGCCGCCGTCGAGCGTGGCATGGGCCGCGATCGGCGAATGACAGCTGCCGCCCAGCGTGGCGGCGAACGAACGTTCCGCCACGAGCCGCGTGAACGAATCGGCATGATGCAGCGCTGCCAGCGCCGCGCGACTGCGCTCGTCGTCGGCACGGCTCTCGATGCCGATCACGCCCTGACCCACGGCCGGCAACGACAGCTCGACGCTGAGCTGCTGCGTGATGTGGTGCCCGATGCCGAGACGCTCGAGCCCGGCGCAGGCCAGCAGGATCGCATCGAGCTCGCCTTCGTCGAGGCGGCGCAGCCGGGTGTCGACGTTGCCGCGCAGCAGTTCCAGCCGCAGGTCGGGACGCGCGTGGCGCAGCTGCGCCTGGCGTCGAGGGCTCGACGTGCCGACGCGTGCGCCGTGTGGCAGGTCTGCAAAACGCTTGAAGCGACGCGAAATGAAGGCATCGAGCGGGTTCGCGCGCGGCAGCACGGCCACGATCGCAAAACCCGGCGGCAATTCGCTCGGCACGTCCTTCATCGAGTGGACCGCGATGTCCGCGCGGCCCTCCTGCATCGCGACCTCGAGCTCCTTGACGAAGAGGCCCTTGCCGCCGACTTCAGCCAGCGCGCGGTCGAGCACACGATCGCCCTGGGTGGTCATCGGCACGAGTTCGACCGGCAGCCCCGGGTGCGCCGAGCGCAACAGCGACTGCACGTGCTCGGCCTGCCACATGGCCAGCTTGCTGCGACGGGTTGCAATACGCAGGGGCGCGTTCGACAAGGCTCGACTCCTCGTGCCGCCGGGCGGCTTAAGCTTCGTTCGATCCGGGCGCGAGCTCTTCCGACGTGAACCGGAACAGCGCCACCAGCAGGCCCAGGACGATGGGCCCCAGGAACAGGCCGATGAACCCGAACGCGGAGAGGCCGCCCATTACGCCGACGAAGACGGCAAGGGTAGGGACTTCGGTGCGGCCGGAAATAAGGATTGGCCGCAGGAAGTTGTCCACGGCGCCCACCACCACCACGCCCCAGGCCAGCATGAAGATCGCGTAATAGGGCTGGTCCTGCGACAGCAGCCAGAGCGTCGCAGGCACCCACACGATGGCGGTGCCGACGATGGGCACCAGCGCGAACAGTGCGCCCAGTACGCCGAACAGCAGCGGCGAAGGCAGCCCTGCGATCGCAAAGCCGATGCCGAGCAGCGTCCCCTGCACCAGTGCCGTCAGTCCGATGCCCATGAACACCGCGCGCGTCACGTCGCGCAGGTGCCGCCACAGCCTGCTGCGCAGGTGCGTCTCGATGGGCAGCATGCGGACGAACGTCTGCGCGATCCGGGGGCCGTCGCGCAGCATGAAGAACAGCACGAACAGCATCAGTATGAAGCTGACCAGCGTGCCGATCGCGCCAAGGAATACCGCGCCGCCGGACGACGCGACGATTTCCAGCAGCCGCTTGGCGCGGGTGACGACCCAGGTGTCGATCTGTGCGAGCGAGATCCCTGCCGTCGCGTCGAGCCACTCGAGCGGCCGTGCCAGCAGCGGAATGTCCGCGAGGTCGAATTCCGTTGCTCGCAGCGCCGAGGTGTCAATCCTGCCCAGCAGCTGCGAAGCCTGCACCGCGACGGCACCGCCAATCGCGAAGATCGGCAGCAGCACCAGCAATACCACCCCGACCAGCGTGATGGCGCTGGCGAGCTTCGGCTTGCCGCCGAGCCTGGTCGCCAGCTTCGAGTTGAGCGGCGCCAGCAGTGAGCCGAGCAGCATCGCCCAGAGCAGGGGCTGCCACAGGGGCGTGACGATGCGCCAGACCAGGTACAGCAGCCCTGCCATGAGCAACACCATGCCGATGCGGGCGAAGAAGACCTTTTGCGAAGCGGCCGCCCGCGGATCGGGCAGGGTGGTCGTCGCTTCGCCGACGTCGTCGCTGGGGGAGTTCATGGGGTCTCAGTGTCCGGTGCGGATCTGGCGCAGGGCCTCGGCCGCGTAGCGGCGGCTGACCTGCAGGGTTTCGTCGCTGTCCGTGAGTCGCACGAACAGGTGGCCTTCGGGGCTGCGCTCGACGACCTGCACGTAGCGGCGTGCGACCAGTGAGTTGCGATGAATGCGGATGAAGTCCGGCGCGAACTCCTGTTCGAGCGCCCGCAGCGATTCGTCGATGAGCTCGCGCCCGCCGCGGTGCCGCAGGGTCACGTACTTCTGGCCGGCACTGAAGTACAGCACGTCCTCGACGGCCACGAGCCGCAGTTGCTCGCCGAGGCGCGCGCAGATCTGCCCGCGACGGCGGCCGAGCTGCGATTGTTCGGCGAGTCGCGCGAGCTGCGGGCCGGCGATCCGCGCCGCGTGTCGCACGGCGCGCGCGAGTTTCTCGCGGCGCACCGGCTTCAACAGGTAACCCACGGCTTCGGTCTCGAACGCCGCGAGCGCGTATTCGTCGTGGGCGGTGGTGAAGATGACGGCCGGCGGCTCGTCGAGTGCGCCCAGGTGGCGGGCAGCCTCGATGCCGTCCATGCCTGGCATGTGTACGTCGAGCAGCACCAGGTCGGGATCGAGCGTCGCACAGCGGTCGAGCGCTTCGGCGCCGTTCGCCGCTTCGCCGACGATCGTCACGTCGCCCAGCTCCTCGAGCAGGCGACGCAGTCGCGCGCGCGCCGGTGCCTCGTCGTCGACGATCAGCGCTCGCAGCTTTTCCGAATCGGCCGGGGAGGGGGTGATTTCGTCCATGCGGGGACCGGGATTGTCCGATGGACGGGGCCGCGTGTCACGAAGGCAGCACGGGGCCGCCCTGCAGCGCGGCAGCCGGGACGACGGATCCGTCCTCGGTGTGCGGGAATCGCAGCTGGACCGTGTACCGGCTCTCCGCATCGTCGACTGCGACGGTCGCGCGGCCCGGAAAGGCCAGCTCCAGCCGTTGCCGGATGTTGTCGAGCGCCATCCGGTGACCGCGGCGGAGCGGCGGCGGCGGGCCCGGCGGCCTCGGATTGGTCACCTCGAGCATGACGGTGCCATCGCCGAGCCGGCCGCGCACGTCGACGATGCCGCCGTGCGGCAGCGGTTCGATGCCGTGCGCGATCGCATTCTCAAGCAGCGGTTGCAGCAGCAGGCTCGGCACAACGCAGCCCGGTGGCAGGTCGCCGACATCCCAGCGCACCTGCAGCCGGTCGCCGAGCCGCAGTTTCTCGATTCTCTGGTAGGTGCGCGCGATCTCGACTTCCTCTTCCAGGGTGATCTGCGCGCGCGCGTCGCTCAGGCTGACGCGGAACAGGTCGGACAGGTCCTCGATCGCTTCCTCGGCCTGCGCCGGGTTCGATCGCACGAGCGACGCGATCGTGTTCATGCTGTTGAACAGGAAATGCGGCCGGATCCGTGCCTGCAGCGCAAG
>JAOUGW010000200.1 GCA_029865465.1 Gammaproteobacteria bacterium
TTCTCGGCGTCGGCGTGCTGCTGCTCGCCATCGGCTATTTCTCGCCGGTGCCGCCAAAGGCAACGCAGGCCGTCGAAAGCTGAGCCTGCGCAGGAACACGGCTCCGGGCGTCAACCGATTGCACCGTCACCTGCCGCATAAACGGCCCGCAGGCGTTCATGGAAATGCCACACGCCCGCCTCGCGGCCAGGGCACAGCCTGCCCGCCCGATAATGTCCGGACGCCAGGCCTTGCTGGACGCGCTCGCAGATGTCGACGTCCTCTTCCTGGATCGCATTGGTGAACTGCCGGTCATTGTCGATGCGCGCGCAGGCCTCGTCCGTAGGCGCGTAGAACCACTCGAAGTCGACGCGACACCGCCCGGGGCCCAACGGCAGCACGCGGTTGGTCTGCAGTCGTCCAGGCATCACGTTGAGCATCACGTTGGGATAGACGAAGTAGTAGTACGCCCGCCCCCCGCCGTAGACGTCGGCGGCGGCCTGCAGCGGGGAATGCTGCAGCGAATACCACTCGAACAGTTCGACGTCGTAGTTGCGATAGTCGACGACCTTCGCCAGCGCCGGATGGATCAGCGGGACGTGGTACCCCTCGAGGTAGTTGTCGACGTACACCTTCCAGTTGCATTCGACGTCCCACGAGTCGCGCCGCACGAACTGCATCACGCCCAGGTCAACGGGGGCAATGCGCTCGGCGATGCCGTCGTAGACGCGATCGAACTCAGGCGCGTCGTCGGCAAGTGCGACGAAGACGAGGCCCTGCCACTCGCGCACGCGAAACTGCGGCAGCCGGACGTCCGCCACGCGGAAATCCCGCGCATCGTGCATTTCAGGCGCGCCGACCAGCTGGCCTGCCTGGTTGTACAGCCAGCCGTGGTACTTGCAGCGCAGGTTGCCCAGGCCCTTGCCGCTGCAGAGCACGAGCGGTCCCGCGCGATGGCGGCAGACGTTCGCAAAAGCACGGAGGACCCCGTCTGCCGCTCGCAGCAGCACGACCGGCGTCCCGGCGACGTTCACGAGCAGGTGAGCGCCCGCCTCGGCCAGCTCGGCACGGTGGGCGACCATCTGCCAGGACGCTGCAAATACCCGCCGTCGCTCGAGGTCGAACGTCGCTTCGCCGAAGTAGTACGCCGGGTCGAGGGCGTGTGCCCGGTCGAGACCCGGCGGCCGCTCGTCTGCGTTCAACGTGCCCATCGCGTCTCCCGTTGCCGCTGCCTGTGTCGCCGCAGCGGGCTGCCATCGCATGATCCTAGCGAATACGCGAAACTGCTGCCCCTACTTCGACTCGTGCAGGAGATCGGCATGGCCAGGAAACGTCCGTCGCGGACCGGCGGCACCGTCGTGATGCTGGAGCACCGCTCGAAGGTCCTGGCGGGCAATCCGCTCGGCGATCCGGTCCAGCGCACGCTTGGCGTCTGGTTGCCGCGCGAATACGACGGCGGCGCCACGCACGGTCGCGGTCGGCGGTTCCCGGTGCTCTACGACCTCGTGGGGTTCACGGGCACCGGTATCGCGCACCTGAACTGGAAGCCGTTCAGCGAGAACGTGGCGGAACGCGCGGCGCGTCTCGTGCACGAGCAGCGCATGGGTCCAGCGATCATCGTGTTTCCGGACTGCTTCACGTCGCTCGGCGGCAACCAGTACGTGAACTCATCGGCTATCGGCAACTACGCGGACTTCCTGCTCGACGAAGTGATCCCGCTCGTCGACAAGGAGTTCCGCACGCTCGCCTCGCGCGATCACCGCGGCTGCTTCGGCAAGTCTTCGGGCGGCTACGGCGCGATGATCCACGGCATGAGGTACGCGTCGCACTGGGGCGCAATCGCCAACCATTCGGGCGATGCCTATTTCGATTTCATCTACCGCGCCGACTGGCCGAACACACTGAACGAGTTGGGCAGGTTCCGCCGCCCGCCCCGCAAGGAAGGGCGCTACGCAAACCGGCTCGATTCCGCCGCGGATCGCAAGCTGGCGCAGGGGCTCGACGACGGTCGCGTGCGCCGGTTCCTCGACTCGATGTGGAAGAAGCACAAGCACACGCCGGGCGAAGGCCACGCCTTGATGAACGTGTGCATGGCGGCCACCTACGATCCCGATCCGGTCGCACCCAACGGCTTTCGCCTGCCCTTTCACCTGGAAACCGGCGAGGTCCTGCCTGGGCGGTGGCAGCGCTGGCTGCGGCACGACCCGGTCCGGCTCGTCGCGAAGTTCGCCCCCAACCTGCGGCGGCTCAAGGGAATCTACGTCGACTGCGGCTGGCGCGACCAGTACCACATCCATTACGGCTCCCGGCAGTTGTCACGCGCCCTTGAGAAGGCGCGCGTCGTGCACCACTACGAGGAATTCGACGACACGCACTCGGACATCGACTACCGCATGGACGTGAGCCTGCCCTTCCTCTACCGCGCCCTGCGCCCCTGACCAGGACCAGTCCCGGCCGTGAGCAGTCCGCCGCCATTCACGCCGCTGCCCGAGCTGCAAGTCGAGGTCTATCGCTCGCATTGGCGGCCGGCGTGCGAAGAGCGCGCCTTCATGCTGCATGCAGTCGGCATCGGGTCGCAGGTGGTGGCCAGCGGCGAACTGTGGAGCCTGGTCGTGCTGGAGCGCTCCGCGGCTGCGGCAATCAGCCACCTGCGCGGTTACGAGCGCGAGAATCCGCCGAAGCGGCGCGTGCTCGCGCGGCCGGAGCAGATGCATCCACGCGCGTGGATCGGGCCGGCCGTGTACATCCTCGTCATGGTGCTGGTCGCGTGGCTCGCCGGTAACCGCGTCTTCGCCGCCAACTGGCTCGCCGCGGGTGTGCTCGATACGGCAGTCGTGCGTGGCGGTGAATTCTGGCGGACGGTGACGGCGCTGACGCTGCACTTCGACGTGGCGCACCTGCTCAGCAACCTGGGGTTCGGCGCATTCTTCGGCTGGCTCGCTGCGCAACTGCTCGGCCCGGGCGTGGCCTTCGGCGGCGCCGTGGCTGCGGCCACTCTCGCCAATGCGCTCAATGCCTCGGTGCAACCGGCCGATCACGTTTCGGCCGGCGCTTCGACCATGGTCTTCGCCCTGCTCGGCCTGCTCGCTGCGTACGCGTGGCGACGGCGCGCGGATTCGGGCGAACGCTGGGCTTATCGCTGGGCGCCGTTGATTGCGGGCGTGTTCCTGCTCGGCTTCACGGGCGTGGGCGGCGAAAACACCGACGTCCTGGCACACCTCACCGGCTTCTGCACGGGCGCAGCCACAGGCTGGTGGCTCGGTCGTCTGCGCAAGATCCCCGGGCCACGCAGCCAGTGGGTAACCGGTCTCGCGGCGCTTGCAGCCATCGCGATCGCGTGGTGGGCAGCCCTGGCGCCGGGTGCCTGACGACCGTCGTCAGGTATGCTCGGCGGCCGCCCTTCATCCTCAGCGAATCGACCGATGGCCCTGCAGCAACTGACGCCGGAACAGGTCCGCAGCTGGACCCTCGAGCAGAAAGACCGCTGGTGGTTCGCCAACATCTACCGCGGCGACATGGCGCAGCTCACGCTGCGTTCGGCCATGACCGGGTTCCTGCTCGGTGGACTGCTGAGCGCCACCAACCTGTACGTTGGCGCCAAGACGGGCTGGACGCTCGGTGTCGGCCTGACCTCGGTCATCCTCGCGTTTGCGATCTACCGCGTATTCGCGCAGCTCGGCGCGCGCGACATGACGATCCTGGAAAACAACTGCGTGCAGTCGATCGCGACTGCGGCCGGCTACATGACGCTGCCGCTCACCTCGGGCCTGGCGGCGTACATGTGGGCGACCAACCGGGTCCTGCCGGTGTGGCAGATCATGGTGTTCAACATCGTGCTGTCGTGCCTCGGCGTGCTGGTGGCGTTTCCGATGAAGCGTCGCTTCATCAACGACGAACAGCAGCCTTTCCCCGAGGGCCGAGCCTGCGGCGTCGTCCTCGATGCGCTCTATCAGACTGCCGGGGCGGCGACGGGCATGCTGCGCGCGAAATCGCTGGCCGTCGCGGCGGCGATCGCCGGCTGCACCAGTTTCATCGCCGGCGAGAGCTACATGAAGCTCATCCAGGAGCGATGGCTGGGCTTCGCCTCTTCCTGGCACCTGCCGGTCAAGCTGGACGGCTGGTACTACGCACTGGTCGAAAAGGGCTACGCGCCGCTGCCGAGACTCGCGGGCGTCGACATCCGCCAGCTCGCGCTGTCACCTGGACTCGACTTCGCGATGATCGGCGCGGGCGGCCTGATGGGCATTCGCGTGGCGTCGAGCCTGCTGCTCGGCGCCCTGCTGAATTTCGTCCTGGTGGCGCCGATCATGATCGCGCTCGGCGAGATTCCGCCGCGCGAGGGGTCGATCGAGGCCGGCACGGCGCTCTTCGGACGTGCCTACATCCTCAACAACTGGTCGCTCTGGTACGGCATCACGATGATGGTCGTGGCGTCGCTCGTCGCGCTGTTCGCGAAGCCCGAGATCTTCGTCGCCGCGTTCAAGAGCCTGCGTCGGCGCAAGGACGCGCCGGGGCAGGACGACCCGCTGCGCGACATCGAACTGCCGCTGGTGCTCTCGTGGATCGGCGTCCCGGTGATCGGCGCGATCGGCGTTTGGATGCTGCACGCCTGGTTCGGCGTGAACTGGGTGCTCGGCGCGCTCGCCCTGCCCATGATCCTGATGTTAGCGCTGATCGCGGCCACCAGCACGGCCCTAACCGGCATCACCCCGTCAGGGTCGCTGTCCAAGATCCCGCAGTTCACGTTCGGCGCCCTCGACGCACGCACGCCGGCGCCGAACCTGATGACGGCCGTCATGTCGTCGGAGGTGGCCAGCAATGCGTCGAACCTGCTGATGGACATCAAGCCGGGTTACATGCTCGGCGCCAAGCCGAGGCAGCAGGCGATCGGTCACGTCATCGGCATCGTCGCGGGCGCGCTGGCGGCCACGCCATTGTTCTTCGTGCTGTTCGGACTCGCCAGTTTCGACCCGACCGCCGGCAAGTCCGTGGCCGACACGATGGTCAGCGACAAGTTCGCGTTTCCCGGCGCGGTGCAATGGAAAGGCGTGTCCGACCTGGTCGCAGCCGTCTTCGGCGGCCCCGAGGCCAGCGGCCTGCTGACCGCGTCGATCGTCTGGTCGATCGCCATCGCCGGCTTCGCGGCGCTCGTGATGGAGGTGCTGCGCATACGGACGCACAACCGGTTTCCGCTCTCCCCGCTCGCGATCGGCCTCGGCGTCGTGCTGCCGCCCGACTCGTCGTTCATGATGTTCTGCGGTGCGGCGCTGTTCTGGTACGCGGCCCGCAAGCTCAAGTCCAGTCCGGGTACTCGCGCGCACGAGATCTGGGTCGAGTCGCAGGAGCCGATCTGCGCGGGGCTTATCGCCGGCGCCGCGCTGGTCGGCATCGGCGACATCCTGGTCAAGGTGTTCGTGCTGTCCTGAGCTCCAGCCCGTCGCGGAACTCCAGGTAGGCAGCCAGGATTGCCTGCGGTGCTTCCAGGTGCGGGTAGTGCCCGAGGTCGTCGAAAAGCACGACGTCCGGCCTTGATCCAGGCTGCGAGTTGGTGCGAATGGTCCATCAATCCCCCGAGGACTCCCGGCATGTTTGAATCGTTCGCCGCCCGTGGCAATGTCCTGATCCAGGGTGCCAGCCGAGGCATCGGCCTCGAGTTCGTGCGGCAATGCCTCGCCGAATCCCGGGTCGGCCAGGTCGTCGCGACTTGCCGTTCGCCTGCCAACGCCACCGAGTTGGCGGCGCTGGCCATCACTGCCGCGGGCCGCCTGACCGTCCTTGCCCTCGATGTGACCGACGAAGCATCGATTGCAGCGGCGGCCGCGGCGACCGCACGCACGGTCCCCCGTCTGCACGTCGTCGTTAACTGCGCCGGGGTCCTGCACGACGACGCCAGCGGCCTGCGCCCGGAGAAGCGACTGACGGACGTGCGACCCGGGTCGCTGGCACGGGCATTCGCCGTCAATGCGATCGGCCCGCTGCTTGTGGCCCGGCATTTCGAACCGCTGCTGGCGCATGCTGACCGCGCCGTGTTTGCGAGCCTGTCCGCACGAGTCGGCAGCATCGAGGACAACCGGCTCGGAGGCTGGTACGCGTATCGCGCCTCCAAG
>JAOUGW010000201.1 GCA_029865465.1 Gammaproteobacteria bacterium
ACACGACACTAGCGGCGAATGAACGGCGCCCCGTTGCGCAGGGCGCCAGGCGATCTCGCACAGCGATGCTCGCTCGCGCAGATGCCGTTGTGCACGTGGGTCGGAATCGGACGCAGATCAACAGACCAGCGTCTGCATCGAGTGTGCCGGGCTCGTGACTTCTGCCGCGTAGCCATCGATGCACAGCTGATAGGTGACGGCCGCGTCGCCTCCATTCATGACGACTACCGCGACCTTGCCGTCCGGATTGACGAACGCGGTCGCCAGCAACGTGCTCCGGGTCGGCGAGGCCACGATGCGTCTCGCACCCGGCCGGACGAACTTCGAGACGTGCCCGATGTAGTAGTAGGAATTGGTGTAGGTCAGCTCGCCCGTGCGCGTGTCCGCGTGCACCGGCGCGAAGCAGAAATTGCCGACGTGATTGGGGCCGCCGGTCTCGTCGAGCAGGATGTTCCAGTCCGTCCAGCCGACGGTGCCGCAATTGAAGTCGTTGATCATCGAACGCCCGTACAGCTCGCCGAGCTTCCAGTCGTCCAGCCTGTCGGCCTTGAACGAATCCGCGCAGCCCTCCGTGAAGATCAGGTGCTTGTCCGGAAAAGCCTCCCGCACGAGCCTGACATTGTCGTACATGGCCTCGCCGCCGGCGAACGTCTCGTACCAGTGAAAGCCGACTCCCCACACGTATTTCGCGGCGTCCGCGTCGTGCAGGATCGTGCTGGCGCGCTGATAGACGAGATCCCGGTTGTGGTCCCACACGATGATCTTCGTGTCGCCGAGACCCTCCTCCTGCAGTGTCGGGCCAAGGAAGTCCTTCACGAAGTCGCGCTCGTCCTCCGCGGTGTAGATGCACGATTCCCAGCGCTGCTTCGCCATGGGCTCGTTCTGGACGCTGACGCCCCAGACCGGAACGCCCGCGCTTGCGTATGCCTTGATGAACTTTGCGAAGTAGCCTGCCCACGGCTGGCGGAACTCCGGCCGCAGCTTGCCGCCGTGCAGCATGTCGCCGGTGTCCTTCATGAACGCCGGCGGGCTCCACGGACTGCCGAACAGCGTGAGCTTGCCTCCGGCCGCCGTCATCGCCTGCTTGATCATTGGAATGCGGAACCGCAGGTCGTGGTCAATGCTGAACGACCGCAGCTCGCCGTCGCCCTCGCGCACGTAGGTGTAGCTGGCGCTCGAGAAATCGCAGCTGTGGATGTTGGTCCTCGCCAGCGTGTAGCCGATCCCGTCATTCGCGTCGTAATAGGCGCGGATGAGTTCGCGCTGCCGCGCCACCGGCAGCCTGGCGTAGGTTTCCGCGGACGCATCGGTGATCGCGCCGCCGACGCCCAGCACCGTTTGAAGCCTGCGCGCCGGGTCGACGAAGACGCAGACGTTCGACTCGAGCAGTCGATCGATGCGCTGGAACCGCAACGTGCCCGTGGCGGCGAGACGGTGATTCGTGCCGGCGGCGGTCGTGTAGACGGCTACGCTGCGGCCCGCAACGTCAATCGGCGCAGCAGGAACGACTGTGCCTCCATGGACGGATCCGGCAGCGCTCACAGGAGTGCCTGCGGCCGTTCCGCTCGCGGTCAGTGCGATTGTCGTGGACGAGGCGGCAAGGAAATCACGGCGGTTCATTGACTTCATCGGGCAGGTCCGGGATGACCGGCGCAACATACGCCACGTCCGCAGTCCATGTCACGCGGGGCGAGCCAGTGCCGATCGCACCTGGGCAATGACGACCGTCGCTGCCCGTGTGATCGCTCCCTCCCCGCTCGATGCGACTTTGGCGACTCGACCTGACGACACCCGCGATGGTCGCTGCTCAGGATTCGCTCAGTACGCGCTGCAACTCGCGCGTCCGCTCCGGCAAGGCTTCGGCCACGTGCGACAGGAAGGTCTCCTGGATGCCAAGCAACTCGAGCGTGCCTTCCTGCAACGGCCAGGCCTGCGGTTCGACGGCATAGCCGTGCCCGGTCTCGAGGCTGATCGTATCGGCAAGATGCACGAGTGCCGCCAGCCGCCGCGAACCCGGCGGCGCCGCAGCGGGGTCGTGGTGGTTGCCCACCGCCGCGACCAGTGTCTCCGGCAGGTTCCAGGCGCGAAACACGACGGCGGCGCAGTGCTCGTGACCGATGCAGCCGAAAGACCGTTCGACCGCGCGCGGATTCTGCCTCGGTCCGGCGCCCAGGGCGTCAATGACCTCGAGCAGCCGGGCCCGGTCGACCTGCAATTGCAGCATGACCCCGAAATCGTGCAGCAGTCCGGCGATGAACGCCTCCGCAGCCAGCGATCGGTGCGATACGCGGGCCAGCGACTCGGCCGCGCATCCCACCGACACCGCGTGGCGCAGCATCGAATCGATCTCGATCGGCGACGACTGGAGGGCGCGCACCGTGGCACGGTCGAGGCACGCCGCGGCTGCGATGCCACGCACCGCATCGACGCCCAGCATCACGAAGGCGCGCTCGAGCGTCGCCACCGAGCCCGAGGCGCCGTAATAAGCGGAATTGGCCACACGCAGGACCCGTGCCGCCAGGCCCGGATCCCGCCCGATCACCTGCGCGACCTCGTGGGCAGTCGACCGCGGGTCGCACATCCGGGCCATGAGTAGCGGGATCAATCCCTGTCCGGCACCCAGCACACCGATCTCGGTGGCAGCCTGCAGGATCCGGGCATCCGTCACGGGAGCGGCATTGCTGGGCGACATCGGATCCTCGCCGGGAACTGCCCGGCCGACGGACAAGTGTTAACGCGATCACAGCATAGTGCCCCGCCCCGCACTTTTCCTCAGGTTTCGGTCAGCCGCGCCGACGAGCCTCAAAGCAAGGAGTACCCGTTGCCGATACTCAGGAGAATCTCCGACCACACAGGCCCCCCGCCGGCTGTGCCTGTCGACGACGCCCGGCGTGATCGAAGGCGCGCCCTGCTGGACGCTCTGGCGGTCGGGCTGGTCGTCTCGATCGCCGTCGGAGCCGCTGTCTCCGGCTTGTGGCATTCCGCGACGACCACGGTGCGCGAGAACTACCGCGAGTACCTGGTCCAGCTGGCGACCGCGGCAGCGGTTCAGGTGGACCCGGTGGCACACGCCGCCATCCGCCGGCCCGAGCAGGACAACAGCCCTGAGTACCGCGCCGCGGTCGAACCGTTGCGGCGCATGCGGGCCGCCATACCCAAGATCCGCTACCTGTACACGCTGGTCCGTGACGGCGCGTCCGTGCGGTTCGTCCTGGACTCGGCGGACCCCGGCGACCGCGACGGCGACGGCGTGGAAGACCATTCCGCCGTCGGGGAATTGAGCGTTAGCCCGCAGACGGCCAAGCTCGAGGCGCTCGGCTGGAACGGCCAGCCCGGCCGGCCAACGGCCACCCACCGGCCCTACACCGACGCCTGGGGCACGTTCATGACGGGCTACGCGCCGATCCTCGACGCGCAGGGACGCCAGGAAGGCGTGGTCGGCGTCGACCTCGACGCCAGCGGTTACGTCGCGCGCCTCGAGGCGGCCCGCCGGAACCTGCTCGTTGGCCTGATGCCGGCGGCCTTGATGATCGTACTGCTCACGGTGACCGTCTACCGGCTGCGGCACAAGGGCTTTGCCGACGCACGCGAGATTGCCGGCGCTGCGTTGCATGCGCAGCTGGCCGCCCGCAGGGATCGCCTGACCGGACTCGCCAACCGGACGCTGTTCATGGAGCAGCTGAACGCGGCAATCGCCCGCACGCGCGCCGGCGCCCAGGAGCGCTTCGGGGTGCTGTTCCTCGACTTCGACCATTTCAAACTGATCAACGACACGCTCGGCCATGACGCGGGCGACGAACTGCTGCAGCAGATCGCGGTGCGGTTGCGCGGCGCACTGCGCGTGACCGACGCGTCCGGCGAAGACGCGTCCGGCAATGTCGTGGCGCGCTTCGGCGGCGACGAGTTCGCCGTGCTGATCAACGACCTGCGGACTGACGCCGACAGCGAGCGCGTCGCCGCGAGGCTGCTGCAGGCGCTGGAACCCGTCTACGCCCTGGGCGGCGGCGACGTGCACTCGTCAGCGAGCATCGGCATCGTCGTCGGCCACGACGATCGCGACAACGCCGAGGCCGTGATCCGTAACGCCGACGTCGCGATGTACGAGGCCAAGCGCTCCGGACGCGCCTGCCACGTGGTATTCGACGAGGCGATGCACAAGCGGCTCACCCGCCGCATGGGCATCGAGCGTGGGCTGCGCAACGCGATCGGCAAGCGGGAAATCTCGCTGGCGTACCAGCCGATCGTAGCGGTCGAGACCGGGCGCATGGTCTCGGCCGAGGTGCTGCTGCGCTGGGAGCACCCCGAGTTCGGCGACATCCCACCGGCCGAGTTCATCCCGATCGCCGAGGAGTCCGGCCTGATCGTGCAGATCGGCGAATGGGCCCTGCTCGGGGCCTGCACGCAGCTCGCGGAATGGCGGCGCGAGTGGCCGGAAGAGGCACCGGTGACCATCAGCATCAACGTGTCCCGTGCCGAGCTCGCGCTCGGCGGGCGACTGCTGTCGCGCATCAACACCGTGCTGAGACGCACCGGTCTGCCGGGTCGCTGCCTGCAACTCGAGGTGACAGAACGCGACGTCATGCGCGACCCGTCCGCCTGCTACGCGCTCATGCAGCAGCTGCGCGCGATGGGCGTGCGGCTCACGATGGACGACTTCGGCACCGGCACGTCGTCGCTCGCGTGCCTGCGTGAATACCCGTTCGACTCAGTGAAGATCGATCGATCGATCGTGAGGGGACTGACGCGCAACACGGACGTGATGGCGCTCATCCACGCCACGCTCACGCTCGTCGAGAACCTCGGCATGGCGAGCGCGGCAGAAGGCGTCGAAGATGCGGCCCAGCTCGCGGTCCTCCAGTCGCTGGGTTGCCGCTATGCACAGGGCTACTATTTCAGCCGGCCCGTCCCGGCGGATCAGCTGATTCGCGCATCGCGTCCCCTGCACGCCGTCGACGGCGACCAGAGCGCGATCATCAGCGCCGCCTAGCGTCGCCGCGCGCGCCCGGCTCAGGGGCCGGTCTCGACTCCGGTGTTGGCCTCGGACAGGTGCGTCCACCGGATGCACCCGACGGCAACCGCTCGCTGCAGGATCGATTCGATTCCCGCCTCATCGCCGATCGACTGGTGGAGGTGCTGCACCGGACTCGCTTCCGCGACGAACACCGCGACTTCATCGAGTCGCGTGCCATGTTCTTCCTGGCGACGGCCGACGCGGACGGCTGGCCAGACTGTTCCTACAAGGGCGGCCGGGCCGGTTTCGTGTGGGTCATTGGCGGCGATACGCTGGCCTTTCCAAGCTACGACGGCAACGGCATGTTCAAGAGCCTCGGCAACGTGCTGCGCAATCCGCGAGTCGGCCTGCTCTTCATGGACTTCGAGAAGCCGAAGCGACTACGGGTGAACGGCGTCGCGAGCATCGACTTCGCCGATCCACTGGTCGGCTCCTTCGTCGGCGCGCAACTCGTCGTGCGCGTGAAGGCCGAGCACATCTTCGCGAACTGCCCGCGCTGCATCCACCGCATGACGCTCGAGGAGGTTTCCGTCTACGCGCCGGCACCGGCGCATGAACCACCGGCGCCCGAGTGGAAGAAGATGGACGCGTGACGCCGCTGGTCGCGGCGCTCGAGGCACACGAACGAGTGGCCTCGTCGCCAGGCCCGGTCGTGCCCTCCATGTCAATCGTCTCGACCGACCACGGCCGCGTCGCCATCTGCGTGCTGCCGTTCGACAACCTGAGCACCGACCCGGACCAGCAGGCCTTCGCGGACGGCATCACCGGCGACATCATCACCGAGCTGTCGCGCTGGCGGCTGCTGGCGATACGGTCCCGCGCTGCCACGGGACGACCCGGAGGGTGCGTCGGTCAGGGTCTCCGTCCTGTTGCGACCGCCTCCGCCCGATCCGACGCATGACCCAGCAGTTCGCCGCTGGAACTCGTGCCCGGGGGCGTGCCGACGAAGGGCGTCTTCTG
>JAOUGW010000202.1 GCA_029865465.1 Gammaproteobacteria bacterium
CGATGCTACCGCGTCCCAGGCGGACCCAGCCGCGCTGCTCAAACGTCTTGAGGTGACGTGAGATCACTTCGCGCGCCGAGCCAAGTTCGGTGGCGAGCGTCTGGTGCGTAAGCTCCATGTGCCGCGCGGGGCCCGATGCATCCAGCAGTGCACGGGCAAGTCGGCCATCGATTGACCCGAACGCAATCTCCGTCATCCGGCCAATCACCTCGGCGAAACGCCGTCCGACGTTCTGGAAGACGAAACTGCGGAAATCGGGCGAGGCGTTCATCACGCGCTCGAATTCGCTCGCTTCGATCGCCACTGCCGTGACCTCCGACTCTGTGATTCCATCGGCTGGATACGGCACGGACCCGAGGAGGCAGGACGTCGTGAGGATGCAGGATTCGCCGGCCGCTACGTGATACAGGACCACCTCGCGGCCAGCTTCAGTCATGAACTGGACCCGCACGGTTCCCGACATCACCAGCAGATACAGCTGGCACGGCGAGCCTGCACGGAAGACCGTTGCACCGGCACCCAGCGCCACGGAGCGCGCGGACTTGATCACCTGCAACAGCGCAGGATCTTGCGAACTCGCCAATGCAGGAAACAAGTCCTGCCAGATACGGGCATCGACGGTCATCGAGTCGCTCCCGGGTCCCGGTCGGTTGTCACCGGACGAACCGCTGCAATCATCCCCTGCCTCGTGGACATACCACAAGCCGCGAAAACCTCTAGTGACCCACCGCTCACAGACGTCGCTCCCGACTGCCGGCGCCTGTGTGACTATGTCACTGACTCAGGACATCCGCGAGCCTAGATGTGTTCCGTACCGGAAGCCTCGACCCCGTAAGGGTCATTCCGAACGATGCTGGGAGCAGTCACCATGTCGCATGCCGTCAACCACTTGCGCAATGCCCTTGCTCTCTTTCTGCTCGCGTCGGCTCCGCTCCCTGCGGTGCGGGCCGCGGAGGTGAACGCCGCCGATCTCGACGCACAGGTTCGCAGCGTTCTGCAACAGCACGGCTTCACGGGAACCGTGGGATCCTCCATCGAGGATCGACTTGGCCGCCCGATCAACCGCGACATGGCGGATCTCGGACGGCTGCTTTTCTTCGACACCGGAGGCGGACTGCACGACGACAATACCTGCGGCGGCTGCCACTCCCCGGCGAACGGTTTCGGGGACAGCCAGTCGATCGCCATCGGCGTCCAGAACAACAACCGGGTTGGCCCGAACCGCAGTGGCCCGCGCAACCAGCGCCGTACGCCTACTGTGGCCAACACGGCCTTCTATCCAAAGCTCATGTGGAACGGCAGATTCTCGGCACCGTCCGGGGACGCATTCGACAACTCGGAGGGATTTCTCTTCCCTGCGCCCGAAGCGGCAACCGCGTTCCCACCCCATCACCCGAGCGTGACGCACTTGCTGATCGCACAGGCCCACATTCCGCCGACCGAACTCGTCGAAGTGGCCGGATTCACCGGCACCGCCGGCACCATCGGTCCAGAATTCGACCAGTTCGACGACGGTCAGGGACAGGCCGTGCCTTCGGCAGACGCGAGCGGCTTCCGCAACGAGCCGATCCGTCAGGCTGTTCTCGCACGACTGAATGGTACGCCGGCCTACCGTGCGCTTTTTGCAGCGAGTTTCCCGGAGGTTGCGTCCGGTGCACCGATTGACTTCACGATGTTCGGCCGGGCAATCGCCGAGTTCGAGTTCACGCTGACGTTCGCCGATGCGCCGATCGACCGGTTTGCCCGCGGCAACGTCGAAGCCATGACTGTCCCGCAGAAGGAAGGAGCGCTGGTCTTCTTCGGCAGCGGCGGCTGTTCGTCCTGTCACGCCGTTGCGGGCGCGTCCGTGGAGATGTTCAGCGACTTCGAAATGCACGTGATCGGTGTCCCGCAGATCGCCCCGGTCTTTGGCGCAGGAACGGGCAACGTGATGTTCGACGGGCCGGGGCGGGACGAGGACTTCGGCCTGGAGCAGATCACGGGGAACCCGGCGGATCGATACAAGTTCCGGTCTTCGCCACTGCGCAACGTCGCGCTGCAGCCGGCGTTCTTCCACAATGGGGCGTTCACGCGACTCGAAGACGCGATCCGTCATCACCTGGACGTGTCCCGGTCTGCACGCGGTTACGACCCGGTAGCCGCTGGCGTCGATCGGGACCTCACTTATCGCCTGGGCCCCATCGAGCCGGTACTCGCGCGCGTCGACCCGCGGCTGGCAACTCCAACCAACTTGAGTGCGCGGGAATTCCATGCGCTGGTGGCGTTCGTGCGCGACGGATTGCTCGATGAGCGGGCCACGCGTCAGGACCTCTGCCGACTTGCGCCGGCGCGCGTACCTAGTGGCTACCCGGTGATGCGCTTCGAACAGTGTCCGCAGCGCGGCCGGTAAGATGCAATCCGGCTGGCCGTTTGGCTCTGCTGCCGGTTCACCAAAAGCGCCTCAGCCGCGACCGACGGTCTTCTCGTACAGCCCCGGGAACCGGCCTGTGGGATCGTACTCACGCTTGAGCGCCTCATACGCGTGCCGGTCGTACATGGCCCAGAACGCCTGCTCGTCGAACGTGCTGCGCGAGTACAGGCTCTTCTTGCCCGCGTGCTGCGCCACCAGCTGCTCGACGATCGCGTTGTAATGGCCGTCGGGTTCCTGGCTGCGCACCGTGTCCCAGAAGCCGAAGTTCACATACGGCGTGTCAGTCCGCAGGCGGTACAGCGGATAGCGGCCGGTCGTGACCCGGAACGGACAAACCCACACGGGCGTGATGCCGACCCGGGCATGCAACTGCGCGAGGAAGCTCGCGGCACGAGCGAGCGGGATGTCCACGTCCTGGATCACCGATTCCGCGCGTGGCCGCAAGTGCTGCAGCGCCTTGAGCGGGTAGCGCTGGCCGGCGCGCATGATCTTCTGGTACGTCACGCTCGAGAGGAGCCGGGGTCCCGCGAGCAGGCGGACGGGCGCGAGGTGCGCACCCACGTTCCTGCTGCACCAGAACCAGTCCGTGTCCCAGCGCCACAGGTAGTCCCCGATCGTCAGGTAATCGTCCGCGCGGCGGCGGAGACTGTGCCAGTACTGCTGCATCCACGTGTAGTCGCTGACGACTGCGTCGACGGGGAGCCGCTCGACCAGCTGCGCGCGGGTCAGCACGAAATCGCCGGCACCAAAGAAGACCCCATCGAGATAATCGCAGGTCGGATCCGCACACTCCGCCGCGATGGCGGCGAAGTACCGCGCTGCATCCGCGAAGCGTTCGTGACGCAGGCGCACGAAAGGCGCGACCGGGATGAGCCTGACGGTGAGCCGCGTCGCGTAGCCGAGGCTGCCGTAGGAGTTCGGGAACCCGCAGAACAGCTCCGCATGCTCAGTCGGCGAGCAGCACAGCACACGGCCGTCGGCCACCAGCACGTCGAACTCGTCGACAGTCTCGTGCACCAGCCCGAAGCGGAACGCGCTCGACTCGATGCCGAGGCCGGTGGTCGCGCCGCCGACCGTGATGCTCTTCAGTTCGGGCACGACGGCGGGTGCCAGACCGAGCGGCAACGTCGCGTCGACGAGATTGGCGTACGTCGTCATGCCCTCGACTTCCGCCGTGCGCGCCGCGCGATCGATCGCAATCACGTGGTCGAGCGCGGTGCCGTCCAGGAGAGTCCGTTCCGCATCCTGCCGGGGACGAAACAGGTTACTGGTGCGCTTGCGCAGGCGCACGGGACCGGTCGAAGAACGCAAGGCCGCCGCCAGCTGCTCGACGCGCCGACGGTGCTCGACAACCGTCGTCAACGGCATTGCTTACCGGACCGGCACGTAGCGCGCAACGTCGCCCCGGCTCAGGACGAGCTGCCAGAGATGCAAAGCGCGCGCGCGAAACGCGCCGGCGGTGGAGTTCAGGTAATAGCGCCACATGCGGTAGAAGCGTTCGTCCAGTTGCGGGTCGCTGCGCAGCGCCGGCCATGCCGCGCGAAAGTTCGCATCCCACGCCAGCAGCGTACGGTCGTAGTCCGGCCCGAAGTTGTGCCAGTCCTCGAGCACGAGCAACCCCTCCTCCGCCGCTGCGATCTGGCTTGCGGACGGGATGACGCCGCCCGGGAAGATGTACTTGTTGATCCACCGGTCGGTCGTCGACTTGCTGACGTTGCCGCCGATGGTATGTACCAGGGCGAGCCCGCCCGGCGCGAGCCGCGCGCTCGCGATCTCGAAGAAGTGCCGGTAATTCTTCGGTCCGACGTGTTCCATGAGCCCGACGCTGACGACGCGGTCGTACCTCGCCGTATCCGCTGCCGCCTCACGGTAATCCTGCAGCCGGAATTCGACCGGCAGTCCGTCGCACCGGGTGCGGGCGAATTCGACCTGTTCCCGGCTGATGTTGTAGCTGACCACGCTGCAATCGTGATGCCGCGCGAGGTGGTAGGCGAGTTCCCCGAAACCTCCGCCGAGTTCGAGCACGGTCATGCCGGGCCGCAGGTGGAGCTTCCTGACGATCAAGTCCAGCTTGAGGCGTTGCGCCTCGTCGAGCGTGCGATCGACCCCGTCCGTGCCGTAGTAGGCGCACGTGTACTGCATGGTCGGGCCGAGCATCGCGACGTACAGGTCGTTCGAGAGGTCGTAGTGCCGCCGCGCGACGCGACGCGAAAGCGTTCGCCCCTGTGGATTGCGGATCTTGCTGAGCAGGATGTGCCAGAGAACACCGGCGGTCATGAGCTCGCGTTCGAGTTTCGCCTGCAGGACGCGTGCGAAGAACTCGTCGAGCTGCGGGACATCCCACCAGCCGTCCACGTAGGACTCCCCGGCGCCGAGCGTTCCATCCGCAAGCACGCGCGCATGGAAGCGTTCGTCGTGGACGCGGATGTCCCACGGGTCGCCGCCATCGATCTCGATGTCCGCGGCTCGCAACAACTCCGCCAGCTTGTCCTTCGCTGCCATCGGTGACGCCCGGCGATTCCTCGCACCAAGCCGATATGGCTGCGAATTACATACCTATGCAGCGGCAGCGTGCAATCCGGTGGTAAACCGATGGATGGCCCAGTCGGTCGGTGCGGTCAGGACTTGAGGTTTTCGACCTGTTGCGCCAGGTAGAGCACGATGGAGCCCAGCATCACGATGGCAACCATGTCCATGACGATCTTCCGTTAGTGCCTGGTTGGCGTGCGCAGAGTATGGAAGCGTATTGCTGCGGTGCAACAGCGCTGCGTTGAATCGTGCGGTCGGTCACAAGGGCAACCAGTACGACAGGTATCAGTCGTCAGGTGATGGTCTTGCCGACGTAGACAGGATCACGACAGCGCGCTGCCCGGCAGAATCTCGCGGCAAAGAAGAAGGCGTCTTCAGAATGAAGGCAAGACCGGACTTCGGCTCGCGCATCTCGCGGCCAGGTTCGCGGACATGTTCGATTCCGATCCGCAGCTCCAGGCCGGGACGCCGGAGCAGATCCTGCGACTGCGGCGCAGGCGGGTGCGGCGGCGGGTGGTGCGGTTCCTGCGCGAGGATATTCGCCGACTGGAGCAGCTTTTCGGCGGCCTGCAGTTCGCCACGGCGTGCACCCGTTCGGCTGCACGAGGTCGGGGACGGCCACGGCTTACGCATTCAACAACGGCACGATGGGTGGCCAGATCGCCAATGTCGCGGCGGACGCGCAGAGCAACTTCACGATGTCGCTCGGTTCGTATGCCGGGGCAGTGATGCTGCGGATGAATGCTGGCACTTACACGGACGAAGCCACCGGACATACGACGTCGATGGGATCGTCGGACGCAATGATGACGGTCATGCCAACGGTGAACAGCAGCGCAAGCGTGACCGGCATGATGGTCGCGCCGATGACTTCGATGGCCCAATCCCGGGCGCAGGCGATGACCGGTGGCATGGTCGATGCCAACATCCGTGGAACACCTGCGACCTCCGACGTCCGGAGCTGGGCAGGTGCACCGGCGTTCGGC
>JAOUGW010000203.1 GCA_029865465.1 Gammaproteobacteria bacterium
GGTCAGGTCGCGGACGCTGATCGCCGGCTCATCCGGATCCGACAACCCTTTCGAAAACGCAATGCCTTCGGCGTACTCGAGGCAGTAGGCGAACATACGGGTGACCAGGTACTCGGCGGTCTCCGACGGATGACGTGCTACCCGAAGCGTCAGTGCCTCATAGACGCCACGATCGGCATCGGCCAGGCGCACCTCGAACACGTACATCGTTGCGCCGAGCGCCATTCGTCACCTCAGTGTCGAGCCGTCGCCGGCCGCTGTGGAATGAACACCACGCACGCGACGATGAACGCCAGCAGGACCGCCGACGCGCCGAACCGGCTGAGGTCGAGGCCGCCGGCGTTCAGCGGCTTGTCGAGGAAATCGCCGACGACGGCGCCGAGCGGCCGGGTCAGCACGAAAGCGGCCCAGAACAGCGCGGTCCGTGAAATGTTCGTCCGCCAGTACGCCGCCGCGACCAGGGCGAGCAGCACGGTGAAGATGGCCATCCCACCGAGGTAGCCGAGTCCCGCGGTGTCGGCGGTCCAGTCGCCGAGGGCCGTGCCCAGCGTCTGCGAGAACATGATCGTGACCCAGTAGAAGATTTCGGATCGCGGCGAACTCACCGAGTCAACCGCCACCGTGCCGAGCGTCCAGCGCCAGGCTGCGAGGGAACCGATCAGCAACGAGAGCAGCAGCAGGCTGCCGCCGGGGTAGCCGATGCCGAGCGAGCGATCCGCGAAATCGGCCAGCGTCGTGCCGAGCGTGGTCGTCGCGATGATCGTGCCCCAGTACAGGAAAGGGCTGAAGCGCGGTGCGCGGATCTGCGCGGTGACCGCGACGACCATGATCGCGGCGAACACCCCGGTGGCGGCGAGGTAGCCGAGGTTCATCGACATCGATACCGCGTCGCCGGCGGTTTCGCCCAGCGTCGTGGCGGCGATCTTGATCAGCCAGAAAGCCAGCGTGACTTCCGGGACCTTCGCTGCCGCGCGTTCGAGAGTCGCAGTCATGCCGCAGGGTACACGGACGCTAGTGGCGTTGCGGCGCGACGACCGGCGCAGCCGCCACCGGCTGCGGCGGCCGCGGCTGCAGCGAATCCTTGAGTTCGCGCCGCAGGATCTTGCCGACGTTGGTCTTCGGCAGCTCGTCCCGGAAGTACACGTGCTTCGGCACCTTGTAGCCGGTCAACTCCGTGCGGCAGTGCTCGATCACCGCCTCTGCCGTCAACGACGGATCCTTGCGCACGACGAACAGCGCCACCACTTCGCCCGCGCGCTCGTCCGGCTGGGCCACCGCGGCCACCTCGAGCACTCCAGGACACGTCACCGCGACGCCTTCCACTTCGTTCGGGTACACGTTGAAGCCTGACACCAGGATCATGTCCTTCTTGCGGTCTTCGATGTACACGAAGCCCTGCGCGTCCATGTAGCCGATGTCGCCCGTGCGCAGCACGTGGCCCGGCAGCATGACTTTCTCGGTCTCGTCCGGACGGTTCCAGTAGCCGCGCATCACCTGCGGGCCTGCGACGCAGATCTCGCCGGACTGACCCTGCGGCAATTCGTTGCCGTCATCGTCGCGGATCGTGACGATCGTCGATGAAATCGGCAGGCCGATCGAGCCATTGAAGTCGTCACCCGGGCGGTTGATGCACGCGGCCGGCGAGGTCTCGGTGAGACCCCAGGCTTGCGTCAGCACGTTGCCGGTCACTTCCTTCCAGCGCTCGGCGACGGCGCGCTGCACGGCCATGCCACCGCCCAGGCTCACGCGCAGTCCGCTGAAATCCAGGCTGTCGAAGCCCTGCGTGTGCAGCAACGCATTGAAGAGCGTGTTGACGCCCGCGAAGAATGAAAAGCGGTGCCGTGCCAGCTCCTGCACGAATGCGGCGAAGTCGCGCGGGTTCGGAATCAGGATGTTGTGCGCGCCGAGCTTGATCATGGTCAGGCTGTTCGCCGTGAGCGCGAAGATGTGATACAGGGGCAGCGCCGTGATCGCGACCAGCGGCTCGTCCAGCTTCAGTTCCGGCCGAATCCACGCTTCGGATTGCAGTACGTTCGCGACGAGGTTGCGGTGCGTGAGCACGGCGCCCTTCGACACGCCCGTGGTGCCGCCGGTGTACTGCAGGAACGCGATGTCCTCGTGTCCGAGATCGACGCGCTCGAGGTTCTCGTAGCGTCCCTTGCTCAGCGCCTCCATGAAACTCACCGCGCCGGGCAGGCTGTACTCCGGCACCTGCTTCTTCACGTGGCGCAGCGCGAAATTGACCAGCAACGACTTCGGGAATCCGAGCAGGTCACCGACGCCCGTGACGATCACGGTGTCGAGATGCAGGTCGCCCTGCACCCCGGCCAGCGTGTGCGCGAAGTTCTCCAGGATCAGGATCGCCCGCGCGCCGGAATCGTGCAGCTGGTGCTGCAACTCGCGCGGCGTGTACATCGGGTTCGTGTTGACGATCGTGAGGCCTGCACGGAACGCACCGAGGATCGCGACCGGGTACTGCAGCACGTTCGGCAGCATCAGCGCCAGGCGGTCGCCCTTGCGCAGCCGCGCGACCTGCTGCAGGTACGCCGCGAAGCGACCTGCGAGCACGTCCACGTCGCCATAGGTCAGCGTGCGGTCCATGCACGTGAAGCACGGCCGGTCGCGATACGCCGCAATGGACTGCTCGATCATCTCGAGCAGCGACCGGTACTCGGACGGATTGATTTCGGCCGGCACGCCGGCCGGGTAATGCTGCAGCCAGATTCTTTCCAAGTCGGGTCCCCTGGTGTATGCGCGCCGTCGTGGCCGCTGTGAGCTTCGTCCGGTCTATATATCAGCGCGGTCGCCCGAATACACCGGCCCGCGATCCGCAGAAATCGGCAGGCCCTACTTCCGGGCCAGCATCGGCTGCAGGTGCGGCCAGACCTCCTCCAGCAACCGGGGCTGGGCGGTTGCCGTCGGATGGATGCCGTCCTCCTGGAACAGGGCTTCGTCCGGGGCCACGTTTGCGAGCAGGAATGGCACGTTCGGCAGCTTGTATCGCCGTGCGAGGTCGCCGTACAGGCCGTAGAAGTCGCGGGTGTAGGCGGGGCCGTAGTTGGGCGGGATCTTCATGCCGACCAGCAGAATCCTCGCTCCTGCCTGCTGCGAACTGCGGATGATGGCTTCGAAATTCCGGCGGATGTCGGCAATGGGGAGGCCACGCAGTCCGTCGTTACCGCCGAGTTCCACGATGACGATCGCCGGCCGATGGGTGGCCAGTGCCCGGGGCAGCCGGGCCAGCGCCCCGCCGGTGGTTTCGCCGCTCGAACTGGCGTTGACGACGCGGTGACCGTACCCTTTGGCGCGCAGCCGAGCCTGCAGCAGGGCCACCCAGCCCTGCTCGACTCGAATCCCGTAACCCGCGCTGAGGCTGTCGCCCAGGACCAGGATGGTGGGGGCGGTCGCCGGCGCGTCCGCCGCACGTGCGACAGGGGCCGCGCCGCAGGCAAGCAGGACGAGGCACAGGACACGAATGGCAGCGACTGGCAAGAAGGCCTTGATGAACGACACGACGGTGGTGCTGGCGGCGGAAGGACTCGGCAAGCAGGTTAGCAGTCCCGAGGGAACGCTGGCCATTCTGTCGGACGTCTCGCTGTCGATCCGGCGCGGCGAATCCGTCGCGATCATCGGCGCGTCGGGCGCCGGCAAGTCGACGCTGCTCGCCTTGCTCGCGGGCCTCGACGAACCGACGTCCGGGCGCGCGCTGCTGTCGGGCAACGACCTCACCCGGCTCGACGAAGACGGCCGCGCGGCGGTGCGGGCCAGTCACGTCGGCTTCGTCTTCCAGTCGTTTCACCTGGTGCCGTCGCTCACGGCCATCGAGAACGTGATGCTGCCGCTCGAACTCGCGCGTCGCTCCGACGCGCGGGAAGCGGCGCGTGAAGTGCTCGGCCGCGTCGGCCTCGCCGAACGCGTCGGGCACTATCCAAGGCAGCTGTCGGGCGGCGAGCAGCAGCGCGTCGCCATTGCCCGTGCCTTCGTGCGCCAGCCGGACGTGCTGTTCGCAGACGAGCCGACCGGCAACCTCGACGCCGCGACCGGCGAAAAAATCATGGACCTGCTGTTCGACCTCAATCGCACGACGCAGGCGACGCTCGTGCTCGTCACGCACGACCGGCAACTCGCGGAGCGCTGCGACCGCATCATCCGTCTCGAAGCCGGTCGAGTCGTCCCGAGCTGAGCCGCAGCATGCCGTCCCTCGCGTTCGCGCTGCGCAACCTGCTGCGGGACCTCAAGTCCGGCGAAATCGCCGTGCTCGTGCTGGCGTTGCTCGTCGCGGTCGCCTCGCTGACCGCGGTCGGGTTCTTCACGAGCCGAATCGGCCTGGCCGTCGAGCGTCAGGCCGGCGAAGTGCTGGCAGCCGATCTGCGCCTCGAGTCCGCGCGGCCGATTGCGGATGCCTACGACGAGGAAGCTGCCAGGCGGGGCCTGCGTTCCGCGCGCATCGAGTCGATGCCGAGCGTGGTGTTCTTCGGCGAGGAATCGTCGCTGATCGCGCTGCGTGCCGTCGGCGCAGGCTATCCGTTGCGCGGTCGCCTCAAGACAGCGGACAGGCCATTCGGTGCGGGCGTGGTGACCAACGGCATCCCCGCGCCGGGTGAAGCGTGGGCTGATTCGCGGCTGCTCGCCAGGCTCGGCGCGCAGGTCGGTTCGAGCCTGATGGTCGGCGCCCATACGGTCCGCGTGACGCGCGTGCTCGACTATCGCCCTGACCAGGGCAGCGGCTTCGCCGATCTCTCGGCGACGCTGATGATCAACCGCGCCGATCTGCCTGCCACCCAGCTGGTGCAGCCCGGCAGCCGCGTGAGCCGGGCCCTGCTGCTTGCAGGCGAGCCTGGACCGGTCGACGACTTCCGTGAGTGGCTCAAGGCGCGCAAGCAACGCGGTGAGCGGGTGCAGTCGATCGCCGATGCCAGCCCGCAGATCCGCGCCTCGGCCGATCGCGCGGGGCGCTTCCTTTCGCTCGCGAGCCTGGTGAGCGTGCTGCTCTCGGCCATCGCGGTGGCGATGGCGGCACAGCGCTACGCGCGTCGCCACCTCGACACCATCGCGCTGATGAAGTGCATGGGTGCGCCGCAGCGGTTCGTGCTGATGCAGACCGTCGTGCAACTCGTCGCAATCGCCGTCGTGACTGCGGTTGCCGGCACGGCGCTGGGTTACGTCGCGCAGTCCGGCATCGCCTGGCTGCTGCGCGACCTGCTGCGTGGCGACCTGCCGCCGCCCTCTTCCGATGCCTTCGTGCTGGGTGTCGTCACCGCGGTGGTCGTGCTCGTCGGGTTCGCGCTGCCGCCGTTGCTGCGCCTGAAGCGCGTGCCGCCCGCCCGCGTCCTGCGCCGCGATCTCGAGCCGCCGCCGCTGCGGTACGCCGTCGTTTACGGCGTGGCGATCGGCGCGGTGCTCGCGCTGCTGTACTGGATCGTGCGCGATCCCAAGCTCGTCGGGTACGTGGCGGGCGGGCTCGGCGCGACCTTCCTGCTGCTCGCCCTCGCAGGCTGGGTGCTGGTGAAGTCGCTTGCGCCGCTGCGCAGTGGTGTGGGCGTTGCCTGGCGGTATGGCCTCGCGAACATTGCCCGGCGCGGTCGCGACAGCATCGTGCAGATCGTGGCTTTCGGCCTCGGCTTCATGGTGTTGCTGCTGCTCGCGCTGGTGCGTGACGACCTGCTGCGGGACTGGCAGCGCAGCCTGCCGGTCGATGCGCCCAACTATTTCATGATCAACATCCGCCCCGACGAGGGCGCGCGTGTCGCACAGTTCTTCGCGCAAGCCGGCCTGCCTGCGACGGAGCTGGTGCCGATGCTGCGGGCACGCCTCAGCGCCATCAACGGGACGCCCGTCGACAAGATCACGTTCCAGGGCGACCGCG
>JAOUGW010000204.1 GCA_029865465.1 Gammaproteobacteria bacterium
CGCTGCCGCAGCTCACGGCGGCATCAAGCCCGGAAGAGTGGGACCGGCGCGCCAACGCCGCCGTGACCAAGTACCTGGCGTGGCTGAAGTCCCGGGACATCCTGCGCGTCGACGACTACCTCGACCCGGCGCTGCGCGAGCGCATCGGCCCGTATTCGCCGCTCGAGACGCGCAATTTCTTCAGCATCGCGAGCCACTACGAACCGATCACGCTGTTCGCCCATTTCCAGCACTGGTTCGACCACGCGTGGCTCAAGCAGGCGCCTAACCCGAGCGTGATCCGTCGCGAAGCCTGGCTGAACAACGTGTGGGACAGCCGCGCCGAAGGCACGGCGACGGCGATGGAGGAAATCATCCTGCACGCCGGCTACTACGACGACAATCCGCGCGCACGGGAAATCGTCTGGATCATGCTCGCGCAGCGCTGCGCGCGCGGGCTCGCCTCGCTCTACGCGCAGGCGAACCTGTTCGACCTGCAGCAGGCCAAGGCCTTCCAGGTGGAGTGGACGCCGCGGGGATGGATGCGTCCGGACCTGGACCTGCTGGGGTTCGAGCAGCAGCTGTACCTGCGGCAACCCGGCTACGGCACGAGCTACGTGACCGGCAAGTACCTCGTCGATGAACTGATCAAGGACCGCGCCCACCAGCTCGGCGACGACTTCACGCTGCGCGGCTTCTTCGACGAGTACAATGCCGCCGGGATGATGCCGGTCTCGCTGATTCACTGGCAGTTGACCGGCGACGCGAGCCAGGTGCCTGCGCCGCCCGCCTCCAACTGATTCAGACCGGCGCGGCTGCGTGTCGCGAGTCCCGCGGCGTCAGGGAGTCTCGACGAACACGCGCATCGCGACGCCGCGGTCGCTCCATACCTTGGCCGCATCCGCCAGGATCGACCGGGCCGTATCGAACGCCTCGGGCGATGCGGCCCGCAGCTCGCCGGCATGCCGCAGCACGATCACGCAGCCGCGCGCCCGGCGCACGCTCGCGAGGTCGATGAGGCAATCGAAGAACGCGTCCCAGTTCTGGCCGAACCAGCTCGGAAACCGCAGCACGCCGGCGCACTGCTCCAGCAGTTGCGTCTTGTCGATGCACCTGCTGAGTTCGACCACGTAGCACGGCCAGTCGAGCGACGACGCGAGCAGTTCGAGGCCGCGGATGGCGTCATCGGTCAGTGCGACGTCGCGCACGAACTCGGTCATGAGTGCGGCACCTCAATCCGGCGAAAGCTGCGGTAGTGATCGTCCGTGTAATAGAACTCGACCGGCGGGTTGCCGCCGCTCACGATGCGGCGGGCACCGCGGTCGGAAGATCCCGGCGTCCGCACCGTGAACTCACGATAGTACCCGGAGGGCTGCGCGGGCAGTCGTTGCTCGCGATTCTCGAAATGTGCGCCATCACGGTCGTAGGGAAACGGTCCGCCGGCTTCGATGAGCCGCAATGTCTGCCACGCCTCGGCCGGAAGCCCGGTGACGCCGGGCTGCGAGGCAGTGGAGCCCCAGTCCGACGCCTCCTGGGGTTCGGCGCCCGCCCCGGGCGGGGTCTCGCGCGACAACCAGCCGCTGGCCACCGCGACGGCGAGGCCGGCCAACAGGGCAATGCGAATCCAGCGCATGGTTTGAACTTGCCGCTCGCAGCGTATGGAACGCGCAGATTACCCTGCCGCCCGCTGCGTCGAAAGCGCCGCCTGGCAGCCGCGCTGGGGCGCAACTCACTGGCGCATCAGGGTGCTCTTGCCGAACAGCGAGCCGATCAGGTCAACCGCAACCTCGGCCGTGCGATTGCGGATGTCGAAGGCAGGATTGAGCTCGGCGATGTCGAGCGACGCGAGCCGGCCCGTGTCGGCCACCATTTCCATGCAGAGCTGCGCCTCGCGGTAGGTCGGGCCACCAGGCACCGTCGTGCCCACGCCGGGCGCGATGCCGGGATCCAGGAAATCGACGTCGAGACTCACGTGGACGTGGGTGTCGTCGTCGACGCCGAGCAGGGCCTGCTCCAGCGTGTGCCGCATCCCCATCTCGTCGATGTAGCGCATGTCGAAGACTTCGATACCCACTTCGTGCACGAAGCGCTTTTCGCCGGCGTCGACGCTGCGAATGCCGATCTGCCGCAGCTCGGCAGGATCGATCGCCGGCACGCGGCCGCCGATCGACACCAGTTCCGGCGGACCGTGACCGCACAGGCAGGCGACCGGCATGCCGTGCACGTTGCCGCTCGGCGTCAAGACGTTGGTGTTGAAGTCGGCGTGCGCATCGAACCAGAGCACGCGCAATTTGCGCCCGGTGTCACGGCAGTGCTTCGCGGCGGCACTGATCGAACCGATCGCGAGGCTGTGATCGCCGCCGAGCAGCACCGGCAGCCGCCCCGCGGCGAGCTCTGCGTGCACGGCCGCGTGCACGAGGCGATTCCACTCGGTCACTTCACGCAGATGACGGTAACCGCCGTACGGCGGTTGCCAGGGATTCGGCGGGCCACTCAGGTTGCCGCGGTCGACCACCACGAGACCCTGCGCTTCGAGCACGGCCTGCAGTTGCGCGACGCGCAGCGCTTCCGGGCCCATCGAGGCGCCGCGCGCGCCCGCGCCGACATCGGTGGGCGCGCCGATCAGCGCGATGGTGCCAGTCATCGCCTCGCCTCAGGCCGTCTTGCTCTTGCGCGGCCGCGCGATGCCGCTCTGACCCGCCAGCGTCCCGCCGAACAGGTCTTTCGGGTCGTCGAGTACCGGCACCAGGTCGAGGTCGCGGCGGCCGAGCCGCTGCTGCGACAAGAGTGCGTGCAGGAACCGCAGGGCCGAGTAGTCCTCGAGCGCGAATCCGACGGAATCAAACAGCGTGATCTCGGAGTCCGAGCAGCGCGCCAGCGTTTCACCGCGCAACACCTGCGCGAGCTCGATCACCGGGTAGTCGCCGGGCATCTGCTGGATTTCGCCCTCGATCCGCGATTGCGGCTCGTACTCGACCACGACGCGCATGCCCGGCATCCGCAGGATGTCCGGATGCAGCTCCGTCTTGCCCGGGCAGTCGCCGCCGACGCCGTTGATGTGCATGCCGGGCGTGATCATGGGCGGCGTCAGGATGACCGCGTTGCGCTTGTCCGCCGTGACGGTGGTGACGATGTCCGCGCCCTTGCAGGCCTCGGCCGCAGAATGCGTCCGCACCACCTGCAAGTCAGCCAGCTCCGGCATCGCGGCGAGGTTACGCACGAGCTTGGCCGTGGCCTGCGGGTCCACGTCGTAGACCCGCAGTTGGCGGATACCGCACAGGCGATGGAACGCGATGGCCTGGAACTCGCTCTGCGCGCCATTGCCGATCAACGCCATGACGCGGCTGTCGGGACGCGCGAGCGTCTGTGCCGCCAGGGCCGACGTCGCGGCCGTGCGCAACGCCGTCGTCACCGTGAGTTCTGAGAGCAGCAACGGATACCCCGTGTCGACGCTGGCCAGCACGCCGAACGCGGTCACCGTCAGCAGGCCCTCGGCCGTGTTCTTGGGATGACCGGTGACGTACTTGAAGGAGTACAGCTTGCCGTCGGTCGCGGGCATCAGTTCGATGACGCCGACCGGCGAATGGCTCGCGAGGCGCGCCGACTTCTCGAACTCGGGCCAGCGGCGGTAATCCGCTGCGATTTCGCGCGCCAGCCGGGCCATGAATTCCGCCGGCCCGAGCTCGTTTACGATCCGCCCGATGTCACTGACGCCAATGTAATCGACCATCACTATCCCTCTGCCCGGGCTGCCACGAAATGAGGAAGCCCGAGCGAATCCGGCATCATCCGCAGGCCGTGAGCCAACAGGAAGCCATCAAACCCCTCGATATGGGCTATAAATTTGCTATTTCGACAGTTTTATTGAACGATTCGCCAGAATAGCAGGTACCGCATGGACGATCTCGACCGCCAGCTCATCGGCCTCCTGCGAGGCAACGCCCGCGTGTCCGCAGCGACGATGGCACGCACCCTCCGTGTCGCCCGCGGCACCGTGCAGAACCGCATCGCCAGGCTCGAGCAGGAAGGTGTGATTGCGGGCTACACCGTCCGCCTGGCAGCACCGGACGATGACCGCCGCATCACGGCGCTGACGCTGATCGCGGTCGAAGGCAACAACGCCGACAAGGTGCTGCGCTCGCTGCGAGGCGACGCGTCCGTGGCAGCACTGCATACGACCAACGGCCGCTGGGACATCATCGCCGAGCTGCGCGCCGACACGCTCGACGAGTTCGACCGCGTGCTGAGCCGCATCCGCCGCATCGAAGGCGTGGCCAACACCGAGACCAACCTGCTGCTCTCGACGCACAAGTACTGACCGCGCACGGCTGTATCATTCGGCACCGCGACGATCGTGCGCACGCACCGGGAGGGTCCATGTACGAACTCTACATCGGCAACAGGAACTATTCGTCTTGGTCGCTGCGGCCATGGGTGCTGCTGCGCGCCCACGGCATTCCCTTCGTCGAACACGTCAAGCCGTTCGCGCGCGGCTCGAACTTCGATGCGTTCCGTGCCTTCTCGCCCTCGGGCAAGGTGCCCTGCCTGCGCGATGGCGCCACCGTGGTGTGGGACTCCCTTGGCATCAGCGAGTTTCTCGCCGAGCGCCACCCGGGCCTGTGGCCGGCCGATGCCGCAGCACGCGCCTGGGCACGGTGCGCGGCGGCCGAAATGCACTCGGGCTTCGCCACGCTGCGCAACGTCTGCACGATGAACGTCGGCCTGCGCGTCAAGCTGCACACGCTGCCGCCCGCGCTCGTCGCCGACATCCGCCGCATCGACGAGCTGTGGAACGAAGGCCTGTCGCGATTCGGTGGCCCGTTCCTCGCCGGCCCCGGATTCACCGTGGTCGACGCTTTCTATTGCCCGGTGGCGTATCGCGTGCGCACGTACGGCATCGAACTGACTGGCCACGCCCGGCAGTACGCGCAGCGCCTGCTCGAGCTGCCCGCGATGCTCGAGTGGGAACAGGCCGCGCTCGCCGAGACGTGGCGCGAGGTCGATCACGAGGCGGAAGCGCTGCAGGTCGGTGTCGTCACCGCCGATTATCGCGCGCCGGCAGCTGCGCCATGAGCGAGCGCATCGACACGCTCGAGTTCAAGGTAGCGCACCTCGAGCGGGCGCTGCAGGAGTTGAGCGACGTCGTTTACCGGCAGCAACGCGAGCTCTACTCGCTGCGCGACCGCAACCAGCGACTGCTCGAACAGGTGCAGCAACTAGAGGAACGGGGCGGCGACCCGAACCGGGTCGAGGTCCCGCCGCACTACTGACGTGGCGACGCATCCTCCGAGCGGAGCGAGGACCGGCTGGGTCGTGTACGCAGCCCTGCTCACATTCGGCGTGCTGGCGGGCGAGGCCGCGAATCTCTCGCGCGGCAGCGAAGTGACCGCCCTGACGCTCGCCAACTGGACGCTGAGCGCTGCGCTGCTGGCCGCGCTCTGGGGCTATGCGCTACGGCGTCGCATCGGCAATGAACGCTACTGGCGCGCCGTCTTCTGGCTGGTCCTGTTCGCCAACGCCGTCATGCTCGTTCCGGTGCTGCTGGGTGATCGCGCCGTGGCGATGTTCACGGCGGCGCTGACGCTGCTGATCGTTCCTGCGTACCTCGCCGCTTACCGCTACGCGTATCGCAGCACGGCTCTCTGGGAAGTGAATAGTGATTAGTGATTAGTGAATAGTGATTAGTGATTAGTGATCCGGTCATTCACTAATCACTAATCACTATTCACTAATCACTAATCACTAATCACTAATCACTAATCACTAATCACTGTTCACTATTCACTCGTCAGTAGCGCGCCCACCTCGAGCAGGCCCGGCCGTTCGACGATCGCGTTCTGGCCGAACGTCACGCCGTGCAGCGAGCTGTCC
>JAOUGW010000205.1 GCA_029865465.1 Gammaproteobacteria bacterium
CGAACCCCGGGGGCTGACGGTGTCCATGATCGCTTGCCTCCCCTCGACGATGACGGCCTGAGGCGCGATCCTGCTCCTATCAACGATGCGCAACAAGTCACCGTTCTTCGTTGGCGTACCAGAACCCCGCGCGCAGGATCGTCAAATGGAAACGGCCCAGCTACTGGCAGTAGTCCCATGCCCCCACCCCTCAGCCCCTACCCCGCGCAACATCCGGGGTCCCGGTCCGCGTCCGTCGGACGGCACTGACGTACACCCGCAGCCATCCTCACTCAATAGGAAGCCTGACCAAGATTCCGGATCTGACTTGAACAGCGCCATCGAATGGCTGGGCAGTGGCTGCCCGTGCGCCGCCGTAAGACGGGGCTATTCCCTTCAGCCGCGAAGCAGCCTTCATCACGGAAGAAGCCTGTGCTAGCTTTGAGCAACGGACCTGTAGTAACCAGTCCATCGGGGGAGGAAATGCCATGACCACGAGATATGCGGGCGGCTGCAAACATGTGCACGTCACTGCTTCCGCCGAACCAATTGACAACCACGAATGTCACTGCAACGTCTGCAAGTCCGTAACCGGCCAGCACACGACGCATGTCGCCTTCTTCAATTACGGCGACGTGAAGGCCGACCACCCGGAGAAGATGAAGCGGGTGCCCTTCAATGCCAACAACCCGAGCGGCCCGCTGGAAATCTGCCTCTGCACCGACTGTGGTGCCGTGCTGATGCTTGATGACAAGCAGAAGCGCATCCGCGTCGCCGTGCCGAACGTGATGGGCTACGACGATGCCAGGTTTCCAAAGGCGACCTACCACGCTTTCTGGGACGAGAGCAAAGGCTACGCAAAGCCGAACGACGGTCGCCCGGTCTACGAAGGCCTGCGCCCCGAATTTCAGTGGCCCGCCGGCGCTTGAGGCCCAAAGGCGGATAACTTTGAGGCGGAGGTGCCCGCTGCGAAGTTGCAGCAGGACGCCGCCAATGCGATCCGCACCGACCTGCTGTCCGCGGACGCTGTCGAGTTCGTCGTGTCCGAGGTTCGGCGCGGGTCAGCGTCAAGCAGGCTCAAACCAAGGGCGCCGCTGCTTCGATTAGAAGATGCACCCATCTTGGTTGAGTCGCGATAGAAGCCAGCCATCCCCGCGCTGAAACAGAAACCTTGGCGGGGGGCCCGGGGCGTCTGTGCGGACATCTTGTGGCCCGCCGACCCGACAGAGAATCAATGGTCCGTCGCTCTCCGTCCGAGGCTCAAACGACGGTTCGCGCCCTTCGCCAACCGGGAGTTCGGGTCCCAGAAGACGTCCCGATGGCGGCGGTCGTCCAAGTTGCGACGGTCCTCGTGATGCACGTACCGGCATTCACACGCGCTCACGTTGCAGGTTGGCTGCGGCAGTGGCGGCGCTTCACCTGAAAGGAACCGCTGGCCTCGGAATTTCTGCGCCGTCGCGTGACAGCCTGGGCCGGCCTTGATACTAACGGCGTGATAGGGGTTGGTGACGCGATGGAAATGCATCGGGCGACCGGACAACCGCACCGTCGCCTGAATGCGCTTGCGTTGCCACCAGGAGATCAGATTGAATTCCATCGTCCTGCTCTTCCCTTGAGCGGCACCCCAACCTTCACGCACTGATCTTTACGCCTGCCACGGCGTGGACGCATCAGGGCTTATCGGCAGGCTCGCCCGGTGCGGTCGGCTCGCACCGCCTGCCTTCGCAGTACCCTCTCCCCGTGATCGACCTCGGCAGCCCCGCAGCAGTTTGCCGTGCTGACGTGCGTACCCGCCTTGCGTTCTAACCGCCACGGATGCCGCAGGAAGGCCCCACCAGCAGACCAACGTCACCTGGACGCCACTGGGGTAGCGGGTCACCCTACCCTGTGTCGCCTGCCTCTATTTCGTGGATGCAACTGGCAGAAAGAAGAACCCCGGCGCGGGCCGGGGTTCGTCGGTGTCGCGGCCGGTACCGCGCACTGGCGCGGCCCCGGGCGGACTACTTGAGTTCGACCTGGATGACCTCGAACGGCTTGTCGCCCAGGTTCTCCGGATTGTGGGTCGTCGCGTCCGTCCAACTCACGGTGCCGGCCTTGGTCTGCATGTCCTGCGTCGTGCCATCGGGCATCGTGAATCTCCCCTGGAGATCGTTCAGGAACACGACCACGCCCTTCGGATGGTAGTGCATGACCGACTTCTCCTTGGGCCCGTAGGAGATACGCAGGACGCGCACCTTGTCGTTCTCGAACTCGACCTTGTAGTGCGCGGGGTCGGCTGTGACAGCATCCGGGCCGGGGGCCGCGGTCGATACCGGACCGTCTGAATTGTACGTGTCGCGCAGCAAGCGCCACTGGCCGTCGCGCTTCTCGAGCACCGAGAGGTACTTGCCGGCATCCACCGTCGCGCCGGAAGCATCGGTGACCCGGAATGCGCCCTCCTGCCAGGCGGTGTTCCCGGAGACGTTGACCGGCCCGTGGTCGATGTTCATCGACATGCCGCCGGCCTTCGAGCCTTCGATGCCGGCGACGAGGTACTCGCGGATCGCATCACGCCCCACCCGGGCCGGAGCGCCCGGCGCCATCAGTGACCCGTCCTCCCAATAAAGATCTGCAACCGCGCCGGCATCGCCGGCGTTGTAGTGCTCGGCCCAGGCGCCGTTCACTGCCTTGATGGCGTCCATCTCCGCAGCGCTCGGTCCAGACGGCTGGCAGGCTGCGAGCGTGGCCATTGTCGCGGCCGTGGCCAATGCCACGGCGATCTTGCACAGATTCATGTTTCCCCCTGATTGTGACGGTCCTTCGGCTGCGGCTCCCCGCAGCAGTGGCCGACCATCGCCCGTCGGCACTCCGTCTGGATCATAGTTTCCGGCGTCAAGAGCATGCAAGACTACTGCGGCGCCTGGATGGCCCGAATTGCCACAGCACACGGGAAATCGCCGGGTGACCGAGCTGCCTCCAGGACTGCCCTGCCCGTCCCGGCAGGTCACAGCAGCATGAGCAGCGCCTGGCACGATGCTGCGTAGCGGTCCTCTAGCTTCGTCTTCCAGAAACGCCACATGACGTCGGGGCATTCCCGTTGGCATTCCTCGTCCGGTGCAACTTCCAAGACGATCACTTGGAGGTCCGCTCGGGCTTTGGCGTGACCGACCGCTGATCGCCGATAACCGACGTAGCGTGCGACAGTCCAAACCCTGTGCTGCAGGGGATGGAACCGGCCGTCCAAGGCAAAACGGCCCCAGAGGGGCCGTTCGCTTCGATTCGATGGTAGCGGGGCTCGATTTCAGATTTCCGAATCACTCCGGTCACGTTCCAAATCGAGCTGCGCGGTGGCTGAACGGCTGCCTCACGCCCCACGCGCCCGAGCCGCCACTACGTGCTGGTACGAGGCTGTGTTGCCAGCGGCGGGCCTTGTCCCGAGTCGTTTGTCCTGGCGCAGGAGGTGCTGTTGCACGACGGGAGCTTGAACTGTCGCAGGAAATCCTGGAACCGCGGATCTCTGCGCAATTCCGCGAACTCCGCCTCGACGCGGGCCCACGGGACCCACGCATGCCGAGGCTGGAACTCCAGCCAACGGAACGCAGCGTCGTTGTTGCCCAGTGCGGCATTGACCAGGGCAAGGCCGTAGGCTCCAAACGGCGTGGGCGGCCGCGATTCGAACTCCGCGAGCATCTTGAGAACTTCATCCCGCTTCCCCGCCCGAACGTAGGCAACGGCCAGCCAGTAGCCCCAGTCCGGGATCACACGCGTCGCCTCGCTAAGCGCTGCGATTGCCTGGTCGTGCATGCCCTTGTACGAATATGCGCGCCCCATGTTGAGCAGGGCGAACGCGTACTGATCGTCCATGTCGAGGCATTTGCGGGCCTCCGCGATCGCCTCGTCGTAGTTCCCGCCGATCACGTACAGGCCGCCCAGCCAAGCGGTGTGAAGTGGGTTCAGCGGGTCCAGCGCCTGCGCCAACTTGTGTTCCACTATTGCTGCGTCGAGGCGGCCCATGAGCACAAGGTGCCACGCGTAGTGGTAGTGGTTCATCGCGAGGCTGGGATTGAGCTCGTTGGCCCGCTTGAACTCCTGTTCTGCGCCCTCCCAGTCGTTTTCGAAATACAGCTTGACGTCCGCCAGCGCGAAGTGAGCTTCGGCCAGGTCCGGGTCCAACCCGAGAGCCCTGAGCGCTGCCGCGCGGGCCTTGGCCCAAACGTCCGGCGGCGATCCCGGGCCGTGACCAACGGTGGCATAACCTATGGCCAGCCCTGCGTAGGCCTGCGCGCTGCCGGGGTCCTTGTCCACGGCCTCCTGCAGGAAGCGCAGCCCCGTCTCAATGTCCGCGTCCGTTCCCTTAGCGAGGTGATGCATGCCGCGGAGGTACGCTTCATAGGCGACCGGGTCCACTGCATGCGCGTCGGTCAGCCGCGAGCGTTGTTCCTCGGTAACCGGCGCTTTCATGGCTCCGGCGATTGCGATTGCGACTTGCTGCTGCAGAGCCAAGACCTCGGGCAGCGCTCGATCGTACGATTGCGACCACAACAGGCGCTCCTCGGGTTGCACGCGCATCAGGCGCACCTGCAGCCGTACCTCGTCGCCAGCGCGCATGGCCGCACCCGTGACGATGCCGTCCACGCCGAGCTGTCGGCCGATCTCGGGCGCCGGCTTGCCGGCTCGTGCTAGGTCCGCTTGCGAGATCCAGACCAGCTTGACCGAGCCGACCTCGCCGAGCGCGCCGATGAGGGCGTCCCGCATGCCGGACACAAAGTAATCCTGTTCCGGATTACCCGAAAGATTGTCGAAAGGCAGCACTGCCACTGCAGTCGGACGGAGGTCACTGCCAGGAACCAGCCACTTTCGTCCGCCTGCAAGGTCGACTAACAGCAGCAGCGCCACCGCCACGGCAGTCGCCATCGTCCACGCCCGTATGCGGCGCCTGCGCCGCAGGGTGCCGGTGTCTGTCTCGTTGCCATACACCCAGGCCAGCACGAGCGCGGGAACGAGGCCTATCGCCAGCAGCACCACGATCGACTGAGTGACCCACGGTGGCGCGTCGAACGTGGATACGAGGAACGAAGCGATCTGTGCGATCAGCCAGGCGGTGACTGCGTAGGCCGCGCCGATTCGCAGCACGCCTCTACGCTGGATCTCAGATGTGAATCTGGTCATGGAACACCCCGCAACAGTGATGGGGGCGGGTCATCCATTGATTCGCGGCTCTTCGCGACCGCTAGAACGTACCACCGACCGAGCGCCGAGCGCATCAGTGCATTACGACGCCAATGAGATCAGTGTTCATAACGAACAAGGCCGCATTGAAGCGGCCCTGCTGAAGCGCATCGGAGCGGATGCGCGAAATTGTGGTAGCGGGGGCAGGATTTTGCGCCTATAGGCTGGAAGTCGAGTTGCGGTAAGCCGTTTTCACCCTGCCCGCGTAGTTAGTCCCCGAGCGTCAATGCCCGCCACGGTGCCGGCAGTCCATCGCCCTGCCCTCCGCCTCAGCCCCATTGGCTACCTCCTGCGCCACGGCCAGCAGTTTCTTGAATAGCGCGAACCGCGCCCCCTGGTCGTCCTCGATCCGATCGAGCGCAGCCAGCACCATCGCGCCTACGGCATCGAGGAACAAGTCGTCGGCATCGCGGTTGGCGTCGTCCGTGCGCGCAGCCTGGGCCTTCTCAGGCGGTCACGCGCCGCGAGCTTCTGTCGGGTTCGCGCAGAAATGCGTTACGGCTGGTCGACGCTATAACGGCGTGACGGTGCCAGGTCGAAATCCTTTGGCACCCGATGCGACCGTTCGATCGGCTTGCGACTCACAACGTCGGCCCCGGCGAACTGGCGCCCGGGCGGTCCACC
>JAOUGW010000206.1 GCA_029865465.1 Gammaproteobacteria bacterium
CCTGGCGGACGCGACGGTCCGTTGCAGCGCTCCTCGGGCGGGACGCAATGATACACAGCTACCCCAGTAGCTAAAAGGGGATAGGGGTTAGGGGATGGGGGTTAGTCGGAGGTGCTGCTGAAGCCTGAAAGACGGGCTCAGTACCTGCCCGGGGGCGTTGAAATGGTCTACTGCGATTTTCCGACTATCCCCTATCCCCTAACCCCTAACCCCTCAGCGGGCCTGGTTACAGGCCCGCGTCCTTGCGCAGCGCTTCGGCCTTGTCCGTCTTTTCCCAGGTGAACGCGGTGAAGGCCTCGCTCTTCTCGACGCGCTTGCCCGCGATGTTTTCCTTCCACTTGTAGGTCATGTGGACCGGATCGCGGCCGAAATGGCCATACGACGCGGTGGCGCGGTACATCGGGTGGACGAGGTCGAGCATCTTGATGATGCCGTACGGGCGCAGGTCGAAGTGCGCACGCACCAGCTGCTCGAGGCGCTCCTGGCTCACCTTGCCCGTGCCGAACGTGTCGACCGTGATCGAGGTCGGCTCGGCCACGCCGATGGCGTAGGACACCTGGATCTCGCAACGGTCGGCCAGGCCGGCAGCCACGAGGTTCTTGGCGACGTAACGTGCCGCGTAGGCGGCAGAACGGTCCACTTTCGACGGGTCCTTGCCGGAGAACGCGCCGCCGCCGTGGCGGGCCATGCCGCCGTAGCTATCGACGATGATCTTGCGGCCGGTGAGGCCGCAGTCGCCGACGGGGCCGCCGATGACGAAGTTGCCGGTCGGGTTGATGTGGAACCTGGTGTCCTTGCGCAGCCACTCCTTCGGCAGCACGTGCTTGATCACGAGCTCCATCACGGCTTCGCGCAGGTCATCGAGTTTCACGTCGGGGTCGTGTTGCGTCGAGAGCACGACGGCGTCGAGCCCGGTGACCTTGCCGTCTTCATAGCGGCACGTGACCTGGGACTTTGCGTCCGGGCGCAGCCACGGCAGCAGGTTGTTCTTGCGGACTTCGGCCTGGCGCTCGACGAGCTTGTGCGCGTAGCAGATCGGCGCCGGCATCAGGCTCGGCGTCTCGTTGCTGGCATAGCCGAACATGAGGCCCTGGTCGCCGGCACCCTGTTCTTCGGGGTTGCTGCGGTCGACGCCCATCGCGATGTCGGGTGACTGCTTGCCGATGATGTTCAGCACGCCGCAGGTGCGGCCGTCGAAACCAACGTGCGACGAGGTGTAGCCGATGTCGGTGATGACGCCGCGGACGAGGTCCTCGAGGTCCACCCAGGCTTCGGTCGTGACTTCGCCGGCCACGATCGCGACGCCGGTCTTGACCAGCGTTTCGCAGGCGACGCGCGAGCGCTTGTCCTGAGAAATCATCGCGTCGAGTACCGCGTCCGAGATCTGGTCGGCGACCTTGTCCGGGTGGCCTTCGGAGACGGATTCGGAGGTGAACAGGTGGCCGGTCGTCATATGGAGGAGCTTCCCAGGGCAAACAGCCGCGGATTATAAGGTGGACCGGATTGTCCTTGACGACCTTTCCGTCCGGCCTGCTGTCAATCCCGACCTTACGCAGCCCCGCGACCCGTCGATTCGACAGATTTCGTGTGACCCATCTGGCGCCCGGACGCTAAAATGGCGGGATTACCACGAGGGTTCACGATGCCCACACGCCGGCAGCTCGCCAACGCCATCCGGGCGCTGAGCATGGACGCGGTCCAGAAGGCCAATTCCGGTCACCCGGGCATGCCCATGGGCATGGCCGACATCGCGCAGGTGCTGTGGGCGGATCACCTCAAGCACAACCCGGGCAACCCCGAGTGGGCCGACCGCGACCGCTTCGTGCTGTCGAACGGGCACGGTTCTATGCTGCTCTATTCGCTGCTCCACCTGGCGGGCTACCCGCTCACGAGCAACGACCTTGCCAGCTTCCGGCAGTTCGGCTCGCACACGGCAGGCCACCCCGAAGTCGACCGGCACCTGGGCATCGAGACGACGACCGGTCCGCTCGGCCAGGGCCTTGCGAACGCCGTCGGCATGGCGCTCGCCGAAAAGCTGCTCGCGGCCTCGTTCAACCGGCCGGGGCACGAGATCGTCGACCATCGCACGTACGTGTTCCTGGGCGATGGCTGCCTGATGGAGGGTGTGTCGCACGAGGCCTGTTCGCTGGCCGGCACGCTGGGCCTGGGCAAGCTGATCTGCTTCTACGACGACAACGGCATCTCGATCGACGGCGAAGTCAAAGGCTGGTTCACCGACGATACGCCGCAGCGGTTCGCAGCATACGGCTGGCACGTCGTGCCGGACGTCGACGGCCACGATGCCGCGGCGATCGAAGCCGCCATCGGGGCGGCGAAGGCCGACCCGCGTCCGTCCCTGATCTGCTGCAACACCGTCATCGGCTGGGGTTCGCCGAACAAGGCGGGCACGCACGGCGTGCACGGAGCGGCTCTCGGCGAGGCCGAGGTGGCCGCGACGCGCGAGCAGCTGGGCTGGACGCACGCACCGTTCGTCGTCCCGGACGAAATCCGGCAGGGCTGGGACGCACGCGCATCCGGCGCGGCGGCCGAGCAGGCCTGGCAGCGGCGCCTCGCCGCCTATCGCGCGGCACATCCCGAACTTGCGGCCGAGTTCGAGCGCCGCATGCGCGGCGAGTTACCCGCGGACTGGCGCAGGCAGCTGCAGGATTTCACCGCCGCCGCGCTCGAAAAGCCGGCGGCAGTGGCAACCCGGATTTCTTCGCAACAGGTACTGAACGTGCTGGGTGCCGCGCTGCCCGAGCTGCTGGGCGGGTCGGCCGACCTCACGTGGTCGAACAACACCGACTTCAAGGGCTACCGGACGGTCACGCCGCAGGACGTCGCAGGCAACTACATCCATTACGGGGTGCGCGAATTCGGCATGTGCGCGATCATGAACGGCGTCGCGCTGCACGGCGGGTTCATTCCGTACGGCGGCACGTTCCTCGTGTTCTCCGATTACGCGCGCAACGCCGTGCGCATGGCCGCGCTGATGCAGCAGCGCGTCGTGCTCGTGTTCACGCACGACTCGATCGGCCTGGGCGAGGACGGCCCGACGCACCAGCCCGTCGAGCACGTGGCCAGCCTGCGCCTGATCCCGAACATGCGCGTCTGGCGTCCCTGCGACACGGTCGAGACGGCCGTGGCCTGGGGCGATTCGATCGACAACGCCACCGGCCCCACCAGCCTGGTTCTCTCGCGCCAGGCGTTGCCGCCGATGCCGCGTACGCCCGCACAGGTCGCCGCGATCGCACGGGGCGGCTACGTGCTGTGCGACAGCGCGGGCGCGCCGGAGATCGTGTTGATCGCAACGGGATCCGAGGTCGGCCTTGCTGTCGAGGCGGCGCAACTGCTGACGGCGCAGGGCCGTCGCGTGCGCGTCGTCTCGATGCCGAGCACGAGCGTGTTCGACGCGCAGGACGCGGCGTACCGCGCCAGCGTGCTGCCCGCCGGCACGAAGCGCGTTGCCATCGAGGCCGGCTCCAGGGAAAGCTGGTGGCGCTACGTCGGTCTCGACGGCGCCGTCGTCGGCATGGATACGTTCGGCGCCTCGGCACCGGCCAAGAAGCTTTTCGAGCATTTCGGGTTCACTGCGGCCAACGTGGCCCAGGTTGCCACCGGGCTGCTCTGATTCACATCGGTTTACGCAACCAGTTCTGACGGGAGACGCAGACAATGACTATCAAGGTCGGCATCAACGGATTTGGCCGCATCGGCCGCATGGTGTTTCGCGCGGCGGCGAAGGATTTCGCCGACATCGAGATCGTCGGCATCAATGACCTGCTCGAGCCCGGCTACCTGGCGTACATGCTCAAGTACGACTCGGTGCACGGCCGCTTCAAGGGCGACATCGCCGTCGAGGGCAACACGCTCGTCGTCAACGGCCGCAAGATCCGCCTCACCGCGGTGAAGGACCCGTCCGAGCTGAAGTGGGGCGAAGTCGGCGCCGACATCGTCATCGAATCGACCGGCCTGTTCCTCGACGCGGCGGGCGGACAGAAGCACCTCGCCGCCGGCGCGAAGAAGGTGATCATGTCGGCCCCGTCGAAGGACGACACGCCGATGTTCGTCTTTGGCGTCAACCACACCAGGTACGCGGGCGAGGCGATCATCTCGAACGCCTCGTGCACGACCAACTGCCTCGCGCCCGTCGCGAAGGTGCTGCACGACAACTGGGGCATCAAGCGCGGCCTGATGACCACCGTGCACGCTGCGACGGCGACGCAGAAGACGGTCGACGGCCCGTCGAACAAGGACTGGCGCGGTGGTCGCGGCATCCTCGAGAACATCATCCCGTCGTCCACCGGCGCCGCCAAGGCCGTCGGCAAGGTCATCCCGGAGCTGAACAAGAAGCTCACGGGCATGGCGTTCCGCGTGCCGACGTCGGACGTGTCGGTCGTCGACCTCACGGTCGAGTTGAGCAAGCCTGCCAAGTACGAGGAGATCTGCGCCACGATGAAGGCGGCCGCGCAGGGCCCGATGAAGGGCGTGCTCGGCTACACCGACGAGAAGGTCGTCGCCACGGATTTCCGCGGCGAATCCTGCACCTCGGTGTTCGATGCCGAAGCCGGCATTGCGCTCGACGATACCTTCGTCAAGGTCGTCGCGTGGTACGACAACGAGTGGGGCTACTCCTGCAAGGTGCTCGAGATGGCACGCGTCATTTCGAAGTGAGTACCGCTGAAACGACGCTGCAAGCCACTGCAAAGGGGAAGGGCATGATTCGAGTGCTCCGCATGAGCGATGTGGACCTTAGGGCTAAGCGGGTGCTGATCCGCGAAGACCTCAACGTTCCCGTGAAGGATGGGGTAGTCACCAGCGATGCGCGTATCCGCGCGTCGCTGCCGACGATCGAGGCCGCGCGGAAGGCTGGTGCCCGCGTGCTGCTGATGTCGCACCTCGGCCGTCCCGAAGAAGGCGTGCCTGTCGAGGAGTTTTCGCTGGCCCCCGTGGCCGCGCGGCTCTCCGAGATGCTGGGACGCAAGGTCCGCTTCGAGCGCGAGTGGCTCGGTGGCGTGACCTGCGAGCCGGGCGAAGTCGTCCTGCTCGAGAACGTGCGATTCAACAAGGGCGAGAAGAAGAACAAGGACGAACTGGCGCAGAAGATGGCGGCGCTTTGCGACGTCTATGTCATGGATGCCTTCGCGACGGCCCACCGCGCCGAAGCCAGCACCCACGGCGTCGGCAAGTTCGCGCCGATCGCGTGCGCCGGTCCGCTGCTGACCAACGAACTCGAAGCGCTCGAGAAGGCGCTCGGCAACCCGAAGCGGCCGCTGGTCGCGATCGTGGGCGGGTCGAAGGTGTCGACCAAGCTCATGGTGCTCGAAACCCTGCTCGGCAAGGTCGACAAGCTGATCGTCGGCGGCGGCATCGCCAACACGTTCCTGGCGGCGGCTGGGCACCCGGTCGGCAAGTCGCTCTACGAAGCCGACATGGTCGAGACGGCCCGCACGCTGCTCGAGCGCTCGAAGCAGTCGGGCGTCGAGATTCCGCTGCCGTCCGACGTCGTCGTCGCGACGGAGTTCTCGGCGTCTGCCGAAGCCGACGTCAAGCAGGTCGCGCAGGTCGCGGCCGACGAGATGATCCTCGACATCGGCCCCGATACCGCCGAACGCTTCGCCGCGGCGCTCAAGGGCGCGGGCACGATCGTCTGGAACGGCCCGGTCGGGGTGTTCGAGTTCGACCAGTTCGGCGAAGGCACGCGCGTCCTCGCCCAGGCCGTCGCACGCAG
>JAOUGW010000207.1 GCA_029865465.1 Gammaproteobacteria bacterium
CAGGCGACCCGCGCGCCGCGTGCTGTCCGGAGTGACGGGCGTGGCACTGCGGGACCAACTGAAGCTGCGTTCGTGTGCGACGCTGTTTGCGCAGGTGACGCCCCCCGGTTCAGTGTTCGAGCAGCTGCACGAGCAGTACTTCGACGGCGCGAGCGATCCGCGGACGCTGGAGTTGCTGCAGACGAAATAACCAGGCGCTAGCGACCGGACGGCGCGGCATAGGTATTGACGCTGTTGAAGTCGAAGCAGGCCTGCGTGACCCTAGGCATGGGACTGTCGCAATGCAGTAGAAACGCACGGTGTGTGAGGTGAATCCCGGTGCTGCGCATGGACCCGGCCGCGTTGCGGAAATCGCTGGAGCAGATCGAGCAGGCTGCGCACGACCATGCGCACTGGCACCAGATCCTCCTCCGCTCGATCGTCTGCCGGCTGCCTGCCGACCCGAACGACCTCGAGCACGACGCCCATCGCAGGTGTCGCTTCGGTCAGTGGTATTACGAGCAGGCGCCGGTCGAGCTCTGGGAGCAGCCGGCGTTCGTGGCGATCGAGGCGGAACACCGGCGGTTGCACCAGGTCGCAGCACAGATGCTGCGAGAGGTGACCACCGGCGTGCCGGTCGCTCGTGACGACTACGACGACCTCGTGGCCGGCGGCGAGCGCCTGCACCTGGAACTGGATTCGCTGCGGCATTCGATCGCGGGATCGCTGCGGGAGCGTGATGCGCTGACCGGAGCGCAGAGTCGCGTCGAGATGCTGCCCGCGTTGCGGGAATTGCGCGAACTGGCCCGGCGCAACGTGCAGCAGTGCTGTATCGCCTTCATGGACCTGGACCATCTCAAGGAGATCAACGACACGCATGGTCACGTCGCGGGCGACCAGGTGCTGGCCGGCTTGGTGCGACAGGTCACGGAACACCTGCGACCGTACGACAAGGTGTTTCGCTACGGGGGCGATGAGTTCCTGATCTCGCTGCCCGGGGCGGACGTGGAGACCGGGCAGAAGGTGATCGGTCACGTCCGCAAGCAGATTGCCGAGGCGACCTTTGTCGCGAGTGCCGGCGGCCCCTTGATCACCACGACGGCGTCGTTCGGGCTCGCACTGCTGGATCCGGACAGCAGCGTGGAAGAGTCCATCGACCGCGCGGACAAGGCCTTGCTGGTGGCCAAGACCGCCGGGCGCAACCGTGTGTGCAGCTGGGATCCCGCGGAGACGACCAGTACGCTGCTGCGACGAATGATGGAGGACGGCGCAGCGGGGTGAGTGGATGCGGTCGCCGGCCACCAGCCGATGTCAGGCGCGTCAGGCGTGCGGGTAGCCGACGGTTTGCGACAGCAGGACGTGCTGGTCGTGGGTGAGACCGAGCGCGTCCGCGATGGCGGAGCGGTCGATCCAGGCGCGGATCACGGTGGCGAGGCCGCTGCTGGCGGCGAACAGGTAGACGTTCTGCGTAATCGCACCCGCGGCCGCGGACGCGTAGCTCTCGCGGCTGGCCACCGGGATCATCTTCATGCGCGAGTGATCCACGACGTAGACGAGGTCGAGTGGGGCGTCGTCCACGAAATCCTGATAACCGGTGACGCGGCGCAGATCGCTGCCCGCGACGAGCCGCAACGCGTGCTTGCGGGCATCGTAGAGATAGGCGCCGTCGGGCAGCGCCACGTAGACGTCGATCTCCTGCGCGTTGATGGCCGACGGAGCGGTCCGTCCTCCGCGCCTGTCAGGTGCGGGCAGCTTGATGACGGGACGGGCGTCGCCTTTCGTGGGGCGTGGTCGCAACTGTCCCATCACGCCGAGTGCAAGCTTGGTCAGAGTGCTCATCGACTGAATACCCGCCTGCATTATCGCAAATGCGGTGCCGGGGTCCGCTACGTAGTTTCGGAAGGAAAGCCGCACGCGCTGAACCCAGACTCGCCTGGGCGTGCGCAGGGACGCGCATCGCGGAATCGGATGGCCGTTCCTAGCGATTACTGCGAATGGCCGGACCGTCCATGTCAGCGGAAGCTGTGGTTGTCACCGGCGGTCTGCCGGTTGCCCTCCGCGATCGACCACGAAGGACGCCGCTGGCCGCCGGATCACTCGAGCAATCCAGGAGGGGTTGCGGGGAGGGAGACATGAGAAGCATGGGAATCGTCGCCGCCACAGTGCTGGCGGCATCGGGTTCGGTCGCCTCTGCGGGTCCGCTGCCGCAGACGAATACGTTCACCGTCGATTGCGATCGCCATGAGACCATCTCGGGTGCGATTGCACGGGGAGACGTTCACAAGCCCCTGGTGGTCAACATTCGCGGCACCTGCAATGAGTTTGTCGCGATCCGGCGCGACGACGTGACGTTGCATGGCGATCCAGCCGCGACGGTCAATGCCCCGAATCTGGACAGTGACCTGGTCACCATTGAGGCCAACGGGATCACGCTCGAGAACCTCACATTGACGGGTGGCTCCTACGGCGTACGCCAGAACCACGGATTCCGGTTCATGATCACCAATTGCGTGATTCAGAACACGCGCAGCGACGGAATCCGCATCTTCGTCGGCGACACGCGGTTGGTCGATTCGACGGTACAAGGTGCCGGCGCAAATGGCGTGTATTTGACCCGAGGCGGCAGTTTCGGTGCGTCGAACAGCCGATTCCTCGACAACGCCAGCTCAGGGATCTCCGCCTACTTGAACTCGACCGTCAGTGCGAGTGGAAGCACGATCAGTGGCAACGGCGGCAACGGCATCGACCTGGGCGCGGGCTCGCAGGGTGCCGTCAGCGCCAGCACGATCTCCGGCAACGGTGCCGACCCCGCAAGATTCGGCAATGGCCTGTCGGGGTGGGGTGGGTCCAGCGCGCACGTGGGAGCCAGCAACGTCATAACCGGCAACCGGGAGGCCGGCATCCTGATCGCGGGCGGCTCGACCGCTTACGTCTTCGACAACACGATCACCGGCAACGGCGGCAACGGCGTCACGGGTTATTTCGCCGCGACGCTCGTCATAGACAACGGCAACATCAGCAGCAACAACGGCCATGGCGTCGATTGCAGCGCGAATTGCAGCGCGCAGATCGTGGGCGCGACGATCCAGGGCAATGCCGGCTCCGGCATCAACCTCGCGTTCGATTCGGCGCTGATGCTGCAGGCACCCATGACCAGTGCCGGCGGGAACGGCGGCTCGGGGCTGTGGTGTTTCGACAAGGAGTCCAGCGTGAACGGCCTGGAATGGTTCAGCGGGACCGTCGGGCTGACCTGCACGGATTTCGACCACTGAGATTGCGGCTCGCGGGCGCCTTCGTCCCCGGGGTCGAGCAGGGCCGGCGGGGGGAAGCCGGTGATCCTGTCCGACCCGGAGACGTCGGTGTCCGGTGTATGAACCGGGATTCGTGCGCCGACGGACCGTCGGATGCAGGAACCCGGATTTCAGTCGCGCAGCCCAGCGTGACGAGCCGCGCCCTGGCGCGCTTGCGTCGTCGAGCCACTCGCCTTGCCCTGGGCAGCGTGGACGGCTCGCTCGCGACGTGGCTTGATGCGTGACAGCCAGACGTCGTGCGGGTTCCAGCTCCATGGCGCGTCGGCGACGGCCCGAGAAGCCGTTGCCGTGCGCTCGGCCAGGACGGCAAGCGCGGCCGCTTTCACGGTGTCAGTCCAGCTCATCGCCCAACGCATCGGTGCTCCTCGTGCTCGCCCAGTGCCACAGTACGACATCGGCTGCACTCCTCATCGCTGTGAGGAGTATCCGCCATTCGCGCAGTCCGGAAAGTGGCCGGAGTGTTTCCATTTGGCGACAGCGCGATGCGCGTGCGCAGCGCGCGGGCGTATGATCATCGAATCGAGGTGCGGGCTGGCGGCTCGTGCCTTGCCACCAGAAGGAGAGCGGACATGGCCAAGAAAGCGAAGAAGACGGACAGCGGCGTATACCGCGTCACCGAGATCATCGGCACCAGCACCGTTTCCTGGGAGGACGCCGCGAGCAGCGCCATCGAAGCGGCAGCCAGGTCGCTGCGTGACCTGCGGGTCGCCGAGGTCAGCAAGCTCGACATGAAGGTCGAAGACGGCAAGGTCGTCGCGTACCGGGCCAGGGTGTTGCTGTCGTTCAAGTACGAAGCCTGACGCTCTGGCGAACCGACGATCGAGGAGTGACGCGGCGCGTCGATTGCGGGCGGTGAGGCTGCTGCACACGGCAGTGTGGGCGGTTTTCGCCGGCTGCATCGTGGCGATCCCGTGGCTGGCGTGGCAGGGACGGTTCGGCGCTGCGGCCGTGACGGCGGCGATCGTGCTGGGCGAGGTCGTCGTGCTGTGGATCCACCGCTGGAGTTGCCCGCTCACGGCGGTCGCGGCGCGTTACACGCAGGACCGGCGCGCGAACTTCGACATCTACCTGCCCGAGTGGCTGGCCCGTAACAACAAGCAGGTCTTCGGGCCGTTGTACGCGGTCGGGGTCGCGTACCTCGTGATGCGGTACCTGGGTGCGGGATAGCGGGTCGTCGCACCGCTACTGCGTGCGCGGCGGGGCGAGTGATCCACGGGCGCAGCGCCTTGACGGCGAGAACGACGTGACGCCCTGTCCCGCGCTGGCGGGCCCGCTGGTCGGGGTCCTGCTCGATTTGTGACGGGCTGCACGAAATTCACTGTTGCTCTGCCAACTCCGCTCTTGTAGCGAGTTCGGTCAAGGCGGAAGCTGTGATGGCGGACAGTCGGTGGTTCGACGATGCGACTGGGACCGGCGTGGGGAGTACGGGGTGAACACCGATGCTCAACATGGACCCGATCACGCTGCGCACGACGCTGGCGCAGCTGGAACACGCCACGCAACACTATGTCGAGTGGCACGCCAACGTGCTGCGCGAGATCGTCTGCGGACTGCCGCCTGATTTGAACGATCTGGCGGAAGACGCGCACTTCAATTGCCTGTTTGGCCGGTGGTATTACCAGCAGGCGCCGGCCGGGTTGCGGGCTGCAGCGGCGTTCACCGCGGTCGGCTCGGAGCACGAGCGCCTGCATCGGGTCGCCGCACGGGTGCTGCGGGAAGTGGCGGCGAACGAGCCCATCGTGCGTGACGATTTCGAGGAGCTGCTGGCGAGCTGCGCGCAGCTGCGCCGCGAACTTGATTCGCTGCGACACGAGATCGAGAGCGCGCTGCGCAACCGCGATGCGCTGACCGGCGCGTACGATCGCGTCGAGATGCTGCGCGAGCTGCGTGAGTGGCACGAGCTGGCGAAGCGCCGCGTCCAGACGTGCTGTCTCGTCTTCATGGACCTCGATCACTTCAAGGACATCAACGACCGGTGCGGTCATCACGTGGGCGATGCGGTCCTGGCCGGCGCGGTTCGATTCCTCGTCCAGCACCTGCGGCCCTATGACAAGGTGTTCCGCTACGGTGGCGACGAGTTCCTGATTGCGTTGCCAGGGGCGGATCTCGCGCTTGGCCAGACGGCGATCAGGCGCGTCCGCGACGGCCTCGAAAGCCAGCCGTTGGTGAGCAGTCCCGATGGCAGCGGTCTCTCGGTGACGGCTTCGTTCGGGCTCGCGTTGCTGGATCCGGAGGTCAGCATCGAAGAGTCCATCGAACGCGCCGACCAGGCCTTGCTGCTGGCAAAGACGGCGGGACGCAATCGCGCCATCAGCTGGGATGAACGCGTAACGACCAGCACGCGGCTGCCACGCCTGCGGATGGAGGATATCGAGGAGTAGCTGCGCGACGAGAACCCGGACAGAGCGGCGCTCGTATGGCGTC
>JAOUGW010000021.1 GCA_029865465.1 Gammaproteobacteria bacterium
TGCGGCGTCAAACCAGGCGATCCTAGTGGCATTCCCCGAGCTCGGAATCTCCGCGTACTCGAACGAGGACCTGTTCCAGCAGGATGCCCTGCTCGACGGCTCGGTCCAGGCCCTGGGCACGCTCGTCGCGGCCAGCAAGGAAATCGCCATTACCCTCGCGGTGGGCATGCCGCTGCGGGTCGACGACCGGCTGTTCAACTGCGCCGTGCTCCTGCGCCGCGGGGAGTTGCTGGGCGCCGTGCCCAAGAGCTACCTGCCGAACTACCGCGAGTTCTACGAGAAGCGGCAGTTCGCGCCGGCGGCCCAGGCCCTGGCCACGTCGATCCGGCTGCTCGGGCAGACCGTGCCTTTCGGTACCCGCCTGCTGTTCGAGGCAAGCAACGTGCCCGGCTTCGTGCTGAGCCTCGAAGTCTGCGAGGACCTCTGGGCGCCCTTGCCGCCGAGCACCTATGCCGCGCTGGCCGGTGCGACCGTGATCGCGAACCTGTCGGCGAGCGACGTCACGGTGGGCAAGGCCGATTACCGCCGGCTGCTCTGCGCTTCCCAGTCGGCGAAGTGCGTCGCGGGCTACCTGTACTCGGCGGCCGGTCCCGGCGAATCGACGACCGACCTGGCCTGGGACGGCCACGCCCTCGTCTACGAGAACGGTGCACGGCTGGCCGAGTCGCTGCGCTTTCCGTTGCAGGGCGGCTTCATCACGGCGGACCTCGACCTGGACCACCTGCGCCAGGAGCGCATGCGCTGGACGACCTTTGGCGACTGCGTGCAGGCGCATCGCGGGCAGCTCGAGGGCTATCGCCGCATCGAGATCGAGCTCGACGTGCCGCCGGACCCCGTGCGGCTCGATCGCAGCATCGAGCGGTTTCCCTACGTGCCGTCCGACCCGGCACGGCGCGACGAGCGCTGTGCCGAGGTCTACGACATCCAGGTCGAGGCGCTGCGCAAGCGGCTCGCAGCCACTGGACTCAAGCGCGTCGTCATCGGCATCTCGGGCGGGCTCGATTCAACGCAGGCTGCGCTGGTCGCCGTGCGCGCCTTCGACCGGCTCGGGCTGCCGCGCACCAACATCCTCGGCTACACGCTGCCCGGCTTCGGCACCAGCCGCCAGACATTCGAGAATGCGCACGCGCTGATGCAGGCGCTCGGCATCACGGCAGGCGAGATCGACATCCGCCCGTCCGCCGAATTGATGCTGCAGCACATCGGCCACCCGGCCGCGCAGGGCGAACCGCTGCACGACATCACCTACGAGAACGTGCAGGCGGGCGAACGCACCTCGCACCTGTTCCGGCTCGCCAATCGGCATGACGCGCTCGTGCTGGGCACGGGGGACCTGTCGGAGCTGGCGCTCGGCTTCACGACGTACGGCGTGGGCGACCACATGTCGCACTACAACGTCAATGCGTCGGTGCCGAAAACGCTGATCCGGCACCTGATTCGCTGGCTGGTCGGCGCCCGGCACTTCGATGCCGCGACCAGCGGCGTGCTGACACGCATCGTCGAGACGCCGATCTCGCCCGAACTCGTGCCGGGGGCGGGCGACAAGCCGGGGCAATCATCGGAGGCCGTCGTCGGTCCGTATGAACTGCAGGACTTCCACCTCTATTACATCAGCCGCTTCGGCTACCGCCCGAGCAAGGTCGCGTACCTCGCGCATTGCGCGTGGGGCGATGCCGGCACCGGCGCGTGGCCGGACACGGTGCCACACGGCGAGCGGCGTTCGTACGATCTGGTCACGATCACCGCGTGGCTCGAGGTGTTCCTCAGGCGGTTCTTCCAGGACAGCCAGTTCAAGCGCTCGGCCATGCCGAACGGTCCGAAGGTGGGCTCGGGCGGGTCGCTCTCCCCGCGCGGCGACTGGCGGGCACCGAGCGATTCGCCGGCGACGGCCTGGCTCGATGAGCTGCACGCAAACCTGCCAGGCTCGTTGCGGGCGAAGTCGCGCGGATCACGACGGAGGTAGGGGTCACCCGGCGCACGGGCGCACTTGTACAGCCGTGCTGTAGGAATTGCCCGCGCGCACCATGCGTATTCGTACGATTGGTGGCGAGCGGCCGGGGGCGACATAGTCAACCGCAGCGCGCGCTGGGCGCAGGGGGTGGAATGTCGGCTCCGAGCGACGAATCAGGCGGCGTGCGGCCCTCTTCCGCGGCGGGCCTCTATTACCCCAGGGATGCTGACGGCCTCCGTCGCGCGCTGCGGACGCTGCTCGGCAGCGGCAGCACCACCGCCGCTCGCCTGCCGAAAGCGCTCATCGTGCCGCACGCGGGCTATGCGTATTCCGGCGCAGTCGCAACCTCGGCGTTCCGGACGCTCGACGGCGCGGCGGCGGCCTCGATCCGTCACGTGGTGCTGCTGGGCCCGAGCCATCGCGTCAAGATGCATGGTCTCGCATTGCCGTCATGCAGCTGGTTCTCGACTCCGCTCGGCCAGGTGCGCATCAACGATGAGGGCCGCCGGCGCCTGCGGGAACTCGGACTCGCGGGCATTGCGGATGCGCCGCACGCGCTCGAGCATTCGCTCGAAGTGCAGCTGCCCTTCCTGCAGTCAGTACTCACGGACTTCGACCTGCTGCCGATTGCGGTGGGACTCGCCCCGCCCGAGCAGGTGGGACGCGCGCTCGAGGCGGTCTGGGGCGGCCCGGAGACGCTGATCGTGGTCAGTTCGGACCTGAGCCACCATCGCACCCACTCCGAGGCGCAGGCGCTCGACCAGCAGACCGCGCAGCGCATCGTCGAGCGCCGCAGCGATCTGTCGGAATCGCAGGCCTGCGGGGCCGACAGCATCAACGGGCTGCTGGAAGTCGCGCGGCATCGCGACCTCGAAGTGCGCCTGCTCGACCGCCGGACCTCGGGCGACACGGCCGGGGACAGTCAGCGCGTCGTGGGTTACGGCAGCTTCGCGCTCTACGCCCGCGACTGAAGCCGAATCCACGCCGCGACGGCTGTCGAACCGGCTGACATGAATGGCCCAATCGTGCCCAGGGTGTTGCTGCGCCCCTCCCGTTGAGACCACCCATGCCTTCGCTGTCGTTGCGCCTGCTCGAGCGGGACCTGTTGCCCGATGCCGTGATCCGCTTCGGCATCCGCCGGCTGCTGGCCGAGCGATTGCGTGAGGAACGCAAGGACGACGTCGAGGCGCAGCAGGCCAGCCTGATGCGGCTGGTCGAGCGGTTGCGCGCGAGCCCCGTTGCGATCGCGACGCACGCGGCCAACGAGCAGCACTACGAAGTGCCGACCGCGTTCTTCCAGCAGGTGCTCGGCCCGCACCTCAAGTATTCGTCGTGCTATTACCGCGACGGCGTGAAGAGCCTCGACGACGCCGAGGCGGCGATGCTCGGCCTCACCTGCGAACGTGCCCGGCTGCGTGATGGCGAAGACATCCTCGAGCTCGGTTGCGGCTGGGGTTCGCTCACGCTGTGGATGGCGGCGCACTTTCCCGCGGCGCACATCACTGCCGTTTCGAATTCGCGCACGCAGAAGGAATTCATCGACGCGCGCGCCGCAGAGCGCGGGCTGCGCAATGTCGAGGTGATCACCTGCGACGCCAACGTGCTCGAATTTCCGGCCGACCGGCACTTCGACCGCGTCGTCTCGGTCGAGATGTTCGAGCACATGCGCAACTACGAGGCACTGCTGCACCGCGTCGCCGGCTGGATGCGCCCGCAGGCTACGCTGTTCGTGCACATCTTCACGCACAAGGAGCTGGCCTACCCGTTCGAATTCACGGGCTCCGGGGACGGACCCGGTGACTGGATGGCGAAGTACTTCTTCACCGGCGGCATGATGCCGAGCGACGACCTGCTGCTGTACTTCCAGTCCGACCTGCTGCTGCGCGAGCACTGGCACGTTCCCGGCGTGCACTACCAGAAGACCGCCGAGGCCTGGCTGGCCAACATGGACCGGGCCCGCGACTCGATCCTGCCTCTGTTCGAATCCACCTACGGCAAGGCCGACGCCGGCAAGTGGTGGGTGTACTGGCGCGTCTTTTTCATGTCATGCGCCGAACTGTGGGGCTATCGGGGTGGCGAAGAATGGATCGTCTCGCATTACCTGTTCCAGCGCCGCTGACCGATTGAAGGTGCGCCGCGCGCGTGTCAGTCTGGCGTGGTGAGTGACTGCCTCCAGACCGTGGTGCCCGGAACCAGCGCACGGCGCCCATGGTTCGTCGCGGCCGCGTGGGCCGGGCTCGCAGTGGCGGGCACAGCGCTCGCGCAGTCCGTCACCCCAGCGCCCGGGGACCCGGTTGCAGCGCCTCCGGTCGACGCCGCCGGTAACCCGGCCACCGCCAGCGCGACCGACGCCTACACGAGCTTCCGCATGGAGTTCGACGCTGGACGCTACGCAGAAGCCGTGCCGCATGCCGACCGCGTACTCAAGCTCGCGGAGGCACAGGCGACCACGCCGACGGCCGAGGAAGTGCAGGTTGCGCTGATGAACCTCGGCATGGTCCAGAACCTTGCGCAGGACTACGTGGGCGCCGAGTCGACGTACCTGCGGGCGATCAAGCTCATCGAGAGTTCGGGCCGTCCGCTGCGCGACCGGCTCGCGCGAGCCCATGCCGGCCTCGCCTCGGCCTATCACGACGGCAACCGGCACGACCTCGCGGTGCAGAGCTTCGACCAGGCGATCGCCCTCACGCGCAGGCACGAAGGGCTGCTCACGGCAAGACAGGTGCCGCTGGTCGAGAAGTACGTCGATTCACTGACCGAACTCGGCCGCTACCCGGAGGCCTTGAAGGCGCAGAAATACCTGTTGCGGATCGCGACGCGCCAGTATGGCGGGAGCAGCCCGGAACTTGCGCCGACCCTGGAACAGATCGGGCGCTGGTACGCGAGCATCGGGGCGTACGACCAGTCGCGGCGCACGCTGCGGCAGGCGATCGAGATCGTGGAAGCCGCCGAAGGACCGAACTCGCAGCGGCTCGTGGGGCCATTGCTCGCGATCGCCGCCTGCAACCGCAGGCAGCTGCTCGATCCGGCGGCGCAGCCGCTGGCGTCCCCGGACGAACAACGCTCAGCCCTGTATCACGACCCGTCTGCGATGCTGGTGCCCGCCCAGGCTTCGCCCTCTTCGCTGGCGGGCGAGGGCGAGCGATCCCTGCTGCGCGCGGCGCAGATCGTCGACCAGGCCGCGGAGCCGTCGCCCGTGGCGGTCCTTAACGTGCGGACCCAGGTCGGCGACTGGTACCAGGTGCGCAACCAGCCGGATCGCGCGCGCAGCCATTACCAGCAGGCGTGGCAGGCAGCTGCGCGCGTGACCGACAAGTTGAATGGCAAGAGCTACACCGAGGCGATCTTCGGCCAGCCCATCCTGCTGCACCTGTTCCGGCCCGAGGGCTGGAACCGGTACCCGAAGCGCCCGCCGTCGGAAGTCGAGGCGCGCAACGTGGTCGTCGAGTACACCGTCAGCGCGCTGGGCCGCGTGGAGGCGCCGAACGTGATCGACGATTCGGGCGACGCGAGGCGCGGCGAAAAGACGGCCTTGACGCTGCAGAGCACGGCGCGCTATCGCCCGCGCCTGGAGAACGGCGAACCGGTCGCGACGCCGGGCGTACAGTTCAGCCAGCCGTGGATCCTGCTGTTGCCGCCTCCGGCAGCGCCCGCGGCTGTCGAAAAATCCGGGGGCACGCCGGCAGCAGAGCCCGCCAATCCAGAGCCGCCGAAACAGGGCGAATAGACCTGTCGCGCCCGCGTGAACAGCCGTCACGCGGCTGCCGCACCTGTTGCTAGTTGCGCGGCGGCGGCGGCGGCAGTTCCACTTCTCGCGGCGTAACCGCCTGCACCGAGGGCAGCAGTCCACGTGCGATCGCCTGTTCGTGGAATTCCGCGGCGAGCTTCGCACCCGCATCGCGCATCGCGAGCCGTGTGGCCATGGCCAGCGCCTCGCCACCTTTGCCCGGAAACTGGCTCGCCGGCTGCGACCCGTACCCCGTGAAGGTCCAGCTCTCCTCCAGCTTGCCCTCCGGCGAGTAGAGTCGAATCGTGTAACGCAGGCTCGCTGCATACGACGCCGTGCCGGAGTCGGCCGGTGTCACGAACGCATAATCCTCGAGGACGGGCTCCAGCACGCCGCGGATTTCCGGATCGGTCGCCGCCGCGTCCCCTGGTGAAGCGACGGGCACCACGCGATTGAACATCGCGTTCAGGACCCGCATGAACCCCGCGGACTGCGCCTTGCCGAGGCCGATGCTGTATTCGCCGCCGCCACCTGCGCGCTTTTCCTGGTACACCTTGTCGGTGAACTCGACCGGCATGTGCACGCCGATCACGACCGGAATCTTCTCGATCAGGGGCGGCGGGATGTCGGTCTGGGTTTCGAACGTCGTAGGCGCGCAGCCTGCGAGCAGAGTCATGCTCAACGCCGCGACCGGAGCTCGCAGTGAGCGCAACGCGCGCGATGCTGCGCGCGCAGTGAACAGATCAGGCATGCACGCCAAGATACACCTCAGCGCCGGTAACTGGCAGGCTCGTTCAGCCCGACGAACGTCCCGCCGTTGCGCGCGCAGAGCACCCGCATCAGCGTCGCGAAACGCACGCTCGTGAACTGCGGCGCGTCCGGACGCACCGGGAACGCGAGCGCATGGATGCGCACCCTGCGTTGCCCGGTCCGGTCTTCTCGATTGATCAGGTCGACCGTCCGGACGACCGAGTCCACCGAGGACCCCGTGAACTCGTCGCCGAGCACGTACAGGCTGATGCGTCGTCCCGAGCCGTAATACGTCTGGATCGCTTCGACGATGCCCTCGACCGGGCTCGAATTGCTGAACGGGAACCAGTCGCGCAGCCGGTCGACCACGAGCTTGCGCTGCGCGGGCGTGTCGGGCAGCCAGCGGCCGCGATACGACGGGTACATGTACGTGCCCTCGTCGCTCATGACCTGCCAGCCTTTCACCTGCGGGTAGGCGTCGAGCACTTCCTGCATCTTGCGCAGCATCAGCGGCCACGCGTAGTTGGCCATCGAACCCGACGTGTCGATGATGAAGATGATGTATTCGCTGTCGACGGGCAGGCCGGCGACTGCATCCTGCGGCGCGCGGCGGTATTGCGCACCGAGCACCCTCTTCATCTCTTCGGTGAGCTGCTGCTGCGCCGAGACCAGCTGCCCCTGCAGCTTGTTCGCGACCTCGGCGTCCTGGTCGCTTGCCTTGAACCGGCCCTTCACGTCGCTGAGATCCCCGCGCAGCCGCGCGAGCTTCTGCTTCACCTCCGACAGCTGCCGCTCGCGTTCGGTGAGATCGCGATTGAGGATCTCGGTCTGGCCACGTATGTCGTAGCGCTCTTCCTGCAGCTTCAGCAGTCGAGCCTCGAGATCCAGACGTGATTTCTCGAGCGCCGCAGGCTCGCCGAACTTGCTCAACATGAACAGCAGGATGATGGCGCCGAAGGCGCAGCAGATCGTGTCGAGGAACGACATGCTGAAGACTTCGAAATCGCGCGCGCGGCGGCGCTTCATGGCCAGTCCTTCGCCGGCATCAGGAACGAGCCGTTGGTGCGACGGGCCAGCGTCCAGAAAGCGCCTGGCGCGGCCGGATCGCCTTCCATCGGCATCAGGATCACGTTGGCCGGAATCCGGTTGGGGTACCTGGCAAGTGCGCGCTCGAACAGCCTGAGGCGCCCGTCACCATCGATCGTCTTGCGTATGGCCGGTGGCGTGGCACCCTGTGTCGGCAGGCCGTCGGTGATGATGAAGACGTTGTCGGGCGCGGGGCTCAGCGAGTTCATCAGCGTGAACGCGTTCTCGAGACTCGTGCCCTCCGCAGGCACCGTGCGGCGCAGGTTCGCCACGACGTCGGTCAGGGCCTGCGCGTCGCTGCCGTCGAGCCAGCGCCCGGTGCTGTTCGGCACCACCGGCCATGCCTTGACGTTGAACGCCAGCACCTGGAACTTCGACTTGGGCGGGATCTGCGTCATGAGCCAGTCGACCGTGGCAACGGTGCGTCGCCATTTCTCCGACATCAGCCGGCGTGTTTCCGACATGTTGCGCAACCGGATCACGTTGACGACCGTTTCGTCCAGCATGCTCGCCGAGACGTCGACGAGGATGACGATGCGCTCGCCGCCGAGCTTGAGTCCGCTCAGGTACTGGCGATCACCGGTGCCGACGAACCCTTTCACGCGGTTGCCCGGCTTGCCGGGCTCCGGCGTGCCGGCGACGAGCCGCTTCTTCTCCTCCTCGATCTGCCTGAGGTCGGCCTTGAGCTTCTCGATCGCCTCGCGCCGCGAGATGGTCGTCTTGTCCGCGTCCGCGAGTTGCTCCCTGGTCTTTTCGGTTTCCTGCAGCACGCGGTCAGACAGTCCCTCGGCGCGCTCGGCCTCGGTCGTCGTCGCCTTCATGCTGTTGCGCAGCACGACGAGGTCGGCAAAGCCCTGCAGCACTTCCTCCTCGAGCCGGTTCACCTCGGCGCGCAGCTCCGAGTCGTGTTCCTTGAAAGCCTTGTTGCCCTGCGCATTCAGGATCATGTACAGCAGCACGATCGCGCCGAACGCGCAGCAGATCGTGTCCAGGAAGGACATGCTGAAGATGTCGAACTTTTTTCTACGCCGCGCCATGGTCCGGCAACACGCGGATCAATTCGAGCGCAACACCGGGTGCGCCGAGTCGCAGCACGTCGCCCACCTTCAGTGCGAGCCGGCCACCGATGCGCTCGTCGTTGACGAACGTGCCATAGGTGCTGCAGTCGACGACGCAGGCCTGCCCGTCGTGCAACTCGAGCGTGCAGTGGGAGCGCGATACGCCGGCGATACCCGCGGGCAGAGTCAACGCGCGAGGTGCGGCTCCCACCGACCAACCCAAGGTCAAGGGCACCTCGGTGATCGGCCAGGCGCGCCCGCGGAACAGCACGTGCGTCGGCACGGCATCGACGGGCACCGCGAATGGCGCCGCCTCGACGGGCGCAGTCGAGTCGTGCGCATCGGCCAGCGGCAAGCGATGCACCAGCGCGATCGCGTCCGCAGGACGGACGATGGCTGCGGCTGCGCGCAAAGCCCCGAGGGCCGGCGCGCCCTGCGCCAGCTCGACGACGACGCAGTCCCGCAATGCGGCGAGCCGGCCGACCAGGCCAGGTATCGCCGCCACCCGGGGCGAGAAGCAGAGGTGCAGGGCGATGCCGGGCGGACGCGCCGCCTGCACCAGCCGCAGGATGTCGTCACTCAGCGGTTCCACGGCCGCCGCGAGCTGCGCGCGCGCGAGTGAAATGCGGTGCGTGGTCGAGCCCACTTCGATCCCGGCCGCGATCTCGTCGGCGGTGGCGAGTGCCTGCAGCCAGGACGGCAGCTGGTCGTGCAGGCGTTGCTCGGACGTCGCCTGGTGCAACGGATCGAACCGGGTCTCGCGCACGAACGCCGTTGCGATGCTCTCGGCCATCGCCTGCCGCAGGGCAAGCACGCCTGCGCCGGGCAGCATCTCGTAGCGGGTCCGGCGCAACACGCCTTCGGCGCGCGACGCCTCGACCAGAGTCGCCGCCGCCTGGTGCAGCTGCAGGTCCAGATGCAGCAGGCAGGGAGCCGGAGCGACCGTGGCGACAGCGGCAAGCCCGGCATCCACGAGCCCACGCACCGATACGCCGCACTCGTTGGCGATGCCGACGAGCAGGCCGAGCTGCTCCCGCGTATAGCCTGGGGGCACGGCGAGCAGCAACTCCTCCGCGCCGTGTCGCGCTTCCGCGGTGAGCACGGCCGACAGGTGCGCGTGCGCAAGATCGGCCGCCGTCGCGATGCCGCGGGCCGACCACGGCAACGGATCCAGGCCGAGCGACTGCCAGAAGCGGTTCTGTGCGTGCAGCGGCGCGATACGGTAGCGCCGCACGGCGTCGCCGCCGACGTGGACGCGACCTTCGTGCAGCACCCCGAGTCCCGGGCTTTCCTCGCCGGCAAGCACGGGAGCGCCGTCGCCGCCCATTCTCGCAAGCAGCAGTCCGGCGTCATTCAGTTCGACCGCGAGCAGGCTCATGGCGCGGCCGCTTATCTCACCATCATCTGGCGCACGACGTGTTCGTCGAGGAACGCCTCGGCGTCGAGCACGGCCCGCTCCTGGCGCAGCTGGATCTGGTGCAGCATGAACATCACGAGGATGCTCAGGCCCAGCGCGACGAGCGTCGAGTTGAAGGCAAGGCCGAGGCCCGCGACCACGCCGGAGACGTCGCCTTCGACCGCCTTGTGCGCCTGCTGCAACGCTTCGCCGATGCCGCGCACGGTGCCGATGAAGCCGATGGCGGGGATCGCCCAGGCGACGTAACGCACCATCGCGAGTTCTGCGTCGAGCCGGCCGAACTCGAGTTCGCAGGTATCGTGAATCGCCGACGAAACGTCCTGGATGTTGCGCGTGGCGCCGAACCGGTGCAGGCCGCTCATCAGCGCGCGCGGCAGCAGTTCGCCACGCATGTCATCGGGCAGGGCCTCGACCTGCCGCGCGTAGTCGCGCGCATCCTCGGGCAGGATCTTCATGCCTTCCGGCAGCCGCAGCAGGTCGGCGCCCAGCAGTTGCCGGCCACGCCGCAGCAGGAAGCCCTTGTACCCCATGATCGCCACGGACCAGAACGCCAGCATGAAGCAGACTTCCTGCTCGTAGTCCTTGATGATGATGTAGAGGTTGCGCGGCGGCGCGTAGTTGGGGTCCCTGGCCATGTTCGCAGTGTCCACGGCGGCGGCCGCTTCGGCCCGCGGACGCACGACGGTGGCGTAGAAGCCCTGCACGATGATCACGATGACGATCAGCGAGAAGACCTCGAACATGAACTCACTGGTCTTGAACTTCTTCATGGTGCGCTCGCGCCTGTGGTTCAGATGTCGACGGGAAAGGCGACGTCGAAGTCGGGACGGACCTTTTCGGTAGGTTCGAAACGCTGCGGCGAGCCTTTCGCGGCAGCCGGTTTGGCAGCCGGCCCTTCGTCACCCGCCTTGCCGGCGGCGGCTGCGTCGTCACCCGCGGCCTCCGCGCCGGCAGCGGGTTCCTGCGCCGTCGGCTCCGCCGGCGCAGGCGCCGGCACGGGCAGGTTCTGCTGCGCGAACGCCAGGCCGGCCGCGAGGATCGTCAGACCGATCAGCGGCGCCAGCGAAACGGGAGTGGCGCGTCGTTCTCTTCTATTCGGCATAGCGTGCGATCCTGAAGCCGACGTCGTCACGCCGGCCGTTGCCTGTATCACGGTAGGCAGCCCGCAGCTCCGTCACGGTCGCGTGACGCCAGCTCGAGCCGCGGATGACGTGCATGTTGCCCGGCGCGGCCGACAGCGGATCGACGGCCACCGCGCTGCTCGCAGGTTGCACCGTGTATAGGTCCGTCGTCCATTCCGCGACGTTGCCGCCCAGGTCGTGGAACCCGAGCAGGTTCGCTGCGAACGAGCCCGTCGGTGCCGTGGCGGGGTAGCCGTCGTCGAGGTCTTCGAGGATCGTCTGCAGCAGTGGCTGCGCCCTGCGGTCGCCGAAGTTGCCCGCGCCCGCCGGCACCGGCAGCGCGTCACCCCACGGATACTTCCGCAGCGACCCGTCACGGTTCGCGCGCGCCGCCCATTCCCACTCGGCTTCGGTAGGCAGGCGATAGCCCGTCGTGACGGGTTGCGCGGGTGCGAGCTTGCCGCCCTGCGACTGGTAGGCCGGCGGCAGGCCGTCCTGCTGGCTCAACCAGTTGCAGTACTCGGCCGCGTCCTGCCACGTCACGTTGACGACGGGCTGGCGTTCGAGCTCGAGCGTGTTCTGCCCGACGAACCCCGAACGGTGCTGGGTGCGGAACTGCTTGAATTCGCCGTTGGTGACTTCACGCGCCGCCAGGTAGAAGCGCCGCTGCAGCTCCACCGCGCGCTGCGCCTCATTGGCGCGGCGACCGGACTCGCGGCGCGGGCTGCCCATGGTGTAGGTTGCCGGTCCGAGCAGCAGCAACTCCGCGCCGGACTTCGTGCGGATCGTCCGCGCGACGGCTTTCGACGCCGCTGCGGTCGCGCCTTCGCCACCCGCTGCGGCAACCGTGGCCGACGGTGTTTCGGTCGGGCCCCGCCCCGCTTCGAGCCGCACATTCAGCACCTGCGGCAGGCCGGGGCGCGGCGTGACAGCCGTACGAACGGTGCGAAACCCCGCCAGTCGCACTTCGAGGTCGGTGCGTGCGGCCGGCAACCTGATGGCCTGCCCGGACTTGCCGACCGCACGGCCGTTGGCGAACACCTCGGCTGACGCCGGCTCCGCGATCACCGTGACCTCGCCGAAGATCGGCGTCAGCGACAGCTGCACTTCGCGTCGCTCGCCCGCTCCCACCGTCAACTGCATGGTCCTCGGTTCGTAGCCCTCGCGCGATGCCACCAGCGCCAGCGTGACGTCGGGCCGCACATCGAGCGTGACTGGGGCACGACCGCGGAAAGCTCCACCGACACTGACGCTGGCGCCCGCCGGATCGGTGCGCACGAGCAGCGTGCCGTCGGGCAGACCGAGCCGCACCGGGCCCAGCGTCTGCGGCTGGTTCGCGACCACCTGCAGGTCGGTCACCCAGTGCTTGAATCCCGCCTGGCGCAGCTCGATGCGATGCGTGCCCGCGTCGAGTTCGAGATTCGCCGGAGTGGCGCCGTGCGCGGTGCCGTCCACCAGCACCGTGGCGCCCGCCGGTTCGGTGAGCACCGTCACGGGGGCCCAGGCGGCGACGAGTTTCGCCGTCAGCGACTGCCGCAGTTCCATGCCCTTGACATCCACGGTCGCCTTGAACGGCAGATGCCGTGGGGCCGTAATCAGGATCTCGTGACGACCGGCCGGCAACAGAACCTCGCCGGGGGCCGAGCCGACGTCCCTGCCCGCGACGCTGATGCGGGCGGCGACGGGTGTCTGCACCTGCAGGACGCCCGGGAGCTTCGCAAGCCGGTACCGGAACGACTGGTTCGGCGCATCCGTCACCTTGATCGGCGCCCGCAGGGACGCATAGCCCTGGCGCTGGATCTCGACGGTGTACTCGCCGGGACGCGCGAAGTGGTTGCCGCCCACGGGCAGGACGAGCCCGCCGTGCAGCCGGACCGCGCTATCCGCCGGAACGACATCGATCTTCACGGCGTGACCGGTCGCGAAAAACCATGTCGACCACCCCAGCACGGCGACGAGCAAGCCGCCGACCAACCATGGTCCGCTGCGTCGACCGGACGCGGCTTGCGCCACGGGTCGACGGAACGCTACGGCGTCGATCCGTTCGTCACCGTCGGCACCGCCGCCGCTGACTACGTCGACGAGCGGCGCTGCCGGAGGAACTGTCAGGTTGCCGCCGCTGCCATCCTCGACCTCGAGGATGCGCCGGCCATCGCGCGCACCGACACGCAGTCGTCCACGTGCTGCGTCGATGACGTCGCCTTCATGCAGCCAGGTCGGACGCGACACGGGCGCGCCATTGCAGAGAGGGGGTTCGCATCCTTGCGCCGGCTGCAGGAACAACTGGCCGTCGTGCAGCGCAATCCAGGCGAGCGTGCCCGCGCTCGCGCCCGGCAACACGATCATGTTCCCCGGACCGCCGACACTCACGGGAAAATCTGCAGCCTCCAGCGCGCGCTCGCCGAGGGGATCGCGCAGGAGCAGTTCGGCGGGGCTCAAATGGGTTCCTCGCAGCGGACGACGAGCGTTGGCGGCTGCGCACCCGGCAACAGGTTCAGCTCCTTGCGCACGTCGCGATAGCCCCGGCGCGTGCCAACGACAGTGTAGCGGCCCGGCATCAGCTCGAGGTCCCGGTGTTCGAAGAGCCCAAGCTTACCAATCCGGTAGATCTGCACGTCCGTCGCGTTGTCCGACGCCAGCGCGACCTTGACCGGCGTCTCGGCCTGCCGCAACTGCTCGGCCAGTCGCGTCTGCTGGGCCTGCAGACGCGCGCCCGGCGTCGACACGCGGGCTGCGCGCTCGAGCACGTTGCGCGCGACGTCGCGGCCGGAAGGACTGTAGAGCCGCTCGGGCTTGTCGATGAACGACTGCAGTTCGGCATCGATCATGGCGCGCGGCTCCGCGCGCTCGACCCCTTCCTGCGCTGGCCGCAGCGCCGGTTCGGCCTTGAGCGCCTCGCCATACAGCTCGAGCGCCTGCGACCACTGCTCCGCGCGCTCGGCCGCGGCGGCGCGCTCGACGATGGCGGTCAGCGACTTCGTTTCGGTGGCGCGGCGGATCTGCTGCAGGCCATCGGCGACTTCCGGCGTGCCGGGCCGGATGCGTCCCGCCTGTTCGAACGAGCTCTGCGCCGTGGCGTAGTCGCGACGCGCCAATGCGGCCATGGCCCGGGCCATCGCCGTGGCGTAGGCGTCGCTGGCCGCGCGTGCGCCGAGTCGCGTGATTGCTGCACGCGCCACGGTCGTCTCCGGATCCAGTTTCAGCGCACGCTGGTACGCCGCGATCGCGGCCTGGGCGTCGCCCGCCTGTTCGGCAAGCGCACCGAGCGTCGTTTCGCGCAGCACTTCGTCGAGCACGCGCGAGCGGGCGATTCCGTTGCGTGCAGCGGCAGCGTCGGGCGCGACCCGCAGCACCGCCGCGTATCCTTCCTGCGCCTCGGCGGCGCGACCCGCAGCGAACGCTGCCTGCGCCGCGGCCAACCGTTCACGAACCACCACGTGCAGACGCTGCTCGAGCGCATCGAGGCCGCGCGCCAGCGCGTCGAAGTGCGCAAGCGCCGACTCGAATTCACGCCCGGTCATCGCCGCATCGCCGGCAGCCAGGTCGCTGCGTACCTGCGCGTACGGCGCCCCACCCCAGCTGGCAACGTCACGTTGCTCGAGTTTTTCCAGACGCGCAGGCAACGGTCCGCGACGCTCCTCCGCCTCGCGCTTCAATGCCGCAAGGCGCTCGAAATCCGCGATCGGCTGCGCAACCGGTGCCGCGGCCACGGGAGCCGCGGGCGCTTGCAGTGCCGGCGTCTTCGAACCGACCAGACCCGGCAGGACGAAGAAGGTGAAACCGGCCGCCGCGAGCGCCAGCGCCAGCGCGCCGACCAGCAGGCCGCGGCGGAATCCCTCGCTGCGCAGCGACTTTGCCGAGGGTGCGTCGCCGGTAGTGCGACGCCAGTGCGGCTGCAGTGGCAGGGCATCAGCGGGCGGGCGTGGCTGCCAGGCCGCAACGTCCGGTGCCGCGGCCGCTGTCGCTGCCATCGATACCGTGGCGAGGATCCGTTGCAGTTCCTCGTGGATGACACGCATCGAGGGCGGCCGGTCAGCGGGCCGCTTGGCGAGACAGCTCGCGACCAGCGTCCGGAAGGCCTCGGGCGGATCCGGCCTGCCGACAAGCGGCGGCGGGACTTCGTCATGCACGCGGGCCGGTGTCACGTCGGGGTAGAACGGCGGGTGCCCGCTCACGAGTTCATAGCACAGCACGCCCAGGGCATAGATGTCGTCCGGCTCGGCCGCAGCAGCGCCATCGAGCCGCTCGGGACTCGTCGAATACGGCGACGCGCCGGCCGGTTGGGTCGAACCGATCCTGCGCGCGCTGCCGAGGTCCACGAGCCGCGCCAGGCCGTCGCCGTCGAGCAGCACGTTGGCCGACTTGAGATCGCCGTGGACCCAGCCCGCTGCGTGGACTTGTGACAGCGCATCGATCACCGGCAGCAGCCGGCGCGCGATCAGCGTCCAAGGTCGCCCGCGCAGGAGGCCGATCTCGCCGCCCGGGAGATACTCGAAGACATCGAACGACTGGTCGCCCGCGTTGTGCGTGGCGACAGGCGCGAGCAGCGCCGCGTGATCGACGACGACGCGGATGCGTTCACCGGCCAGGTCGTCGCCCGCGCGGAAACGCAGCACGACGTCACGGTTGGCATGCGTGTCCCGCGCGAGCCACGTCGCGCCGTCGTGCCCGGCCGCGAGTGGTCGCGCCAGCTCGTATCGCGCAGCCACGACCTGCCCGCCTGCGAGCGTCGTCATCTTCGTCATCGGTCTGGACTCAGCGCTTGCCGGCCGCCGGCTGGGTGACTTCCGCCGTCGTCGCCGGCAGGCCCGTCTCGTTCTCGTACAGCTCGCGCAGGAGGCGCCGCCATTCCGCGTACTGCTGCTCCGCCGAGCCCTTCAGTTCGAGCGTGCGGCCCTCGATGTCGACCACGCTCGGCTGCACTTCGTTCTGGAACGAGCTGCCGAGCTGCTTCAGCGACTCGCCGTGCATCTTGATCTCGGAGCGCATGTCGAGGCCGCTCTTGAACGCATAGATGCCGCCGATGACGGCCGCGGTCGCAGCCGCCGAGCCCGCGCTGCTGTTGGTGTTCTGTCCTGCCACGACGCCGCCGATGATCGCCGCGGCGCCGAGCAAGCCACGCGCCATCGCCTTGCGCTTGGCCTCATCTTCGGCCGCGAGCTCTTCGTGCGAGTACTTGCGCCAGTTGCCGTAAGCGTCGTCGATGGACTCGCCGAAATTCGTGTAGTGCTCGTTGAGCGTGTCGATCAGCGCGTAATCGCGCTCGTGCACGCGATCCATGCGCTGCACCACCGGATCGTCCTCCGCCGGCAGGCGCGCGATGGCATACGTGTCGCGCTTCGCGTCGTGCGCCAGGTATGGCCGGAACGCATACGGCGCGAGCTCGGACGCAAACCGCAGGTTCGCCACCTGGTGCACCTGCACGCGCTGTTCGCGCGTGAGTTCGTTGCGCGCGGCCAGCAGGTCGTTCGCGATCGTCGCGTACACGTTGTCGAACGGGTCGCGCGGCTTGACCGGCACGTCCTTGTAGGCGCGCGTGTCCGCCAGGGCTTCGTAGTCCTTGCGCAGCCAGGTGCGTCCGGTGGCGTCCGTCACGGTGACGGCGAGCTTCAGCACGCTGCCGTCGGATTCGATGATCCGGGCACCGATGTTCACGTCGCTGCCGGAATTCTCGGCGGGCAGCACGCGCACCTGCCCCCACTGGCCGGTGCTCTCGAGCGTGTCGCGCAGCAGGACGGGCATGTAGCGCGACTCGGCCTTGCGCACGTCGGGGTAGATGCGGCGCTTTTCCTGCTCGGCCACGTCCTGCGGGATGTTCGGATCGAACATGCGTACGCCGACGTCGAGCAATTCCGCGGCCGGAATCTCGGCCGTCGCTTTCTGCGCGACGACGGGCGCCATCGGGCGCTCGTCCTGCACGACGCAGCCGGCCGCGCCGAGCATGAGGACCAGCACGACGCAGCACGCTCGCCACGCGCGTTCGGAGACAGCGGGAATGATCGAAGTCGTCACTGCGTGCTCTGCTTGTACTTGCGGTATTCCTCCCAGAGCCGCTCGCGCAGCTCGGGGTCCGTTTCCTTCATCGCCGCCTCGCGCAACTGGCGCGCGACGATGTCGTCGTCCCGGCCGTCCGGGATGTCGGCCGGCACGTCGCGGGGACCACCGCCGCCCTTCGCACCGCCGCCTACGCCGCCGCCACCGCCCTGGGTGCCGGAGCCAGCGGCAACGTCGCCGCCCTGTCCGCCCTCACCGCCCGTGCCGGACGCGCCAGCGCCAGTATCGCTGCCTTCGCCAGCAGCCTCCTTCGTTTCACCACCCGACCCGTCACCATTCGCACCGCCGCCGCCCTCGGTGTCGTCGCCAGCCGCGCCTTCGCCGCCACTGCCGCCCGCGGAGCCCTCGCGGCCGGCGCGCTCCTGCGAAATCGTCTCCTGTTCCTTGCGCATGCGTTCGTCGAACACGGCGAACGTTTCGTCGAAGCGGCGATCGATCTCCGCACGCTTGTCTTCCGCGGTCACGGGACCACTGCCGCCCCCACCGCCGGAACCGGCGCTGGTGCCACCCGACGACTGCGATCCACCCGGACTGCCACCGGCTCCCGCGCTGCCGGGCGTCGGTCCCTGGCCGCCTTGGCCAGTCGGGCCCGCGGCGCCGGGCTGGCCAGGCGCACCAGCGGTGCCCGCCGGGCCGGTCGAACCTGGCGAACCGGTCGAACCTGGCGAACCGGTCGAACCTGTCGGGCCACCACTACGTGTCGATTCGCCCTGGGTGCCGGGCGCGCCTCCGGCAGCGCCGCCTCCGGCGGGTGATCCAGACGATGAAGTCTTGCTGCCCTGCGAGCCGCCCTCGGATGGAGGTGTGGGCCAGCCTTGCGGCTGCGGCGGCGGGGGTGGCCCGGAACCGCCGGCGCTGGAGCCGCCGCCCGCAGGCGATCCGCCGGACTGGGTTCCGCCGGGCGAGGACGACCCCGCACTGCCGGAAGAGCCGGAGCCGCCAGGCGACGATTGCTGACTGGAGCTCCCGGGCGACGAGGGCGAGGACGACCCCTGGCTCCCCGACGACGAGGGCGATTGCTGGCCCGTGCTGCCGCCCGAACCGGGGCTCGATGGCGACGAACTGCCCGAGGAGGACGGTGACGAGGGAGACGAACTCGGCATGCCACTCGGCATGCCGCTCGGCATCGAACTGGAACTCGTCGTCAGGCACCCGCTCGTGGCGAGCGCAGCCGCTGCCACGAACACTGCCGCCGTCAGTCCTGATATGCGGTGCATGCGTCGAAACCCCTGGACGGTGGCCGGCGTGGACGATCCCGCAGCCCTGGTCCTACGTGCTTGGATGCGTACGGAGGCCGGCGGTTCAACCGTCAACGCGAACCTGCGGCACCGGCCGCCCCGGGGGTCACCAGGTCGTCCCCGACGAGGAACGCGCGCAGCTGTTCGCTCAGGCGATTGCAGGCGGTGTTGCGCACCGGAGTGATGATCGGGATCGGTGCAATGGCGCCGATCAGCACGGAGGTGCCGGTAACGTCGGTGCTGACCGTGCCGACTTCGCTCGCGTTCTGCATGTCCCAGACGGTCGCGACATAGCCCGATTCCTTCTCCCACCAGCCCACGCCGAAACAGCCGCCGCCGCCCGGCCCGATCGCGCACGCAACGCTGCCGCCGCCGTCGGTCTTGCGGGTGTTGCCGTCGATCCAGACCACGTAGCGGACGCGGATCTCCTGCAGCCGCTCGGTGACGCCGGGCCGCTGCAGCAGCACGTGCAGGCCATCCGCGTTGGCCGGGGCCGTGCTCGGTTCGAACCACGGAAACAACGCGTCGGTGAATTCCTGTTCGCCGTAGATCTTGAACGCCGTGCGCGCGGCCTTGCCCGAACGCGCGCTCTGCCCCTTCTCTGGATGGACCAGCTCGCCGCCGAGGCGCTCCTGGATGCAGTCGAGGAAGTCTTCCTCGGTGCCCACGCCTTCGAGCTGCGGCTTCTTGAGCAGGACGATCGATTCGTTGGCCTGGATGGGCGTTGCGATCTGGCGCGTCTCGTCCACCTTGGACGTCATGCAGCCGGACGCCGCGATTCCGAGCACGGCCATCCCCGCTGCGGTGCGCCACGGCGCGCGGCCGCTCGCCGGGAGGCGGCGATCGAACCTTGCGTGCGTCATGGCAGTCCTCCTGCGGCCGCGCGACCCGCGCAGCGGCAACGAAGTTGGGACGACCGAGTATACGTCAAGGATTCGGACTGGAAATACAGCTTCGCCGGAGTCAACTTCAGTCGAATAATCCCCCTTGCTGCGGTGCGCCGGGATCGCGTTCGAATTGCTGCGTATCGAGCTGCGGCGCAGCCTCCTGGCTGAGGCCGAGGCGCCGACAGGCCCGCGCAAACCGGGCTCCGATCATCGCCGCATAAGCGCCTTCGCCACGCGCGCGATGACCGAATCGCGGATCGTTGAGACGGCCGCCACGCATCTCGCGCACGTGGTTCAGCACGCGATCCGCGCGTGCGGGGTAGTGCTCGCGCAGCCAGTGCTCGAACAGGGACGCGACCTCGAACGGCAGCCGCAGCATCAGGAACGCGGCGCGGCGCGCGCCTGCCGCGGCCGCGGCTTCGAGCAGGTGTTCGATCTCGTGGTCCGTCAGGGCGGGTATCACGGGGGCCATCATCACGCCGACGGGCACGCCGGCCGCCGCTAGTTCCCGCACTACGCGCAACCGCGCCTGGGGCGACGCGGCCCGCGGCTCCAGCGTCCGCTTGAGCTGTTCGTCGAGGCTCGTGATGCTGATGAAGACCGCGACGAGCCTGCGCTCGGCCAGCGCGCGCAGCAGGTCGAGGTCGCGCAGGATCAGCGCGCCCTTGGTGATGATCGACAACGGATGCCGCCGCTCGAGCAGCAACTCGAGTACTGCGCGCGTGGAGCGCAGCTTGCGCTCGGCCGGCTGGTAAGGATCGGTGTTGCCGCCGACGTGCAGCACCTTGCAGACGTAACGCGGCGAGGAGATCTCCTGCCGCAGCAGCGCCGCAAGACCGGGCTTATGGAAAATGCGCGTCTCGAAGTCGAGTCCGGGGCTGAGGTTGAGGTACGCGTGCGCTGGCCGTGCGAAACAGTAGATGCAGCCGTGCTCACACCCCTGGTAAGGGTTCAGCGACTGGTCGAAAGGGACGTCCGGCGAACGATTGGTGGTGATCGCGCGCCTGGGGAACTCGGCAATCAGCGTCGTCGCCGGGTTCGACAGGGGCACATCGAGGCTCCCCCAGCCGTCATCCTCCGGCGTGAGCGTGGTCGACTCGAAGCGACCGGCCGGGTTCGAGACCGCGCCGCGGCCTTTCTGCACCTGATGCCGGTCAGCCCGCCGCATGCATCAAGAGTACTGTATGAATATACAGTTGTCACGCCCGGTCTGGGAACCGGTCCATGCGCCACAACTCGGGGAAGAGGCGGGTCCACGCGAGCGCAACGAACACCGTCGCGCAGCCGCCGATGACGACCGCCGGCACCGCGCCGAGCCACGCGGCCACGAGCCCGGACTCGAATTCACCGAGTTCGTTCGACGCGCCGATGAACACCGAGTTCACCGCGCTGACGCGGCCGCGGATGTCGTCAGGCGTCTCGAGCTGCACGAGCAGGTGGCGGATGTAGACGCTCACCATGTCGCCGGCACCGAGCACCGTGAGCACGGCGATGGAAATCCAGAAACTCGTCGAGACGCCGAACGCGAGCGTTGCCAGCCCGAAGACGATCACGCCGCCGAACATCCAGTGGCCGACACGCCGGGTCACGGGCAGCACGCCGAGCACGACCCCGGTCAACGCGGCGCCCACACCCGGTGCTGCGCGCAACCAGCCGAGCCCGCTCGGGCCGACGTGGAGCACGTCCGCGGCATACACGGGCAGCAGTGCCGTGGCACCGCCGAACAGCACGGCAAACAGGTCGAGTGAAATCGCGCCGAGCACGGGACGATGGCCGCGCACGAAGCGCAGCCCTTCGAGGAGCGCATTGCGATCCAGCGGCGCGGTGCTGGCAGCCGCGCCAGCCTCGCCCCCCCGACGCAGCGTCGCGAGCATCACCAGCGACACGGCGAGCAAGGTCGCCACGGTTGCGTAGACGGTGGTGGCACCCGCGAGATACAACAAGCCGCCGAGCGCGGGGCCCACGATCGTCGAGACCTGCCACAGCGAGGAATTGAACGCGACCGCGGCGCCGAAATGTTCGCGCTCGACGAGGTTCGGCAACAGGGCCTGGCTCGCCGGCATCGCAAAAGCGCGGGCGACGCCGAACAGCGTCATGATCCCGAACACGGGCCACGCGGTGTGCAGGCCGCGCCATGCGCAGGCGAGCAACAGCAGCGCGCAGAGCAGCAGCAGCACGTAGCAACCGGTGATGATGCGGCGGCGGTCGCGGGTGTCCGCGAAGTGCCCCGCCGGCAGGATCAGCAGCACGAACGGCAGGAACTGGGACAGCCCTATCAGGCCGAGATCGAGCGGGCTGCGCGTGACCTCGTACACCTGCCAGCCGACGGCCACAGTCTGCATCTGCACGGCCAGCGAGCCCAGGAATCGCGCGAGGATGTAGCGCGTGAAGTCCGCGTTGCGCAGCAGCGCACGACTCTCGTGCTTCATGCGCGGCCGGACCTGCGATGGCGTGAAGACTGGATGCTCATCGGTGCGCGGCAGGATAGCTGATGCGCGCTCGGGGCGTGGGCAGCCTGTAGCATCGGGGCACGACTTCACGCGACAATCGGACTGCCGTCCTCCTGCGTCTGCGTCGCAGACAGCGACGTGCGCGTCCGCCCCCGGAGTCGTCTTCGATGCACCGACCTGCCAGCTTCGTCCGCGCCTGCTCCGCACTGATGCTGGTGGCGCTCTGCGTCGCGCCGCAGCCTGCCGCACTCGCCGCCGGAACCAGTGCCGACGCGCGCTTCGATGCGCTCAGCAAGCGCTACATCGACGAATTCGGTCGCTATTCGCCGGTGTCGGCCACGCAGCTCGGCGATCACCGGTTTGACCGCGAACTCGACGACCTGAGTGCGGCGGGGCGCGCTCGCGCGCTCGCGTGGACGAGAGGTGTCCTCGGTGATCTGCAGGGCATCGATCGCTCCAGGCTGTCGCGCGCCAACCAGGTCGACGCCGCGATGCTGGAGAACCAGCTGCGTTACTCGGCGTGGTCCGAGGAAAGGTACCGCGACTGGTCGTGGGATCCGCTGGTCTACACGCAGCTCGCCGGACAATCGCTGTATGGCCTGCTCGCGCGCGAGTTCGCGCCGCTACCGCAGCGCCTCGCCGCGGTGACGAGCCGGCTCGAGAAACTGCCCGGCCTGCTCGAGCAGATGCGCGCCAACGTCGTGCTGGCGCGCGTCCCGGCGATCCACGCGGAGACAGCGGTCAAGCAGAACCCGGGCGTGCTGAGCCTGGTCGACGAATTCGTCGTGCCGAATCTCGCGCAGCTGCCGGCTGGCGACCGCGCGCGGCTCGAAAGCGCGATTGCGGCTGCGCGCGCCGCGGTGAAGTCGCACCAGCAATGGCTCGAGCAGACGCTCGTGCCGCAGGCGAAGGGCGACTTCCGCATCGGCCGCGAGTTGTATGACGAGAAACTCGGCTTCGCCCTGATGTCGCCGCTCAACCGCAGCGAGATCCGGCGTCGCGCCGAAGCCGAGGCCGTCGCCACGCGGGCGAAGATGTACGAGGTGTCGCGCAGGGTGCTCGCAGGGCGCGCCGACGCGCCGCCGGCTCCCGTCACTCCCACGCCGGCCGAGCAGCAGGCCGCGATCAAGGCGGCGCTCGACCTGGCGAGTGCCGAACGCGCGCCGCGCGATGGTGTCGTCGATTTCGTGAAGCAGACGCTGCGCGAGACGACGGAGTTCGTGCGCGCGAGGAATTTCGTGACCGTGCCGGACGAGCCGCTCGACGTGATCCTGATGCCCGAGTTCCAGCGTGGCGTAGCGGTCGCGTACTGCGACTCGCCGGGGCCGCTCGACAAGGGCCAGCGCACGTTCTATGCCGTGTCGCCGATCCCGGCGGAATGGACGGACGCGCAGGTCGATTCGTTCCTGCGCGAATACAACACGCGCTCGATCGCGAACCTGACCATCCACGAAGCAATGCCGGGACATTACCTGCAGCTCGCGCACTCGAACCGCTATCCGTCGGTCCTGCGCGCGATGCTGGGTTCGGGCCCGTTCGTCGAGGGCTGGGCGGTCTACGCCGAGCGCGTGATGCAGGAGCAGGGTTTTCGCGGCGGCGACCCGCTGATGCAGCTGGTGCGGCTCAAGTGGTACCTGCGCTCGATCACGAACGCGATCATGGATTCGGCGATGCACGTCGACGGCATGACGCAGGACGAAGCCATGAAGCTCATGGTCGACACCGGCTTCCAGGAAGAGCGTGAAGCCGCCGGCAAGTGGGTCCGCGCGCAACTCACTTCCGCACAGCTGTCGACGTACTTCGTCGGCTACCAGGAGCACTCGGACATGCGCGCCGAGGCCGCGCGGCGCGCGGGTGAGAGGTTCGACATCAAGGCGTACCACGACCAG
>JAOUGW010000208.1 GCA_029865465.1 Gammaproteobacteria bacterium
GCGGCTCGATGCCCTCGTCAACAACAGCGGCGGCCAGTTCCCCCAGGCGGCGATCGACTTCAGCGTCAAGGGCTGGAACGCCGTCATCGACACGAACCTCAACGGCACCTGGTACATGATGCAGGCGGCTGCGCGCCAATGGCGCGATCGTGGCCAGGCCGGCAATATCGTGAACATCGTCGCAACGATCGCGCGCGGCATGCCCCAGGTCGCGCACACGTGTGCCGCGCGTGCGGGCGTGATCTACCTCAGCAAGACCGTCGCGACCGAATGGGCTCCGCTCGGCATCCGCGTGAACTGCGTTGCGCCCGGCGCGATCGCGACCGAGGGCCTCAATGTCTACCCGGACGGCGTGCCCGAGCGTTTCGCGCTGACCAACCCGATGAAGCGCTTCGGCGACGTGCTCGACATAGCCGAAGCGGTCGTTTACGTCGGCGCGGACTCCGGCAAGTTCGTCACGGGCGAAGTCCTCGTCGTCGACGGCGGCCACAGCGCCTGGGGCGATACCGAGTGGCCCGGCGGACGACCCGACTACTTCGACGTCGGCTGACGTCGGCACGACACGCCAGGAGACGCACCATGGCCGACACGCCTTTCACCCGGACGCCGCGCGCGCAGCTGCCTGAACAGTTCCACCTGGCGTGGGACACACTCAATGGCCTGACGGGCGAGCCCGCCTTCGTCGAGGTGTTCGCCTCGAATCCCGAGATGCTCGACTTCGTGATGAACCGCTTCTACATGGGCCTCTTCTTCGGCGGCAAGGTCGACCAGCGCTACAAGCAGCTGGCGCGGCTCAAGCTCTCGCTGCTGCACGGTTGCCGCACGTGCAACAAGCAGAATGTGCCGGGTGCCCTGCAGGCAGGCATCACGCAGGCGCAGGTCGATGCGATGGAAGACTTCGAGTCCGGTCCGTTCACCGATGCGGAGAAAGCCGTCATCGCCTATGCCGGCGAAGTTGCCCTCACCAACGCCGCGGGCCGCATGTCACCCGGGCTGTATGCGCGACTGCGGCAGCACTTCTCCGATGCCGACCTGCTCGAGCTCGGCACGGTGATGGCGATCATCTCGGGGATGGCCAAGCTCTCGTTCGTGCTCGGTCTCGTCGAGCGCGAGGACTACTGCCCGTTCGCGGCGCCTGCCGCGGCCTGACGCACTCGCGCCACCGTTCGAGCGCGACGCCGTCCCCGAAGAAGATATTCACCGGGAGGGATCGACGCAGGACGGACGGTTGGTATGGGCGTTCGTTCGGGGTCTTCCCCGGACGAGCGGAAAGGCAGACACGCTCGCCCGGGGAAGACCCCGAACGAGCGCCTGATCGACCGCGCCTGAGTGAATTCTCGTCAAAGAACGAGAATTCACACGGCGCACGAAACGGCCAGCAACTTCCATGGCGCCGTCACCATGCCGTGTTGGCGAAGCTCGGTTTAGTGCGTGCCGCGCGCCCAGAGCAGACGGTCAACAGGGAATAACGACCCTGAGCAGAAGTTCGTCGTGCGGCTTGGACGACACCCTGGTGCGGTCGCCAAACCGTTGGCGGCAGCGTCGCTACCGGCCGCCTCGCGACTCAGTTCAGGGCGTGATCGGCTCGCCACCCTTGATTAGCCAAGCGTAGACGGCCCGCCGGGCTCGCGACGTGTCGTCGATCTTGGCGTGACCGGGCGCATTCGCCGACGTGACAAGGACAGCCGACTGGATGTGGGCCACCAGCCACTCAGCGTGGTTGCGTGGTGTGACCGTGTCGTTGGGATTCGCGTAGATCACGGTGGGTGCACGAATCTCCGAGACACTGAAACCCCAGGGGAACTCCAGCGCCCGCTCGTCGTTCACCCAGGCGGCGACACCCTGCCGCGTCTGCTCGAGCTTCGCGCTTCGCATCGGGTCGTCGTCGGCCAGAGCTGCCCGCATCTCGGCATCCAGGCGTTCGAACAAGGCGGCGCACGCCGCCTGGCTTGCGCGGACCGCCGCCGTGTACTCGCGCGTATCGCTGTCCTGATTTCGCTGCCACTCGTCGAGCCCCATGAGGTCGAGGGGTGCAATGGCACCGGTGTTGGAGACCCTGACGACCCGATCCGGGAGCCGGGCCGCCACGGCGAGCGCGTGCGGTGCGCCACCTGAGTTGCCGGTGATCGAGAAGCCGTCGATGCCGAGCCTGTCGGCGATCGCTCGAACATCCTCAACGTGGTCCACGACGCGAGTCGCCGGGCCGCGACCGTCCGACTGACCGTAGCCAGGTCGGTCGTATGTGATGAGCCGGCCGCCGAGATCCGTGACTACGGCCTCGGTCTCCGCTGCGACACCGAGGCGGCTCCCGGGGCTGCCGTGGAGCACGAAGACAGGCACGCCGTCGGCCCGTCCCCATTCGGCGAAGCACAGCCTGCGGCCGTCGGCGGTGGTGAGAAACTGAGTCTTCTTGTCGTCCAGACCGCGCACGCTCGCACCAACGGCGGCGCCCAGCACTGTTGCCCCCAGTCCCGCCAGCCCGACGATAACCTCACGACGCTGCAAGAGACTCCCGGTCGACTTGTGAACTTGAAAGACCCTACTGAATAAAGCCATCACATGCAACGTTCACCAGCAGACTTGCCGTGAATGCACGATGTCCAGTTGATCGGTCAATGTTCGAACTGTCATTTCTGATCGAAGGGCGGTGTCTCGAACCTCCACCGCCGCCTCGGCCCACCGTCCTCGGAAGCAGCAGCCCGTCGCTACCGGGTCTCGCCGCCCGCGTTCCAGAACAGCACGTCGAGTTGGCACCTGAGCAGGCCGCGCCTCGCGGCCACCCGCGCCGCGGCCTCCTCGATCTCGCGGCTCGTCCGCGGGCGACGGCGGCCACTAAATCGATGGATGCCGGGCGTGCCAGCCGGTCGCCTCTTCATACGCGTGCCCGATGCGGCAGAGCATCGGTTCGGACAGACGCCGGCCGAGCAACTGCAGGGCGTAAGGCGTACCGGACGGAGCGACTCCGCACGGCAGCGTGAGCGCCGGCGTCCCCGCGAAGTTGGCCGGGACGGTGAACTGCATCTGCACCAGGCCAAAATAGGGCGCGATCGCCGCCATGCCGCCATACAGCGCCTCGGCCGTAGCCGGGAACGTGCAACCACCCGCCGGGCAGACCATGGCATCGACTTCGGCCAGGACCGCATGAAACCGCTCGCTGAACCGTTGCCTTACCTCACCGGCGGTCCGGTACTGCTCTGCGGTGATCGTCATGCCGAGGCCGAGGAACTCGCGGAAGTACTCGCCGTACTCGGTCGCACGTGACGGAAACGTCGCAGCGTGCGCCTTGGCGGCCTCGGCGAGGCAGATCGTGAACCACGCCTCGATCAACGCGTCCGCTGCCGCGGGCATCTCGATGCTGACGATCTCGGCGCCGAGACGACTCCAGGTCGCGAGCGCAGCCTCGATCGCCGCAAGCAGCTGCGGATCCGTGCCGTCGGCGCAGAACCGTCGGTCGATGCCGAGCCTCAGACCATGCACCCCTGCTCGCAGGGCGGCCAGCATGTCGGGAACCGGTTCGCGCAGGGCCGTCGCATCGTGCTCGTCCCAGCCGGCGATCGCCTGCAGCGTCACCGCGGCGTCGGCCACACGGCGCGCCATCGGGCCCACGTGATCGAGGGATTCGGCCAGCGCCAGGACGCCGTGGCGGCTGACGCGGCCGTAGGTCGGTTTCAGTCCCACGGTTCCGTTCGCCAGGGCGGGGAAGCGAATCGATCCGCCGGTGTCGGTGCCGATCGACGCGAAGCACAGCCCGGCCGCCGTCGCGACGCCCGAGCCGCTCGAGGACCCGCCGGGCCAACAGTCCGCATTCCATGGATTGACGGGCACCGCGAAATCCCGGTGATAGCCCGCCATGGCCCCTTCGGTCAGGTTCAGCTTGCCGAGCAGGACGGCGCCCGCCCGCTCCAATCGCGCCACGACGGTCCCATCCTGCGTCGGCACGAAGTCTCGCAGGACAGCCGTCCCGCCCATGGTCCGGATGCCCCTCGTGAAGCACAGGTCCTTCACGGCGATCGGCATGCCGTGGAGAGGTCCACGATAGCGCCCGCGTGCGATCTCCTGTGCCGCATCCTGCGCGGCGGCGAGTGCCCGCTCCGTGGTCACCGTGGCGTAGCTCCTGAGCCTGCCGTCGACGGCGGCGATTCGGTCGAGCATCCAGTTCGTCAGGTCGACGGGCGACAGTTCCTTCGACTGGATCAGACGTGCCGTGTCCAGCAGGGAGGCGTAGTGGACCGTGTCCTTCAGACTGTCCGTGGTCATTGCTACCCACTCTTCTTTGATTTCGCTCACTGCCCGGTTTGGATCTGCGTCCAGGCGCGATTCACTCGTCGAATGTAATCCTCTGAATAGGCCGCATAGGTATGCAGCCGCTGCATGACGTCCGCCGTGGGATACAGGTTGGGGTCGCCCCGGATGGCCTCGTCGACGAACGGTAAGGCGGCAGCATTGCCGCTCGGCTGCCCGACGACATCGGTGACGGCCGCAATGACCTTCGGTTCCATCAGGTAGTTGAGGAAGGTGTGCGCCTTGTCGGGATTCGCTGCATCGACCGGAATGGCCATGAAATCGAAATACATCGCGGCGCCTTCCTTGGGAATTGCGTAGGCGACCTCGACAGGGGTCGCCACCTGCGCGCCACGCATCCGCGCCTGGTGCACACCGTTGACCCAGCCCACGGCAACGCAGATTTCGCCTGTCGCCAGATCGGTGACGTACTTGGACGAATCGAAATACCTGACGTAGGGGCGCACTCCCATCAGGACCTCCTTGGCAGCGGCCAGATCCGCTGGGTCCTCGCTGTTCAACGCACGGCCCAGATAGATCTTCGCAGCGGATAGTACATCGCCCGCGGAATCCAGGATGGCGATGCCGCAGTCCGCAAGTTTGGAAGCGACTGCGGGGTCGAACACCGCCGCCCAACTGTCGATCGTGCGCGTGCCCAGCGCTTTCTCGACCATGTCCGGGTTGTAGCCGATGCCGGTCGTTCCCCACAGGTAGACGATCGCATGCTGATTGCCCGGATCGTACGTCTCGGCGAACTTCATGATCGCGGGGTCCATGTCTGCCAGGTTCGGCAGCTGCGACGTGTCCAGCTTGAGGAACACTCCGGCCGGGGAATCCCGTCCGATGTAGACGCCTGATGGAAAGACCACGTCGTAACCCGAGTGTCCCGTCAACAGCTTCGTTGCGAGCAGTTCATTCGAGTCGTAGACGTCGTAGGTGACCTTGATGCCGCTCCTGGTTTCGAAGTCCTTGATCGTGGACTCACCGATGTAGTCGGCCCAGTTGTAGACGTGCAGGACGTCACTCTCGGCGCCCGACTTACCGCTGGCGGCCTGCTCCCTGCCACTGCCGCAAGCAGTCAGCAGCGCAAGTGCCGCTGCCAGGACACCGTGACGCACCCCGCCACTCGTACAATTCCGCCACCACGCACTCAGGCACATAGTCCCCCCAACCATGTTGCAATCGTCCATGGCCCACTATATCGGATGCGTGCGACGGAACTCGGGGAGTGACGCCTCGCCAGTGCCGTCCTGTACGGAATGACCGCTCCTGGCCGAACCCGGAGGTACGGCGATGTCTGCTTTTACGCGAACGCGCAGCACGGGCCGAGTCGATCTGGCGACTGAGCAAAAAAAAAAACGGGGCGGCCGCAG
>JAOUGW010000209.1 GCA_029865465.1 Gammaproteobacteria bacterium
CGACCGGCAAAACGTGGCGAACCTCGAAGGCAATCAGGATGGCCATGCGCACAACCTGAGTGCCAACTACGGCGCGGAGGGGCCCACCGACGATCCGGCGATCCTCGCGACCCGCGCCCGCCAGGTCCGCAACCTGCTGGCGACGGTGTTCCTGTCGCAGGGGGTGCCCATGCTGATGGCAGGCGACGAGTTCGGTCGTACGCAGCACGGCAACAACAACGCCTATTGCCAGGACAACGAGATCAACTGGATCGACTGGACGCTCGCGGAGCGCAACGCCGCACTGATCGCGTTCGTGCGCCGCCTGGTCGACCTGCGCAAGTCGCGCCTCTGGCTGCGTCGCGACACGTTCCTCAAGGGTACGCAGCGCGGCCCGGACACCAAGGACGTGACGTGGCTGCACCCGTCCGGGCGCGAGATGACCGAAGCCGACTGGAACGATTCCAGCCTGGCTTCGATCGCCGTGCTGTTGAACGGTGCCGCGACACGCAGCACCAGCAGTGGCGACCTGCTCGTCGTCTTTCACGCCGACGACAAGCCGACGCAGATGACCTTGCCTGCCGGGCCCGACGGCTCGACCTGGGGCGTGCTGTTCGACACCAGTCACGAACACCCGCCGCGCGTCATGACCAGTCTCGCGGCCGGAACGCGGCTTGCGCTGCAGCCACGCAGCACGGTGCTGCTGGAATCGCGGGTCCTCTGATCGGATAAACACACTTGCGGCGTTCCCTGACGTAGGGCATCGTCGCGACCGCCAACTGGACGGTATCGAATGCTCGATTCATTGCTCGACCAACTCGCCAGGCAGCGCGGCATCGGCGACGCATACCACAACTATCGCGGCGAGCTGCTGCAGATCAGCCGCGAAACCAAGACGGCGATCCTTGCGGCAATGGGTCTCTCCACGTCCGATGCGGCGACGATCGAACGCGAATTGCACGAGCGCGAAACCGGACGACTGCGTTCGCTGTTGCCGTCCGTGGCGGTCATGCATCCGCACCGCAATGGCGTGACGGTTGCGGTTCCTGCCGATTCGCTCGAGCGGGAACTCGCGTGGCGCATCGCCACCGACGGCGGCGACGAAGTCCAGGGACGCGCGCGTGCTGCCGACCTGCCCGAGCAGGAGCGACGTGAAGTCGATGGCCGCTGGCAGACCCGGCGCGTGCTGCCGCTGCCCGGCGACCTGCGGCACGGCTATCACACGCTGCACGTCGTGCTCGACGGCCTTGCGAGCGAGTCCTGCGCACTCATCGTGGCGCCGCTCTCCTGTCACGAACCCGCGGTCCTGCGCGATGGCGGGCGGTTGTGGGGCGTGGCGGTGCAGCTGTATACGCTGCGCTCCGGGCGCAACTGGGGCATCGGCGACTTCGCGGACCTGGCCGCCGTCGTGCGCACGTGTGCGGAGCAGGGCGGCGCCTTCGTCGGCCTCAACCCGCTGCACGCGTTGTTCCCGGGTAATCCGTGGCAGTTCAGCCCATACAGCCCGTCGTCACGGCTCTTCCTGAACGTGCTCTACATCGCGATCGAGGGTGTCGCCGAGTTCGCGCACTGCGCCGAGGCACAGGCCATGGTACATGCCGCCGAGTTCCAGGCCGAGCTCGCGCGCCTGCGCGCGGCGCCCTGCGTGGACTACCCCGGGGTCACGCAGGCGAAGCTGCGCGTGCTGAAGTTGCTGCACGCTCACTTTCGCCGCGACCAGTCAGCGCGGACTTTGCTGCGCGCGGCGCAGTTCCAGGCCTACCGCGCTGAACGCGGCGAATCGCTGCGTCGCCATGCGCTGCACGACGCCATCGACGAACACATGCGTTCGATCGATGGCCACCGTTACTGGGGCTGGCCGATGTGGCCAGAGGAACTGCGCGACCCGACGCACCCCGGCGTCCAGGCGTTCGAGAAATCGCACGCCGAGTCGGTCGAGTTTCATGCCTGGTTGCAGTGGCTCGCCGACGAACAGCTGGGAGAGGCGCAGGCGCTCGGCCGCAAGCTCGGCATGCCGATCGGCCTCTACGGCGATTACGCCGTGGGAGTGAACCCGAGCGGGTCCGAGACGTGGTCCGACCAGGCGCTCTATCGCAAGGGCGCCGGCGTCGGCGCACCTCCCGATGCGCTCGCGCTCATGGGCCAGGACTGGGGCATCCCGCCGCAGGATCCGAACGTGCTCGTGGCGGAGCAGTATCGCCCGTTCCGCAACCTCGTCGCCGCGAACATGCGGCACTTCGGCGCGCTGCGGCTCGATCACGTGATGGCGCTGTTCCGCCAGTGGTGGGTTCCGTTCGGCCTCGGCTCGACCGCTGGCGGCTACGTCCACTATCCCCTCGACGACCTGCTGTCGGTGCTGGCGCTCGAGAGCGAGCGGCATGCTTGCCTGGTCGTCGGCGAAGACCTCGGCACGGTGCCGCCCGAGATGTCACGCGCGATGGACGACCGCGCGGTGTACTCGTATCGCGTGCTGCTGTTCGAGAAGAACACGGACGGGAGCTTCATCGCGCCTGGCGAATATCCGCGCCGCGCGATCGCGACGGTCACGACGCACGACCTGCCGACCCTGCGCGGCTACTGGTCCGGCTGCGACATCGACCTGCGCCAGCGCCTGTCGCTCTATCCGAACGAGGAGACCCGCCAGCAGGTGGCGGACGAGCGCGTTCGTGACCGGCACGGGCTGCTGGCCGCGCTCGAGGCAGAGGGCTTGAAGCCGGACGATGCCTCCGACGCACCGGACGCCTACACCGAAGCCCTGTCGCACGCGATCCATGTGTTTCTCGCGCGCACCGCATCCGCGCTGGTGGTCCTGCAGGCCGAGGATCTCATCGGCATGCCGGATCCGGTCAACGTGCCCGGGACCAACGAAGAGCACGCCAACTGGCAGCGCAAGATGGCCTGCCCGATCGACGAAATCTTCGGCCGCGACCCCGTTCGCGAGCTGTTGAGTGACGTCCACTCCGCGCGTACCGGTGACCTCGTCCGGATTAATGCCTAGTTTGGGTGTTGTACTTCAGCAACATCGATTCCTTATTCAATGAATACGTTTGCAGCCCATTGCATGTAGTTTTGCAGCGCGGCTAGCATCCGCTGTTGGGTGAGCACTACACCTTATCTCTAACCAGGGGGCTATCCGTGGCCAAGCATCTGCAGTCCGGCGACCAGCGCGCCGTAGATCGTTTCAGCTCGATTCTTCATCCGACCCGCCGCACCGCGCTGTCGCTCGCGATCGCCGTTGCGCTGGGCTTGCCCGGCATGGTGCAGGCGCAGACGGCGCCGGCCGCCGAAGGTCAACTCGAAGAGATCGTCGTCACCGGCATCCGCGCCGGTATCGAAAGCGCGATCGCGGTCAAGAAGGACTCGATGAGTATCGTCGAAACGATTTCGGCGGAAGACATCGGCAAGTTGCCGGACACCAGCATCGCCGAGTCGATCTCGCGCCTGCCGGGCCTCACGTCGCAGCGCGCCGAAGGCCGCGCCTCGGCGATCAGTCTCCGCGGCACGGACCCGGGCTTCACCACCGCGCTGCTGAACGGCCGCGAGCAGGTCAGCACCGGCGACAACCGCAGCGTCGAGTTCGACCAGTACCCGTCGGAACTGATCAGCCAGGTCGTCGTCTACAAGACCCCGGACGCACAGCTCGTCGGCCAGGGCCTCGCCGGCACGATCGACCTGCGCACCGTGCGCCCGCTCGACTACGGCAAGCAGGCCGTCGCGCTGAACATCCGCGGTGAGATGAACTCGAACGACAACCTCGGCGCCGACTCGGACGACACCGGGTATCGCGCGAGCTTCTCGTACATCGACCAGTTCATGGACGGCAAGCTCGGCTTCGCCTTTGGTTACGCGCACCTCGACTCGCCGATGGCGACGCGCGGTTTCGGCACGTATGAGCCGTGGAATGCGGCGGGCAGCAGTGGTGGCGCGGCCAGCTGCGGCGGTGGTTCCCCGGCCAATTGCACCAACAACCCGGGCATCACGGCCGGCAACTACGTGACGAACGGCATGAAGGTCCGCGCGGACATGGGTTCCACGGAACGCGACGGCGTGATGGCGTCGCTGCAGTTTGCGCCGAACGACATGTACACCGGCGTGATCGACCTGTACTACTCGACGATGGACCAGACCGACAACGCGCGCAGCATCGAGGTCAATCTCGGTGGTTATCCGGCGCCGTGTTGCGACGGTACGTTCCCGGACGGCACGGTGTTCGGCTACTCCAACACCACCGTCAAGGCCGACACGATCGTCGCCGGCACGCTGAACAGCGCGATGCCGCTCGTCCGCAACTTCCTGTTCACGACGGAAGACGAGATCTTCGCGACCGGCTGGCGCAACGAGTTCCAGCTGAACGACGAGTGGTCGATGGTTGCCGACATCGCCTATTCGAAGGCCACGCGCGACCAGCTGCAGCCGGAAATCAACGCGCAGTACGCGCTGCTGCCCGCGAACGGTTCCGCGCCGCGCAACCAGTACGACACGGGAACGTTCCAGCTGCGCAGTAACAGCAACATGCCGTCGCTGTCGTTCACGCGTGACTATACCGACCCGACCCAGGTCCTGGTCGGCCCGACGATCTACGGTTCCGGTTACACCAAGAAGCCGCGTACCGAGGACGAGCTGACCTCGTTCCGGCTGGATGCGACGCGCACGGCCGACATGTGGTGGTTCCAGGGCGTTTCGTTCGGCGCGAACTACAGCGACCGCTCGAAGCAGAAGGAATCGCCGGAATCGCCCCTGAGCACCATCGGCGGCGGGGCCTACCAGGTCGACCCGCAGTTCCTGCTGCGGAACACCAACCTGAACTACGCGGATGCCGGCCAGGCGCTGGCGCTCAACGTGAACGGCGTGCTGCGCGAGTACTTCAACCCGATCGTCTACGGGACGCCGGAGACGCTCTCCTACCTTGCCGGCAAGTTCTGGACGGTCGAGGAAAAGGTCACCACCGCCTACCTGCGCGGCGACCTGAGCCACGACATCTCCGACTCGGTCACGCTGAAGGGCAACGTCGGCGTGCAGGTGATCTACACGGACCAGAGCTCCGACTCGTTCCGTGTCGACACGGGCGCAGGCAACACGGTCTACAGCGTTTCGGACGGCAAGGACTACACCGACGTCCTGCCGCAGATCAACCTCGCATTCATCCTGCCGGACTCGCAGGCCATCCGCGTCGGCTTCGCGCAGGAACTGGCCCGTGCGCGCATGGACCAGCTGAAGGCAACGGAAGAGAGCGGTTACAACTTCGCCACCGGCGAGCCGGGCGGCAGTGGCGGCAACCCGCGGCTGGACCCGTGGAGCGCCTGGGCATTCGACGTGTCGTACGAGAAGTACTTCGCCGAGAACAAGGGCTACGTGTCGGCCGCCGCGTTCTACAAGGACCTGGATACCTATATCTACAACCAGACGACCGACGGGTACGATTTCTCGGAACTGTGCGCGACGACCCCCGACGCGGCGTTCCCGCCGGGCGTCACCAAGCAGTGCACCGGCCGCTTCACCCAGCCAGTCAACGGCAACGGCGGCTACCTCTGGGGCATGGAGTTCGCGGCGTCGATTCCTTTCGACCTGTTCGCCGACGCGCTCGACGGCTTCGGCGCGATCCTTAGCTACTCGTACACGGACAGCGACATCGAGATCCAGGGTGCGATCAGCTCGGTCGCGACCCAGAAC
>JAOUGW010000210.1 GCA_029865465.1 Gammaproteobacteria bacterium
GAACCCGGCGGGCGGCCTGCGCGACATCCAGACCATCGGCTGGGTCGCCAAGCGCCATTTCGGCGCCGAGACGCTCGATGAACTGATCGGCCACGGGTTCCTCACGGCCGCCGAGTTGCGCAAGCTGCGGCAGGCGCAGGCGTTCCTCTGGAAGGTGCGCTTCGCGCTGCACACGATCACGGGCCGGCGCGAAGACCGGCTGCTGTTCGATCACCAGATTCGGATCGCGAAGCAGTTCGGCTACGAGGACGCGACCTACACGCTCGCGGTCGAGCAGTTCATGCAGCGGTACTACCGCACCGTGATGGACGTCAGCCTGCTCAACGAAATGCTGCTGCAGCTGTTCCGCGAGGCGATCCTGAACGAGGGCGAGAGCACGATCGTCCCGCTCAACCCGCGCTTCCAGGTCCGCAACGACTACCTCGAAGTGACGAGCGACGACACGTTCACCCGCAACCCTTCGGCCATCCTCGAGTTGTTCCGGCTGATGCAGGAAAACCCTGAAGTGCGCGGCGTGCGCGCCACGACCATCCGCCTGCTCGGCCGGCACCTGTGGCTGATCGACGAGGAGTTCCGGCAGAATCCACGGCATCACCGGCTGTTCCTCGAACTGCTGCGCGCACCGGCGGGCGTGACGCACGAACTGCGCCGCATGAACCTCTACGGCGTGCTCGGCCGTTACATTCCTGCGTTCGGCCGCGTCGTCGGCCGCATGCAGTACGACCTGTTCCACGCCTACACGGTCGACGCCCACATCCTCTTCGTGCTGCGCAACCTGCGTCGCATGGCGCTGCCGCGTTTCGAGCACGAGCTGCCCGAGATGTCACGCCTGTTCGCCACGCTGCAGCGGCCGGAGCTCGCGTACCTCGCCGCGCTGTTTCACGACATCGCCAAGGGGCGCGGCGGCGACCACTCCGACCTCGGCTCGGTCGATGCCGAGGCATTCTGTCTCGAGCAGGGACTCACGCGTTACGACTCACGGCTGGTGTCATGGCTCGTCCGCAATCACCTGCTGTTCTCGGTGACGGCGCAGAAGAAGGACATCTCCGATCCGAAGGTCATCCAGGATTTCGCACGGACCGTCGGCGACCAGACGCACCTCGATTACCTGTACCTGCTGACCGTCGCCGACGTGCGCGGCACCAACCCGAAGCTCTGGAATTCGTGGAAGGCGTCGCTGTTCCACGATTTCTACGAGCGCGTGCGCCGCGCCCTGCGCCGCGGCATCGAGTCGCCGGTCGATCGTGTCGAACTCGTGGCCGAGACCAAGGCCAAGGCGCTCGAGTTGCTGGCGCGAGAACACGTGCAGCCGGAACGTGCCATGGCGATCTGGTCGCGCATGAACGACATCTACTTCCTGCGCTATGCCCCGGCCGAAGTTGCGTGGCACACGACGCTGCTTGCCGACACCGAGCCCGAAGACGTCTCGTTGCTCGTGGCCGTGCGTACGGCCGTCGAACGCGGCGGCAACGCGGTGCTCACCTGCGGGCCGCATCGGCAGGAGAACTTCGCCCGTACCACCGCGCTGCTCGACCAGATGGGACTCAACATCGTCGACGCGCGCATCACGCCGCTCGACGGCGGCCTGGGGCTCGACACCTACCTGGTGCTAGAGGATACGGGCCTGCCGATCGCCGACCGGCAACGCGCCCACCAGATCGAGCAGCAGTTGCGCCGGGTCCTGCTCAGCGCCGCAGCCGACCTGCCGGTCGTGACGCGTCGCGCACCCCGCCAGGTGCGCATGTTCACCACCCCGACGCAGATCACCTTCACCGAAGACCCGCTGCAGAACCGCACGGTGCTCGAGATCATCGCCGGCGACCGGCCCGGCCTGCTGTCCGAGATCGGCAAGGTGTTCCTCGCCGAGCAGATCGACGTCAACACCGCCAAGATCATGACCATCGGCGAGCGCGCGGAGGACGTGTTCTACATTACCGACGCACAGGGCGGCCCATTGACGCAAGCGGCCCGCGATCGATTGCGCGAACGCCTCGGGCAAGCGCTCGACCGGCGCGACCAGGTACTGCGCCCGGCGTGACCTGGTCGAACGCCGGAGAGCCGATCGCCTTGAACCCCCGCCTCGACCTGCTGCAGCCCTACCCGTTCGAGCGACTGCGAACGCTGCTTGCGGGCGCCGTGCCGCCGACGTCACTGCGCCCGATCCCGCTGTCCATCGGCGAACCCAGGCACGCTCCGCCGGCCTTCATAGCCGAAGCACTGGTGCGCGCACTCGGCGAATCGCTTGGCAGTTATCCGGTGGCGCTCGGCCTGCCGCAACTGCGCGAGGCGATCGCACGCTGGCTCGAGCGCAGGTTCGACCTGCCCGCACAGGCCATGCGCGCGGATGACATGGTGCTGCCCGTCAACGGCACGCGTGAGGCGCTGTTTTCGTTCGTGCAGGCCGCGGTCGATGCTGAATCCGCGGCGCGCGGCTCACGGCCGCTCGTACTGATGCCGAACCCGTTCTATCAGATCTATGAGGGCGCGGCCCTGCTCGCCGGTGCCGAACCCCGGTTTCTCGACTGCACGGAATCGAATGGCTACCTGCCCGACCTGGACGCAGTCGATGCGGCCACCTGGAACCGGTGCCAGGTTCTTTTCCTTTGCACGCCCGGCAACCCCACCGGCGCCGTGATGCCCGATGCCTACCTCCGGCGCGCGCTCGAACTCTCGTCCCGCCACGGCTTCGTGATCGCGTCGGACGAGTGCTACTCGGAACTGTATTTCGACGAGACGTCGCCGCCCACGGGCCTGCTGCAAGCCGCGTTTCGCGCTGGCAACACGACCTTCGAACGCTGCGTCGTGTTCCACAGCCTGTCGAAGCGCTCGAGCGTGCCGGGACTGCGGTCGGGGTTCGTCGCGGGTGACGCGCAGTTCCTGGCGCGCTACCGGCTCTACCGCACCTATCACGGCTGCGCCGTGCCAGTGCACACCCAGCTCGCGAGCCTGCCGGCCTGGAACGACGAAACGCACGTCGTGGAAAACCGTCGCCTGTACCGCGAGAAGTTCACACGCGTCACGCCCGTGATCGCGACTGCCCTGCAGCAGGACATCGCGATGCCCGCGGGCGGCTTCTATCTCTGGCCGCGCGTCGATGACGACGAGGCCTTCACGCGCGGCCTGTTCGCGCAGCAACACGTGACGGTGCTGCCGGGCCGGTACCTCGCACGCGAAACGGAGTCCGGGAATCCCGGGCTTGGCCGCATCAGAATTTCGCTCGTTGCCAGCCGCGCTGACTGCGATGAGGCCGCGCGCCGCATCGCCGAATTCGCAGGCCAACCCGTTCGCTGAGCGCAGCCCCAGCCACGATTGCGCTGCCGGCAAGGCCCTCTATCGGGTCAGCCGTTCCCGTCGCAGCTTGTCGGCGATCGCGGCGGCAATGTCGTGCAGGGCCGCGTCGGTCGATTCGAGTTTGCGCGCGTGCACGTCCAGCGTGTAGACCAGGGACTTGTCGCGCGTCTGGTAGAGCCTCGAGGCGACCCGGGCTTCACCCTCGGCAACCGTGAATGCAGGCGCGGTCGCGAACGTACCGTAGATGACCGGTACGCCATAGACGCCGTAGTACCCGGTCGCGAATCCCGCGTCCGTGGCCTTGTACGACGCGTGGCCGCGCGTGTCCCTGCCGCCGCCTTCCTTCGCCACGATTGCATCGGAAACGAGGCTGGTCGCCAGTACTGCGTCGGCCTGAGCCGCCGCTACCGCCTGCACGATGCTCTCGAGCGTCAGCGGGTTCTTTTCCACTACCGCGTCGCAGCTCCGGATCACCTGGACCGACTCGCTCTTCAGTTGCGACGTCATGAAGAACTCGAAGGCACAGCGCTGATTGACGTTCGGGGTGACGCCGACAACCAGCACACGGGTGAACGACTGCTTGCGCGGCGCCCCTTTCTCCCAGGCGCCCTTGACCGTGGTCTTTGCCTGGACGCATCCGGCAAACAACACGGCCCCGAGCAGGTAAAGCATCGTCGCGGCGGCCATGCTCCGGACGGGTCGGCTGATTGAGGTCCTGGTAAGCACTGCATGTTCCTGTTCTGGTGAGGGATCGCAGGGCATTTACCGCCGTCACGGCGGTCACGCCCCACTGTCACAGTCTACCGGGAGGGATGCAGGAACGGGTCGAGATCAGCGCTTCCCGCGCTGGCAGGGGTCGCACCGCGCTCAGGGAATGCTGAACTGCGCCTTGAAGCGGTTGATCTCGTCCAGCACGGACGGGTCGACCGTCTGCGGATTGATGCGGGCGAAGACTCGCGCCAGCACGTCCCGCTCGCGCTCGTCGACCTGGCCGCCCTGCAGCGCGAGGCGCTCAAGCATCTGCAGCTCATCGCGATCGATGAGGCCATCGTTGGCGAACACGTGCAGGAACGAGTACTGCATGATCGCGTTCCAGCTGCTTCCGTTGGTCGTCATTTCACCGCTCTCCGTCAGGTACTGCTTAGCGCGGGCGCCAGGTCTCCGCGCACAGGCTCAAAGGCATGAATCTTCCGTGGCGCCTGTGACACTCTCGTGACGGCCTGATGACATCACGTTCATCCGATTGACATCACCCCGCCGCACGGGCGCGTCAGACTGCGCGCAGTAGGCCGGCGGCCATGCCGTGCCAGACCAGGAGGCATCCGATGGCAACGCCTGCCGCGACCGGCTTGTGGCACCGCTTCGACAGCGCGGAGCACTCGCTGTGCCTGCGCATCAACCGCAGTTCACGGCACGCACCCATGCGACAGTTCTTCGCCGTCATCAGCCGGCTCGGCGACGGTGTCTTCTGGTACCTGCTGCTGCTGGCCTTCCCGCTCAGCGGCCCGCAGGGTGCCGTCGTGGCCACCCAGATGGCGGTTGCCGGACTCGCCGGCACGGCACTGTACCGACAACTGAAGCAGCGGCTCGTACGCGAGCGCCCATTCATCTCGCGCACAGGCATCCAGCTGGGCACAGCCCCGTTGGATCGGTACAGCTTCCCGTCCGGCCACACCCTGCATGCCGTCAGCTTCACGCTGATCGCAACGACTCACGTGCCGGAACTGGCTCCGCTGCTCGTCCCGTTCGCGCTGCTGGTGGCAGCGTCGCGCGTGGTGCTCGGCCTGCATTACCCGACGGACGTGCTGGCCGGCGCCGTGATCGGCGCCGGACTCGCACGCGGCATGCTGCTGGCCTGGCCGCCCTGATCGCGGTGCGGGAGCGGGGGCCGCGGTCAGCGCCTCGCGCGCTGCTTCGTGCGCTTCATCAGCGTCACGTGCGTGCCCTCGCGCGCGATCTTCGGCGCACGATTGTTGGTCGTGCACTGCGCGTAGCCGCCATCGGACTGCATGATCCAGGCATTGCGCAGGTCGGCCAGCTGCACCTGCAGCACTTCCCAGAGCCGCTCCTTGAGGTGCCTGTTTTCGACCGGCGCGACGGCTTCGACGCGACGGGACAGGTTACGATCCATCCAGTCCGCCGAGCCGAGCAGGAAGTCGCCTTCGAGCGGATCCTCGCTGCCGTTCGCGAAATGGAACACGCGGCCATGCTCGAGGAATCGCCCGATGATCGAGCGCACGCGGACGTTCTCGGTCAGGCCGGGGATGCCCGGCCGCAGGCAACAGAAGCCGCGCACGATCAGGTCGATCGGCACGCCGGCGTTGGACGCATCACAGAGCGCCACGCAGATAGGGCC
>JAOUGW010000211.1 GCA_029865465.1 Gammaproteobacteria bacterium
ACGCGACGCGCGACTGGACCGATGGCTGCATCGCAATGAGCAACGCCGACATGGTCGACGTCTGGCTGCGGACGACGCCCGGGATCCCGATCGAAATCCGGAAATGATGATGAAGCGGGCCGAGGTCGCCATCGCCGCGGGCCCGACCGAGGACGACAGTCTCGTCGACGCGCGCGTCACGCCGACCGGCAGCCTCGAGAACCTGTCGCAGATGGAGGTCGACCGGCTGCTCGACAGCTCGCGCGGCGGCCTCTACCCGCTGTATCGTCGCTGCTCGCTCGCCGTCCTGAACAGCGGGGGCGAGACCGACGACGCCCGCGCGATCTTCGACCGCTATGCCGATTTCGACATCGACATCGTGCGGCAGGCCTGGGGCATCAAGCTCGAACTGCACAATGCGCCGGCCGCCGCGTTCGTGGACGGCCGCATGATCCGCGGCATCCAGGAGCACCTGTTCGCGGTGCTGCGCGACATCCTCTACATCCACGGTGAGGTCTACGAGCACGGCAGCGTCGAACTGCGGGAATCTGCGGGGATCACCAACGCCGTGTACCGCGTGCTGCGCAATGCAGGCCTGCTGCAGCCACGCGTGCGGCCCGACATCGTCGTGTGCTGGGGCGGGCACTCGATCGGCCGCGACGAGTACGACTACACCAAGCTCGTGGGCTACGAACTCGGCCTGCGCGGGCTCAACGTCTGCACCGGCTGCGGCCCGGGCGCCATGAAGGGCCCGATGAAGGGCGCGACGATCGGTCATGCCAAGCAACGCATCCAGTCGGGCCGCTACATCGGCCTGACCGAGCCGGGTATCGTCGCCGCCGAGCCGCCGAACGCGATCGTGAACCAGCTCGCCATCCTGCCGGACATCGAGAAGCGGCTCGAAGCGTTCGTCCGCATTGGCCACGGCATCGTAGTGTTCCCGGGCGGTGCCGGCACGGCCGAGGAAATCCTTTATCTCGTCGGCATCCTGCTCGACCCGGAGAACGAGCAGCAGCCATACCCGGTGGTGTTCACCGGCCCGCGCGGCAGCGAAGAATACTGGCACCAGATCGACGCCTTCCTGGTAAGCACGCTCGGCGAGCGCGTGCGCCAGTGCTACCGCGTCATCGTCGGCGACCAGGCTGAAGTGGCGCGCGAGATGCTGCGCGGGATGAGCGCCGTGCGCGAATACCGGCGCCGCGCGAGCGATGCCTACAACTTCAACTGGCTGCTGCGCATTCCGCGCGACATGCAGCAGCCATTCGAGCCCACGCACGCGGCCATGGCGGGGCTCAAGCTGCATCGCGACACACCGCCGCACCAGCTGGCGGCGGAATTGCGCCGCGCGTTCTCGGGCATCGTTGCCGGTAACGTCAAGGAAGCCGGGCTGCGGCTGATCGACGAGCATGGCCCGTTCGAGCTGCATGGCGATCCCGAGCTGCTGCAGCCACTCGATGCGCTGCTCGCGTCATTCGTGCGGCAGCGCCGCATGAAGCTCTCGGGCGAATACCAGCCCTGCTATCGCATCGTCGCCTGATCCTTGCCTCTGCTGGCCGCAGCGGCGGAGGGGGCAGACTGTGACCCAGTACCGGGCGCTCCCCGGGCGGCTTCGGTACCGTGCTCCCATCGTGGCACCAGTGAACTACCGCAATGTCTGAGCGCAAGCCGGATCCTCCCAGCGGCAGTCCCGCGCTGACGCGCGACAAGCCGGGTACGCCGGAGCGTCCGTTGCAGTCGCGCGACGCCGGACCACGTCGTGGCGCTACCAAGATTGGTGCTGCCACCGACGGTTGGGATGCCTACAACGACTGGCTGGGCCGAGTCCGGCAAGCAGCCCCGCCGTCGCGGCAGGCCGTGATCAGCAAGTCCCTCTACAGCATCGCGAGCTACAAGAGCTGGGCCGACAAGGCCCGCGGTGCCTTCGACAAGGGCAAGTAACCACCCGCGCGGCCGTGCGGCACGGGCTGCATGGTGCTGCAGGACGGTTGGCTTCGCCATAGCGCCGTCTTTTCAATTAGAGTCTGTCCCCCGGCCCGATCTCATGGAACTGCTGCTCAAGTGGCTCGACGACCTGGACGACCTCACGGACGTCTTCCGCGTGCAGGCACCGTCGGTGATCATCGCCGCGGCTCTCGTCGTGGCGTTTGTCGCGGGCCTCGGCGCGCTGCTGCTGCTCGGGCCGCCGGATCTGCTCGCTGCACCCTGACGCGGGGACCCCTACGATGACTGCAAACGACAAGCGCCCACCGGGCGAGGACGAGCTGCGCGCACGACTGAGCGACGAGCAGTTCCAGGTCACCCAGAACAAGGGCACCGAACGGGCCTTCACCGGCCGCTACCTGCACCACAAGGACCGGGGTGTGTACACGTGCGTCGTGTGCGATGCCGAGCTGTTCGCTTCGGATACGAAGTACGACTCCGGCTCGGGCTGGCCGTCGTTCTGGTTGCCGCTCGCGGGGGACCGTGTCGTGACGCACCGCGACGTCAGCCACGGCATGGTGCGGACCGAGGTCACCTGCGCGAACTGCGGCGCACACCTCGGCCATGTGTTCGAGGACGGCCCGCAACCCACGGGGTTGCGCTACTGCGTCAACTCGGCTGCACTCGAATTCAAGAAGAGGGACTGACGCATGCGCCGGATTTCTTTCGCACCTGCCCTGTCGGCTGCCGTCGTCGTCCTGGCCTGCGCGGCGCTCGCGGGTTGCGCCCGCACGCCGGTGCCGGCGGTTGCGCCCGTCGACCAGGTGGCTGCGCTCGAAGTCACGGACCTGGTCATCGGCCAGGGCGCCACGGCGACGCCTGGTTCGAACGTTACCGTGCATTACGCGGGGTGGATCTACGACGACGCGCGCCCTGAAAGAAAGGGCGCCGAGTTCGACAGCTCGCGCAAGAGCGGACAGCCGTTCAGTTTCGTCCTGGGCCAGCGGCAGGTCATTGCCGGCTGGGACCAGGGCGTCAACGGCATGAAGGTCGGTGGCCAGCGGCGGCTCGTGATCCCGTCGGCGCTGGCATACGGCGACCGCGGCGCCGGTGGCGTGATTGCGCCGGGCGCCACCCTGGTGTTCGACGTCGAGCTGCTCGGGGTCGAGTCGCAGCGCTGAGGTCCCAACCGCGTCACTTCACCGCGGGGTTCAGCGAATAGGTGCCGGTGAGCCTGGCTTCGGCCAGCACGTGCCGGGCGATGGCGTCCTTGACCTGCTGACCCGTGAACGCACCCTCGACCGGGCAGCGCGCGAGGTCGATCGCATACAGCGTGAAGTGGTAGTGATGCAGCAGCGTGTCGTTCCACGGCGGGCACGGGCCGTCGTAGCCGAAGTACTGGCCTGCCATGTCCTTGTCGCCGGCAAACCAGAGCGTGTAGTCGTTCAGTCCCTGGCGTGATCCCTTTGGCCCGCGTGGCTCGCGCTTGCCGCGGACAGTCACGCCGTCACAGGCGGAACCGGCCGGTATTTCGCTGACCGAAGGCGGCACGTCGACCAGCGCCCAGTGCCAGAAACTGGTTCGCGGCAGGTCGGCCGGCACGCTGCGGCCCTCCTGGTTCACGTCGTCGGCACGGGTCGGCACGTCGACGTCGACGCACAGCAGGACCAGTGATCTTGCCGTCGAGGGCACGCCCGTCCAGCGCAGGTGCGGGTTGCGGTTGCGGCTCATGCGGACGTGCTGCACCGGATCGGGCGCGCAGAATGCGAACTCTGCGGGAATCCGCTGGCCGTGTACGAAGTTCGATGACAACAGGTGCATTGCGGGTCACTCCCTGGCTTTCCGGCGTGCGATTCTGCCATGGCCCGGCGGCGGACCGGCAGCGTTCTGGCACACTGCGGCCCATCGTTTGCCGCTGGGAAGCCGCCGTTGTCTGCAGGCCCGACTGCCACCCCTGGACCGTTTCTCCCGCCCGTGCCGCAGGCCGTCCAGATTGCCGGTCCGGCCGGCGCCATCGAGGCGCGCGTCGAAGATCCGCTGCCAGCCGGGGCGACCCGCCGGGTCATCGGCGTCGTCTGCCACCCGCATCCGCTCTTCGGCGGCACCATGCAGAACAAGGTCGTGCACACAGTTGCCCGGGCGATGCAGGAGGCGGGGGCGACGACGGTGCGTTTCAATTTCCGCGGCGTGGGCGCCAGCGAAGGCCGGCACGACCGGGGTGTCGGTGAAGTCGCGGATGCGCTCGCGGTGATCGACTGGACGCGCCGGCACTTCGACTGCGACGCGCTGTGGCTCGGCGGATTCTCGTTCGGCGCTGCCACGGCACTGCAGGCGGCGGCGCGCGGTGCACGACCGGCCAAGCTCGTGACGATCGCGCCGCCGGTCGGCCGCATCATCACCGAACCCATGCCCCGGCCGGACTGTCCCTGGCTGATCGTGCAGGGCGACCAGGACGAACTCGTCGACATCGAAGCCGTGCGTTCGTGGGCGCGCAGCTTTGCGCCCGAACCCGAGTTGACGGTGATCGCGGGCGCCGAGCACTTCTTCCACGGCAAGCTCGGCGAACTGCGTGCGGGCGTCCTCGCCTTCCTGCGCCGAGCCTGAAGAACCCGCTGCGGTGGCCGTGAAACCGCCAGAAAAAACGCCGGGGTGCGTGAGCACCCCGGCGTCATCAGCGCAGAATCGCTGCGGTCAGCCCGAGCTCAGTTCACGAACCCCTTGAGGTTCTTGAGCGGCATCACGCGGACCTTCTTGCTGGCCGGCTTGGCCTTGAAGACCATCTTTTCGCCGGTGAAGGGATTCACACCTTCGCGCGCCTTGGTGGCGGGCTTCTTGACGACCTTCATCTTGGCGAGACCCGGAAGCGTGAAGATGCCGTGGCTCTTCAGGCTCTTCTTGATCACGGTGTTGAGCGATTCGAAAACCGAGCCCACCTGCTTCTTCGACAGGCCCGTGTCCTTCGAGACGTGCGCGAGGATGTCGGACTTGGTCGGAGCAGAGCTCTTCTTGGCTGCCATCTTGATGTATCTCCTAGTTGTGCTGCGGGCTGCTGGCCCGTGGTTAGTCTGTCAGCACGCGAAAAATACCATGAAAACTAGGCCTGTTAATACGTCGAAACCGTTTTTTGCCGATTTTTTTAGTGCTGCGGCGAATCAGTCGCCGAAGAATTCGCGCTTGAACTGGACCGACCGCCGGCCGCCGCCGGTGACCGGCTCGACGTCGATGTCGAACACGAGGATCTCGTCGCCGCTGATTCCGACCTCGCCGATGAAATACACGGCTGGTCCTTCCTGCACGCGCCGCATCGTGAGGCTCTTCAGCTGCCCGTTCAGGTTGTGCGCGGAGGCCGACACCGCGCCATCGACGGGTTTGGCGGCGCCGCCAGGCGTTTTCGTGAGCATCGCGACGTTCAGCAGCACCCGGCTCGGGCTGCGTTCGATGCCGTAGGCGCGGGCCACTTCGGGCGTGAGCTGGTCCGTCCGGACCGCGTTGTAGTGGACCTCGAGGTCGTCGAAATCCTTCTGCGTGTCTTCCGTCGGGCGCGCAGTCTGTGGTTGCCGGTCGACGTCCGCGCCGCAGCCCGCCACGAGCAGCAGGCTCGCCGCGACCAGCAGCACGGCTGCCGCGCGCCGGCAGTGCGATGAAAAAGAGCTTTGATTCCCAGCGTCTGGAGTGGGCATTACATGTTCCTCCCGAACTTCGCGCGAGGGTGGCGCATGGCACCGGCTCGACG
>JAOUGW010000022.1 GCA_029865465.1 Gammaproteobacteria bacterium
TACGCGATGCGAGCGCCGTACAGCAGGCTGGAGCCGAAGTCCTCGATGCTGACCGTGCCCACGAAGGCTCCGGCTTCGAAGTTCTCGGTGTCGATCGCGGCCGGCTCGACGTCTCGCCGCTTGACGGCGGGCTCGACGACCTGCGGCTGCTGGGCCGGCAGTGCCGCAGGCTCGCCGGTCGCTTGCGCGGCGGCAGGTCCCGGCAGCGACGCGACCGTCGCCAGCGCCGTCAGAAGAAGTACGTGAAGCCCACGGTCCATTCGTCTATCTCCTCGTTCTCGTCGCGACTGGTGAACACGACGTAGCCGCGGTACTCGGCCTGCAGCAGGAAGCGGTTGGTCAGGAAGCCCCGCACGCCGAACGCGGCGTAGGCGGTCGAGTCGGTGCGGTCTTCGGTCTGCACCAGGGTCGCCTTGGGCGAGATGCTGAGCACGCCGCCGCCGATGCCGGCGAACGGCGAAACGCGCCACGACGGCATGAAGACGTGGGCGATGCCGGCGGTGCCGAGCCAGCCGTCCGAGAAGCTGCCGAGCAGGTGATTCACGTCGGCGCGGGCCAGAAGGTTCGGTGTCAGCGCGTACGCCCCGTTCACCGCGATGACGTTCGCGCCGCCGAAGTCACCGGTCGCGAGACCGACTTCCCAACGGTGTTCGGTGCGGGCTGCCGGAACCGGCCCGGCCAGGCGCACCTCGGCGCCGCCCGGAGTCAGCGTGCGCTCGAGCTGGGAGCGGTGCACCCAGCCCTCGCGGCCATTGGCGGTGCGCACCTTGATCCAGTCGGTGCGCTGGCGCAGCAGCTGGATCGAGGCGTCGCGCTCCACGGAATACGTGGCTGGAAAGCCGCGGCCGGGGCCGCTGCGCATGTCAGCGTAGGCGTCCTGCACGACCACCGTCGGCGGCTTCTTCGCGGCGCGCGCATCCGCCGCGTGGCTCGCACCGAAGAGCGCGAGGCAGCAGGCGAGCAGTGGTCGAAGGACGAGTCGGTTCAATTCAGCGGCGCCAGGAACGGGTCGTTGAAGTATTGGGCACCGATGTCGGTCCATTCCGAGACGAGCTTCAACTCCGCGGGATTCAATCGGCCTGCGTGAGTGCCGCCGGGGGCGAATAGTGAGAAGAACCTCACAGAACCGCTGGCGCTGCCCGCGCTCAGGGACGGCGCCACGGGCACGGTCGAGAACTGCGGCAGCCCGGTCACCGGATCGATGCCCGTCTGCACGAGCCGATCCTGCAGCGCCCCGTTGACGACCTCCTGCTCCGCGTCCGTGGCCAGCAATTCACGGTAGGCGTGGAACTGCGTGGGCACGTCGGCCGACGGCCCGTCGGTCAGTTCGAGTTGCGCGGCCGGCACGCGGGTCGTCGCGTCGGCGGCGCGCGCCGAATGGCACGCGACGCAGGTGTCGTCCCGCAGCACCGTGCCGTCGGCGGCGAGCGTCACGCGCGGCTTGCTCCACAACGGATGAATGTGGCGCTCGTAATGGATCGTGATCCGGCAACCCGCACGCCATGCAGTCACGCAGTCCGCCGACGTGGGCGCCGGGGTCTCGAGGTCGAGGTAGTCGTAAGCGAACGCTGCATCCGGCGCGCGACCGGCGGCGACGGGGTCGGTCCACACGTCTTCGTAGCGGATGGCCGTGGCGGGCAGCAGGTCGGCGCAGTTGGTCTGGCAACTGATGCGCGCGCGAACCTGCGCCATCGTTTCGCCGAAATCGGCGAAGTAGGCCGGATTGGTGTTGGGGAAGGGCACACCGGTGCCCGTCGCGCCGGCATTCGCAGGCGCGAACAGGTTGTCGCGGCCGTGCGAGTCGTCGCCGACAGGCGCATGGCACCCGTTGCACTTCAGCTCCTGGCCCGCGCGCACCTGCAGCCAGTTGTCATGCCGCGCGCTGATGCGGCGACCGTTGACGTCGAGCACGGTCAGGGCGAAGGCGACATCCGCGGGCACCTTGACGCGCACCGAGCCGTCCGGCTCGACCGGGGCGTAGCCCAGGATCTCGCGCATGCCAAAGGCGCTCGTGACGCCGAAGGCGCTGCGGTCGAAATCCCGGACGTCGTCGTCCGGCATGCTGACCGGCTTTTCGATGCGCACGAAGCGCGCAGGCCGCGCCGACGCCAGCGTCACGGCTGGATCGCGCAGCACTGCTATGCCACCCTCCGCAATGTCCGTGCCGGTGATGTCATAGACGCTGCGGACGTCGATGATGCCGACGCCTTCCGCCGCGAGTTCGGCGTCGTAGTCCACGCCCGCGACGCGATCGAGCAGCACCGGCGGCAGGGTGCGCGGCTGCAGTGCGACCACGTCGGAATAGACGGTGCCTTCGACGGGGGCCGAAACCGGCAGCTGGGTCTGCTGCGCCGGGTCGTAGATCCACACGCCATAGAGCGGGGCGGCCGTCACCGTCGCACCTGCCGCCAGCCGGTCGGGCGTGCACGGCACGATCGTCGCGGTGGCTGCCGTGCCCTGCTCCAGCAGGCGGCACTGGCTCCACGTCAGCAGCAGCCGGCCGGTACCGTCCAGCAGGGGAAACGCCGAGTTGTACCGCCCGCCTGGCGACGGGCCGTCGACGGTCCGCACGTCGTTGCTCGTGGCGGCGACCTGCGCCGGCCCGGCGAGCACGCCACGGTTCGGCAGCGTCGGCTGCGCGATTTCGACGTAATTGGCCGTGTCCACCTCGAGCAGCTGCCCGCCGAGGTCCGGCGCCTGGAAGGGCTGTGCCAGGACCAGCAGCTTGCCGCTGGCCGTCGGCCGCGGATCGAGGAAATGGACTTCCTCGCCATCGGTGCCGGTGTCGTGGCTGCGCGCACCGTACAGCAGCTGGAGGTCGCTGCCGTCGGGCCGCATCGTGTACAGGCTGATCTCGTCGTGCCCGGGAGCGTGGTCCCAGCGGCTGAAGACGACGCGCCCATCCGGCAACACGGCCGGATCCAGGTCGTGACTCTGGTTGAACGAAACCTGGTGCAGACCCGACCCATCCGCATTCATGACGTGGAGCACGAACGCAGGCTCGTCGTTGCTCTCGTCCTGTGCCTCGAACTGCGGCTTGCCTTCGTCGAGCAGAATGGCCTTGGACTGCCGTTGCCGGGTCGACGAGAAGATGATGCGGCCGTCGGGCAGGTAGTGCGGCGCAACGTCCTGGCCGTCCTCCGCAGTCGTATCCGAAGCGATCACGCGGCGCAGCTGCTGCAGGTCGAGGTCGTACTCCCAGATGTTCCAGGTCGGCTGGTCTTCGGGCGCCGCGCCGACGATGTCCGGTTCACGCAGGGCAAACACGAGCCTGCGCCCGTCGTACGACGGCTCGACGTCGCGAACGTCGCCCAGGCCCTTGGTGATCTCCGCCGTGAGGTTGCGCTCGGCCGCGGAGGGGGCGGCGCGGTCGCGCAGGTAAAGGTCCGAGCCCGGCTGGAACGGCAGCAGCTCGCGCGCGTCGGGTGACATCGCGGTCGCGGCGGGTACCGGCCGCTTCACGTAGGCGATCGGAAAGTCGAGGACGACCGGATCGGGCGACTGTCCGCCGCCCGGGCTCGCGCCGCCGCCGTCGCTGCTCGTGCACGCAGCCAGCGCCGCGCCAGCCAGCAACAGCGACGCGAGTTTCCAGTGCTGCAGGCGGCGTCCGCCGGCCACGGTTGAATGTGCTGCCATAGTCTTTCCTCACGGCGAGTCCGGGCGAGTTGCCGCCGCGAGGCCGTTTTCTCGCACAAATCCCCGGCCAGGGTGACGTTGGGGCACCAGTTGTGTGAGTCGCATCGCATAAACGCGAACAGCGTTTTGAGCCGGGTCGCGACAGGGCACAGATTCCGTCGCCACGGCGGTCAACCATTGCCGATACGGAGGGGCGGATGCCGCACAACTGGAAACGGAGCACACGATTCGCACGCGCCTGGCGCAGCGCATTCGTCTGCGTTTGCCTTGCGGGAGCCGTGCTGCTGCCTGCCGCTGCGCAGGCCGATGCGCGCTCGCAAGCCAAGCGCATGCACGACCGGTTGGCGGGCGTGCCGCCGACCGAAGCGGTGCTCGCGTCGATGGCGAACGACATCGCGGCCGGACGCACCACGGAGGCTGCCGATACGGCCATGCAGCACCGCGCGTTCTACGACGTGACGCTCAAGAACTTCGCGACACCGTGGACCAATCGCGACCAGACGGTGTTCGCGCCGCTCAACGACTACGTGGCGACGGTGATCGGCATGGTCCGCGACGACGTCGCGTTCGACCGCGTGCTCTATGACGACATCCTGTACGTCGGCCGCAGCGGCCTCGGCGTGCCGGGTTACTCGCCGTCGGGCAACGACCATTACGAGGCGCTGGAAGCGCAGGGCGTGAGCCTGAAGGACAACCTGGTCGCCACGACCCAGTCGGCGGCCAACGGCATCCCGGCCGAAGCGACGGCAGGCGTGCTGACCTCGCGTGCCGCCGCCCAGGCTTTCTTCGTCGCCGGCACCAACCGCGCGATGTTCCGCTTCACGCTGATGAACCACCTGTGCACCGACCTCGAGCAGGTGCAGGACCCGACCCGGCCGCCGGACCGCATCCGCCAGGACGTGAGCCGCAGCCCCGGCGGTGACAGCCGGCTGTTCCTCAACAACTGCATCGCCTGCCACTCGGGCATGGACCCGATGGCGCAGGCGTTCGCGTACTACGACTATGACGAGACCGCCGGACGCATGCTCTACACGGCCGGTGTCGTGCGGCCGAAGTACTTCAACAACAAGGACACGTTCCCGCCGGGCTTCTCCACGCCCGACGACAACTGGGACAACTACTGGCGCAAGGGGCGCAACTCGCTGCTTGGCTGGGACAGTTCGCTGCCCGGCAAGGGTACCGGCGCCAAGTCACTGGGCCGCGAGCTTGCGCACAGCGATGCGTTCGCCTCGTGCCAGGTGCAGAAGGTGTTCAAGAACGTGTGTTTCCGCGCTCCGAGCGACGCGCAGGACCGGGCCCAGGTGCAGGCGATGACCGCCAGCTTCAGGTCGAACGGCTATCGGCTGAAGCGAGTCTTCGCCGAGGCTGCCACCTACTGCATGGGCGACTGAGGGACAGCACATGAAACTCACGAACCCGCGACTGACCTCGATCCGCGCGCTCGCCGTCGCAGTGTGCGGGCTTGCGCTGGGCGCCTGCGGCGGCGGCGCCAAGACCACCGAGAACCCGATCACCTCCGGCGGCTCCGCGCCGACGTATTCCGGGCCGGCACCGGCCACGGCCGACGTGCAGGCGTTCAAGATCAACGTCTGGGACAACCTCAAGGCCGGCAACCGTTGCGGCCAGTGCCACGTCTCTGGCGGCCAGGCGCCGCAGTTCGTGCGCCAGGACGACGTGAATCTCGCCTACGCGGCTGCGAACACGATCGTCAACCTCGCCTCGCCGCGTGACTCGCGCATGGTGCAGAAGGTGGCCGGGGGTCACAACTGCTGGCTCGCGAGCAACGATGCCTGCGCGGACATCCTCACCACGTGGATCTCGGCATGGGCCGGCGCGACGGCCGGCGGTGGCGTGCAGGGCGTCGCACTCAAGGCGCCCGTGATCAAGGACCCGGGAGCCAGCAAGAGCTTCCCGGCATCGCCGGCGTTGTTCGCCGCCACCGTTCATCCGGTGCTCGAGGAGTACTGCTCGCGCTGCCATACCTCGACCGCCGCGGCAGCGCAGTCCCCGTTCTTCGCCTCCCACGACGTCGACGAGGCCTATGCCGGCGCGAAGGTGAAGATGAATCTCGACCAGCCCGCAATGTCGCGGCTGGTGCTGCGGCTGCGCACGGAATTCCACAACTGCTGGAGCGACTGCGCGGCCAACGCGAACGAGATGGAGGCCGCGATCCAGGCGTTCGCCGACCAGGTTCCTGTCACGCAGGTGGATTCTTCGCTGGTCTTTTCCAAGGCGTTGCGCCTGCCGGACGGCATCGTCGCGAGCGGCGGCAACCGCTACACGGCGAACATCATCGGCCTCTGGGAATTCAAGACGGGCCGCGGCTCGGTCGCGTACGACACGAGCGGCGTGGAGCCGGCGCTGAACCTGAACATTTCCGGTGACGTCAGCTGGGTCGGCGGCTGGGGCATCAACGTGCGCGACGGCAAGGCGCAGGGCTCGACCACCGCGAGCCGGAAGCTCAGCGACCTGATCAAGGCCACCGGCGAATACTCGATCGAAGCGTGGGTCGCGCCGGGCAACGTCGCGCAGGAAGACTCCCGCATCGTGTCGTACTCGGGCGGCACGAACGCGCGCAACTTCATGCTCGGCCAGACGCTCTACAGCTACGACTTCTACAACCGCGCCACCGGCACCAACACCGCCGGCGACCCGAAGCTCACGACGTCTGCGGCGGATGAGGACCTGCAGGCGACGCTGCAGCACGTGGTCGCGACCTACGACCCGATCCGCGGGCGGCGCATCTACGTCAACGGCGTCTTCACCGGCGACGCGGATCCCGCGCCCGCCGGCGCGATCTCGGACTGGGACGACACGTTCGCCTTCGTGCTCGGCAACGAGGTTTCGGGCGACCGCCAGTTCAAGGGTGTGTTCCGCCTCGTCGCGGTCTACAACCGCGTGCTGACGGATACCCAGATCCAGACCAACTTCCAGGCCGGCGTCGGCGAGAAGTTCTACCTGCTGTTCTCGATCAGCCACCTCGTGGACGTGCCGCAGGCCTACCTGCTGTTCGAAGTGAGCCAGTTCGACTCGTACAGCTACCTGTTCGACAAGCCGACGTTCATCAGCCTCGACCCGAACGCCAGGCCGGGCTCCATCCCGGTGGCGGGCTTGCGCATCGGCATCAACGGCGCGGAGGCCCCGGTCGGCCAGGCGTACCGTACGCTGGACACGGCGATCACGGACTCGCAGTACGGGCCGCTCGGACAGCCCCTGGCGAACGTCGGCACCATCATCGCACTGGAGAAGGGTCCGGACACCGACGAGTTCTTCCTGACCTTCGACGTGCTCGGGACGCACCAGAACGTGCGGCTCGACCCGGTGCCGCTGGCGCCGGCGCCGCCGCCGGACGTGCAGCGCACCGCGGACGTGGGCCTGCGCGTGTTCGACGAGCTCAACGCGACCATGGCCGAACTCACGGGCGTGAGCCCGCAGGATCCGGGCGTGGCTGCGACCTACGCGACGATCAGGCAGTCGCTGCCGACCGTGGAGACGATCGACACGTTCGTGTCCGCGCACCCGGTGGCGGTCGCGCAGCTGTCGATCCAGTACTGCGATGCACTGGTCGAAGATCCGACAGCGCGCGCGCAGTACTTCCCGGGCTTCAACTTCGGCGCGGCGCCGTCCACGGCGTTCGCTCCCGCGGGCCGGGCGATCGTGCTCGACTCGCTGGTCGGGCGAATGCTGCGCACCAACGTCGCCACCGAACCGGATGCCGCGGGCGTGCGCACTGATCTCGACAACCTGATCACGCGCCTGTCGAGCTGCGGTGGTTCCTGCAGCGCTGACCGCACCGAAGTCGTGGTCAAGGCAAGTTGCGCCGCGCTGCTCGGCAGCGCCGCCACGCTGCTGCACTGACGCCGTCGAGTACGAGGAACATCACATGCTGATCCGAAGAAAGACCCCTCGCGCGCTCGGCCTCGACGAGCCGATCCGTCACGAAGGCACGCACAAGCGGCCAGTCACCCGGCGCGATTTCCTCGCGCAGGGCTTCAGCTCAGGCCTGGCGACGATCGCCGCGCCCACCGTCTTCAGCCTGTTCGCCGATCCGCGCGCGGCGCAGGCTGCGCTGTCGCCCGACCTGGTCGCGCTCAAGGCCAGCTGCGGCCTCGACGTCGCGGGCGCGGGCAAGATCCCGTTCATCTGCATCGACCTCGCGGGCGGCGCGAACATGGTCGGGTCGAACGTGCTGATCGGCGGGCCCGGCGGCCAGCTCGACTTCCTCAGCACGGCCGGCTACGGCAAGCTCGGCCTGCCGGGCGACATGCTGCCGAGCATGACCAACGTGGCGACCGGTACCAGCTTCACCGATTCGCGGCTCGGCCTGGCGTTCCACAGCGACAGCGCGTTCCTGCGCGGCATCCTCGATCGCATCGCACCGGCGACGGCCGCGTCGATCAACGGCGCCGTCATCGCGGCGCGTTCCGAGAACGACACCGGCAACAACCCGCACAATCCGATGTACGGCATCCACCAGGCGGGCGCGGATGGCGCGCTGGCGACGCTGATCGGTTCGCGTGCCTCGGATTCCGGCGGCAACTCGATGGCACCGGCCGGTCTGATCGACCTGTCGGTGCGACCGACCAAGGTCGACCGCGCGAGCGACGTCACCGGCCTGGTCGACACGGGCCAGCTCGCAAGCCTGTTGAGCCTCGACGACACCGTGGCGGTCATGGAGGCCATCCAGCGCATCAGCGACCGCAAGCTGCAGAAAGTCGACCCGAAGCAGCCCTGGGCCGACCCCAAGCAGACGACCGTCACGCGCAACGAGGTCGTCAAGGAACTCGTCAACTGCGGCTACGTGAAGGCGGCTGACGTCGTCGACCAGTACGGCGACCCGAGCAGCCTCAACCCGGACCTCGATCCGGACATCGTCGGCACGGGCGGCATCTTCAGCCGCACCGAGTACGACAACGACGCCGAGTTCCGCAAGACCGCAGCAGTCATGAAGATGGTGCTCTCCGGCTACGCCGGCGCCGGCACGATCGCGCTCGGCGGGTACGATTATCACGGGCAGGGGCGCTCCACGGGCGAATTGCGCGACCTGCGCGCGGGACGCTGCATGGGCGCCTGTCTCGAGTACGCGGCGCGCCGGGGCATGCCGCTGATGCTCTACGTGTTCTCGGACGGCTCGATCTCGGCCAGCGGCCAGGTGGACGACACCGCCGACGGCCGGGGCAAGTTCATGTGGACCAGCGACAACCAGTCCACCGCGGCGTCGTTCTTCCTGGTCTACAATCCCCGTGGCCGTCCGGACCTGGTCACCACGGGCACGGGCGGCGCGGCGCGCCACCAGCAGATCGGTTACTTCCGCTCGGATGCATCGGTGGAGACCGCGTCGAGCCCGGCGGCGGGCAACGTCAACCTGCTGGTGGAGACGGTGGTGCTGAATTACATGGCCCTGCACGGTGAGCAAGGACAGTTCGCGTCGCGCTTCCCGCGCAACGGGCTTGGCAATGCAGCGCTGCAGGACAGCCTGATCGCCTTCAACCCGATCGTGAGCGGCCGCATCGGCTAGCCGGAGGACCTTGAACGGACCGATCTCGAGCGCAGTCCTGCCGTTATTGCGGTGCCCGCGCTGCGCGGGTGTGCTCGAGGGCGACTCCACGCTGGGTTGCTCCGCGTGCGGCGTGCGCTATCCGCTGGTCGACGGCATGCCGTGGCTGTTGCCGGCCCCCGATCTTGCACTCGCGGAATGGCGCGGGCGGCTGCACGCGATGACCACCCACCTCAAGCGGCAGGCTGCGCTGTACCGCGCGGCACTGCGTCCGGACGTCACGCGACCCACGACCCGCAACCGCCTCAAGCTGCTGGCAATGGCATGTTCGGATCATGCGCGACGGCTGCAGGCACTGCTGGCGCCGCTCGAGGCCGAGCCGGCCGCTGCTGCCACGTATGCGGCGCTCGCGCCGGTCGTTGCGGCGGCGCAGGGGCTCGCGAGCTATTACCCCAACGTGCACCGCGACTGGGTCTGGGGCGAGGAAGAGAACCAGGCGGCGCTGGCAGCCGTCCGCCGTGCGCTGGGCAGCGTGCGTCCGGAGCGACTGCTCGTGCTCGGCTGCGGGGCAGGGCGGCTCCCGTACGATCTGCACGCGATCCTGCGTCCCGCCGCGACCGTGGCGGTCGACATCAATCCGCTGCTGATGGCCGTCGCGCGCCGGATGTACGCCGCTGAGCGCGTCGACCTCTACGAGTTCCCCATCGCGCCGCGCGACCTCGCGAGCCACGCCCTGCTGCGCACGCTTACCGCGCCGGCGCCGGCGGAGCCGGGATTGCACCTCGTGTTCGGCGATGCGAAGCAACCGCCGTTTGCTCCGGGCAGCTTCGATACGGTCGTGACCCCGTGGCTCGTGGACGTGGTCGATACCGAACTCGAAAGCCTCGCGGCGATCGTGAATTCGCTGCTCGCACCGGGTGGGCACTGGGTCTGCACCGGCACGCTGTTCTTTCAACAGGCCGATCCCGAGCGGGCGTACTCGACCGAGGAGGTGCAGGAGATCGTGGCGGGTGCAGGTTTCGAGTCGCCCCGGCTGCAGTCGTCGCGCCAGCCGTACCTGGCGTCGCCGGCAAGCCGGCACGCGCGGGTCGAGGAGGTCGTCACGTTCGCGGTCTGCAAGCAACACGAGGCCGAACTGCCGCTGCGCCCCATGCCGTCGTGGCTGGCGGACCCGCGGCATCCGGTTCCACTGCTGCCCGAGGTGGCAGACCATGCGCTCGCCCTCCGGGTGCGCAGCTACGTGGCCTCGCTGGTCGACGGCCGGCGATCGATGAGCGACATCGCCGCGAAACTCGTCGCCGAACGGCTGTTGCCCCCGGCGGAAGCGACTGGCATCGTGCGTGACTACCTGCTGCGCCTGCACGACGAGGCCCAGCTGCGGACCGGAACCTGAGGTTTCACGATGCGACGGATGCTACTGCTGCTGGCCTTGAACCTGCTGGCCGGCCTTCCCGCCGCGCGTGCCGCGTGGTTCGAGCGCGAAGAAGCCATCATGGGCACGCGCATCGCCGTGCAACTCTGGTGCGATGACTCCGTCCTTGCCGTGAATGCCATCGATGCGGTCATGGCCGACATGCACCGCACCGATGAACTCATGAGCACGTACAAACCGGCGAGCCAGCTCTCGCAGGTCAATGCGCACGCCTTCGAACGTCCCGTGCAGGTCGACCCCGACATCATCGACGTCGTCATGAAGTCACTCGAGTACTCGCGCATCAGCGACGGGGCCTTCGACATCACCTACGCGAGCGTCGGGTACCTCTACGACTACCGCGCGCGCCGGCATCCGACCGACGAGCAGATCAAGGCCGCCCTGCCGGGCGTCGATTACCGGCACCTCGAAGTCGACCCGGTCGCGCGCACGATCCGCTTCCTGAAACCCGGCATGCGCATCGACCTCGGCGGCATTGCGAAGGGCTGGGCGGTCGACCGCGGCATCGAGATCCTGCGGCGCATGGGCATCGAACACGCGATGGTCAACGCCGGCGGCGACACCGCGCTGCTCGGCGACCGGCTCGGCAAGCCCTGGGTGGTCGGGATCCGCGATCCACGCAAGCAGGGTGCGGTAGTTGCACGCATCCCGCTGCAGGACGAGGCGATATCGACGTCCGGCGACTACGAGCGCTATTTCGAGGAAGACGGCCAGCGGTATCACCACATCCTCGTGCCCGGCACGGGCAAGTCGCCGGATGCAGTGCGCAGCGTCACGGTCATCGGCGCCAACGCGACGCGCACCGACGGCCTGACCAAGACGGTCTTCATCCTCGGTGTCGAGCGGGGCATGGAGTTCATCCGCAAGCTCGGCGACGTCGAGGCGGTCATCGTCGACCGCGAAGGCCGGATTTTCTATTCGGCCGGCCTGGAAAGCCCGCAGCAGCCATCTGGCGCGACCGACCGGCGCGAAATGTGACGCACCGCAAGTGTCTGGCATCCCGCGGCCCCCTGATTTGACAGCTTGGGGAGCCGCAGACAACGATGCGTTCGACTGAAAAAGGCAAACCCGCCGAAAGGCGGGGACGCAAAGCCACCGGTCTTCGGGACGTTCCCATGACAGCGGGGTTGCCAGGTGCAACGCAGGATATTCGGTTCAGACACCCCGCGCGGGGAATGGCGCACATGGATGGCCGCGGCGATCGCCGTGGCCGCTGGCGCGCCCGCGTTCGCCGCGCCCCCGGCGCTCGATTCCGTCGCGCCTGATTTCGCGTTGAAGGCCGTCGACGGCCGCAACGTGCGCCTGTCGGAATACCGCGGCGAACCCGTCGTCCTGCATTTCTGGGCCAGCTGGTGCGGGCCCTGCCGCGAGTCGGTCGCCGCGCTCGATGCGCTGGGTCTGAGCTCCGGCACGGCCGTGCTCGGCGTCAGTCTCGACGGCGCCGACCGCTCAGCGGCGATCGCCGATTCGATGCACCTCAGGACCCCGACGCTGGTCGATGCGCAGCAGTCCGTGGCGCGCGCGTACGACGTCGCGAAGCTGCCGCTCACGCTGCTGCTCGACGCCGAGGGACACGTTCGCGCGTCATGGTCCGGTGCCCCCGCCGATCTTTCCGCACTCACGCCACAACTCGAACGCCTGCGCCAGGACTAACGGAGCTCCGCCCGTATGAAACCGAAACCCCATCCGCTGCTGCGCGTTGCGCGACTGCTCACGGTGCTTGCCCTGCTGGCTTCCCCGATCGCGGCGATGCCGTCCGAGGGCGACGCGACGGGCCTCAAGACCGTCGACCAGGACGTGCAGACGCTGAAGAAGCAGCTGATCGACCTCAATCGCGACCTCTTCAAGCTGGAAGAGGAACTGCTCTATCCGGCCAGCACGCAGGTCGCCGTGTTCCTCTCGATGAACGTGGGCACGTTCTTCGCGCTCGACTCGGTGACGCTCAAGGTCGACGACAAGGAAGTGGCGAACTACCTCTACACCGAGCGCGAGGTGCAGGCCCTGCATCGCGGCGGCGTGCAGAAGCTCTACCTCGGCAACCTGAAGGCCGGGAGCCACGAGATCGTCGCGTTCTTCACCGGCAAGGGCCCGCACGACCGCGACTATCGCCGTGGCACGACGCTCAAGGTCGACAAGACGGTGGGCGCCAAGTACGTCGAGCTCCGCATCACCGACCGCGAAGCGTCGCTGCAGCCGGAGTTCGTCGTGCGGCAGTGGGAATAGGACGGGCCACTGGCCGCCCGAAGTTCGCACCATGCGTCAGCGATCCTCCACCACCCGGCTCTACGCCATCTGCATCGTCATGGTGCTCGGCGCAGCCGCCGCGTGGACGGCGCACGCGGACGAGCCGGCGCGTGACGCACCGCCACCCACGAAGATCCGTGATCTCGACTACGGCGACGTGCTGTTTCACTTCTTCCAGGACGACTACTTCGAGTCGATCGTCCGGCTCGAGGCCAATCGCGATTTCAACCGGCTGAAGAACCACGCTGCCGAGGCGGAACTGCTGTCGGGAGGCCTCTACCTCTCGCTCGGCCTGCACACGGAGGCGGAGCGCATCTTCGATCGACTGCTCGCGGGTCCGGTGGCGCCCTCCGTGCGCGACCGTGCCCGCTTCTATCTCGCGCGGATCGGGTACCAGCGTGGCTACTACGAAGCCGCGCTGCGCAATCTCGGGCTTATCGGGCAGCCGTTGGCGGGCAAGCTGGAGCCCGAGCGCCGCCTGCTGGAAGCGAACGTGCTGATGAGCCTCGGGCGCTACGGCGAGGCGGCGCAGCGCCTGGAAAGCTGGAGCGACACCGGCGGCTGGTCCAACTACGCACGCTTCAATCTCGGCGTCGCGCTGGTGCGCGCGGGTGACACGGCACGTGGCCGCCAGTTCCTCGATCAGGTCGGCACGCTGCAGCCAGTCAACGAAGAGCAGGCCTCGCTGCGTGACCGCGCGAATCTGGCACTGGGATTCGCGCTGCTGCAGCAGCAGGGTGGCGACGATCCTGCGGTTGTGCTGAGCCGGGTACGTCTCGACGGTCCGTTCACCAACAAGGCGCTGCTGGCGCTGGGCTGGGCGGAAGCAAACGCCAATCACCCGGACCGTGCGCTGGTGCCCTGGCTCGAACTGCAGCAGCGGCGGCTCCTCGACGCATCGGTGCAGGAGTCGCTGATCGCGGTTCCCTATGCCTACGTCAAGCTGGCATCGAATGGGCAGGCGTCGCAGCACTATCGATCGGCGATCGACGCCTACGCGCGCGAGTCGCGACGCATCGACGAGTCGATTGCCGCGATCCGCCAGGGCGGCTTTCTCGACTCGATCCTGGCCACGGTCCCGCAGGGCGATCGTCCGGGCTGGTTCTGGCAGCTCGAGCAGCTGCCCGACGCGCCGCACACCCGTTACCTCTATCACCTGCTGGCTTCGCACGAATTCCAGGAAGGCCTGAAGAACTACCGCGACCTGCGCCTGATGCAGGCCAACCTCTCGCGCTGGACGGATTCGCTCGAGGCCTTCGGCGCAATGATCGAGGCGCGCGAGATCGCTGCGACGGAGCGGGAGCCGCGCCGGCAGGAAATGCTGTCGGGGACGGACCTCGATGCTCTGGCGCAGCGCCAGCAGGAGCTGGCCGACCGCTTTGCGCAGGTGGAAGCGAATCGTGACGTCGCCGCGCTTGCCTCACCGCAGGAGCGGGCGCAGTGGGAGGCGCTTGCGCGCATCGATGCGACGCTGGCCGCGATGCCACCCGGACCCCAGCGTGACGAGTTCACCGAGCGCGCGCGCCTGCTGCGTGGCGCGCTGTCGTGGGAGCTCGATCGTGCGTACAAGTTGCGCGCCACGCAGACTCGTCGCGACCTGCGAGAGACACGTGCGGCGCTGGCCGAGGCCGGCACGCGTCTCGCCGCGATCGCCGAGGCGGGCGATCTCATTCCGCGGGACACGCTTGGCTTCGCGGGCCGGGTCAACGAACTGGCCGATCGCGTCGCGCGCATCGCGCCGCTGATCGACAACACGGCCCTGGCGCAGGAGCGCGCGCTCGCGGACCTGGCGGTCACGGAACTGCAGGCGCAGCAGAAGCGCCTCGGCAGTTACTCCACGCAGGCGCAGTTCGCGCTCGCCTCCTTGTATGACGGCGCAACGGCTGGGGGTGGCCGATGAGCGCCTCACGCCATCTCTGGCTCGCCGTCGCCAGCGTGCTTGTCGCCGGCTGGGCTGGCACGGCCGAGAGCGCGCGCCGGAAAGCTGAACCGACGCTCGGGTCGCTGGCGGGCCGCAGCGCCCCCGTCGATCGCTCGCTGCCGGTGCAGGCCGAGCCGGACGACGCCGCGAACAGCTACGAAGCCTTCCTGCGTATCGACGGTGCGGATCCCGCGCTGAAGGCACAGGCGCTGCGGCGGCTCGGTGACCTGCGCCTCGAACAGGCGGCCGCGCTGAGCGGCACCGGCGACGTGACTGACCCGGCAGCTCAGGCCAGGGCCCGCGAAGCCGTCGCGGCATACCAGGAGCTGCTGCGCGATCATCCCGACTACGCAGCGCGCGATGCGGCGCTGTACCAGCTTGCCCGCGCGTCCGAAGTGGCAGGCGATCCCGACGCCGCGATGGCAGCCCTCGATGAACTGGTGCAGCACTACCCGCAGGGAGCGCACGCCGACGAAGCGCAGTTCCGCCGTGGCGAGGTCTACTTCAGTGCGCAGCGCTATGCCGATGCAGGGCAGGCCTACGGCGCAGTGCTCGCCATGGGTCCCGCGAGCCCGTTCTACGAACAGGCCCTGTACAAGCGCGGCTGGGCGCGGTTCAAGCTGAGCGACAATGCGGCGAGCAGCCGCGACTTCCTGGCCCTGCTGGATAGGCTGCTCGTGCAGGACGACCGGTTGCGCGACGCGGCGCAGATCACGCGTCCCGAGCAGGAACTTGCCGACGACACGCTGCGCGCCCTGAGCCTGATGTTCGCCGCAGACGAAGGCGCGGCATCGTTGCAGGCAGCGCTGTCGCAGCGAGGACCGGCGCCTTACGAGTCGCGTCTGTATCGCGCGCTTGGCGACCTCTACGTCGAGAAGGAACGCTTCCAGGACGGAGCGGAGGTTTACCGTTCCTTCGCGCGGCGCCAGCCGCTCGATCCGGAGGCGCCGTTCCTGCTCGGCAAGGCCACCGAGGCCTATGGCAAGGCGGGCTTCACGGGGCTCGTGCTCGAGTCGAAGCAGGAACTGGTCGAACTCTACGGTCCCCGCAGCGCGTACTGGGCGCAGCACGGCGCGAACATCGACCCGCGCGTCAGCGCCGCGGTGCAGGCGAACCTGCTCGATCTCGCGCGCCATCATCACGCACTCGCGCAGAAGCAGGGCGGCGACGCGGATCGCGACGCGGCCGTGCGCTGGTACCGCGATTACCTCGACGGTTTCGACGCAACGGCAGAAGCGCCGGCCACGCGGCTGCTGCTCGCCGATCTCCTGCTCGAAGGCCTGCGGTACGCCGAGGCGGCCGACGAATACGAGAAGGCCGCTTACAACTATCAGAATGCGCCAGAAGCCGGCCGCGCCGGCTACGCGGCACTGGTCGCGCTCGACAAGGCCGAACCGACGCTGCCCGAGGCCGAGCGCCCGGCGCTGCGCCAGCGGGCCATCGAGTCCTCGCTGCGGTTCGCCAGCACGTTCCCGGAACACGTGGAGACGCCCGCCGTGCTCACGCGCACGACCAAGCAGCTGTTTGACCTCGGCGACCGGGAGCGGGCGGAAGCCGTCGCGCAGGGCGTGCTTGCGCTCGGAGCGCGCGCCGACGCTGGCCAGCAGCTCGTGGCCTGGACCGTGCTCGCGCACACGTACTTCGACTCGTCCCGCTTCGCCGAGGCCGAGCGCGCCTACGGCGAGATCCTCGCACGCACTCCTGCCAGCCAGCCGCAGCATGCGGAAGCAGTGGAGCGCCGGGCAGCGGCCGTCTACCGCCAGGCCGAGGTTCGGCGGGAGGCCGGCGACACCGCGGGCGCCGTGCAGGATTTCCTGCGCGTAGCCATCGTCGCGCCAGCCTCGCCGATTCGTGCCAAGGCTGAATTCGATGCCGCGGCGCTGTTGCTGCAGACCAGGCAGTGGACAGAGGCCGCCGTGGTGCTGGAAGGCTTCCGCCGCTCCTACCCGCAGCATGAGCTGGCGGCGGACGTGGATCGCAAGCTCGCGGTGGCCTACGTCGAGTCCGGGCAGCAGGCCAGGGCCGCCACCGAGTTCGAACGCGTCGCGGCCCGCGAGACTGAAGATCCGGAAGTACGCCGAACCGCGCTGTGGCAAGCGGCGGAGTTGCAGGTCGCTGCGGGTGACCCGGCGTCTGCGAGCCGCGTCTACGCCGAATATGTGAAGCGGTACCCGGCGCCGGTGGGGCCTGCGCTCGATGCACGACAGACGCTCGCCGACCTTGCGCGTGACGCCAACGACATCGAGGGCCGCAAGCGCTGGCTCGAGGACATCATCGTCGCGGATCGTGGCGCGGGCAGCGCGCGCACGGACCGCACGAAGTACCTGGCCGCAACTGCGGCGCTGGAACTCGCGCGTCCGCTCGACGCTGCGGCCCGTACCATCCGGCTGGCCCTGCCGCTCGAGACATCGTTCGCCGCCAAGCGCAAGGCGCTCGAAGCCGCGCTCGGCGCCTATGGCCGCGCCGAGGAGTATGGCGTGGCGCAGGTCACGACTGCGTCCGCGTTCGCGATGGCGGACCTCTACCGCCACCTCGGCCGCGCGCTGCTCGAGTCAGACCGGCCCAATGGCCTCGATGCGGAGGAACTCGAGCAATACGACGTGCTGCTCGAGGAGCAGGCGTTCCCGTTCGAGGAGAAGGCGATCGGCATCCACGAGCGCAACGCGCGCCTGGCGGCGCAGGGTGTGTACGACGAGTGGGTGCAGCGGAGCTACGCCGAACTCGCGCAGCTGAAGCCGGGACGCTACGCGCGCGCGGAGGTGGCGGATGCTCCGGCCACCGTGCCGCCACTGCCGCCGGAGGCCGATCCGGCCGCGCAGAACCAGCGGGGCGTGCAGCTGCGCCAGGCAGGGCGGTTCGCCGACGCCAAGGCGGCGTACGAGCGCGCGCTCACGCTCGATCCGAACTACGCGGACGCCGAGCGCAACCTCGCGATACTGCACGACCTGTACCTTGACGATCCGTCGGCCGCGCTGCCGCATTTCGAGCGCTATCAACTGCTGACCCAGGGTGCCGACACGCAGGTCGCCGCGTGGGTCGCTGAACTCAAGGCGCGCATCGCCGCCGTTACACGCACCGCGGAGGCCACGCCGTGAAGGCCATTCTCCACTCCGGTTTCGCGCTCGTGCTGCTGGCAGGTACTCCAGTTGCCCTGGTCCAGGCCGCGGATCCGGCGCCGAAGGGCGCTGCGTCCGAGAAGGCCGTCGACCGCCTGCAGCTCGACGCCACTGCCATCACCGGCAACCGCGAGCTGCCCAAGGTCATGAGCATCGTGCCGTGGAAGGCCGCCGAACCGCCGGCCGGACCCGACCGGCCGATGGGCAGCCTGATCGACGAAGTCCTTGCGCCGCTGGATCGTGACGAATTCCGGCGCGAGATCACATATTTCCGCGACCTGACGTCGCAAAGTACGGACCGTTCGCTTCCCGGAGCCAAAGAGCCATGAATACCTTCGACATGATCGTGAACTTCTTCAAGCAGGGCGGAGTCTTCCTCTACCCGATCGCCGCTGTATTCGCGGTCGGCCTCGGCTTCGCCGTCGAGCGCTTCATCTACCTGCACCGCGTTTCGCGCGGCAATCGCCGCCTGTGGGCCGAGTTGGCGCCCCTCATCCAGGGCGGCAACTTCCGCAAGGCCATGGAGATCGCCGAGAAGACCGACTCGGCGCTGTCGACGATCATGCGCTACGGCATGTCGCGCATCTCCACCGCGCACCGCCGCGAAGACATCGAAAAGGCGATGGAAGAAAGCCTGATCGAGGTGATCCCGCGCCTCGAGAAGCGCACGCACTACCTCGCGACGCTGGCCAACATCGGCATGCTGATGGGCCTGCTCGGCACCGTGATCGGCCTGATCAACGCGTTTGCCGCCGTCGCCGCCGTCAACCCGGCCGAGAAGGCCGCCATGCTGTCGGCGAGCATCTCGGTCGCGATGAACAACACCGCGCTCGGCCTCGGGCTCGCGATCACGCTGCTGCTCTGCCACATGTATCTCGAGACCAAGACCACGGAGCTGGTGGACAGCCTCGAGGTGGCGTCGATCAAGTTCCTGAACAGCATCACCGAGCGCCGCCCGGCGGTGCCGCAGCCGGCCGCCGCGTCGGCCGCAGCCCGGACCAGCGAACAGATTCTCGGGGCAGCGCGCGCATGAAGAGCTCGCCGCTGGCCCGCCGGCAGCTGCGCAACCACGCGCGCTACCGCGGCCGCAACGACCTGAACATCGTGCCCATGCTGGACGTGATGGTCATCCTGTCGTTCTTCCTGATCTTCACGGCAGTGTTCTCGAGGACCGCCGTGCTGGAGGTGAACCTGCCCGGACCGGGCGCGCAGGCGGCAGCGAAGACGCCGGTATTCGAGCTCGAGGTCATCGTGCGCCGCGGCGCCGTCGAGATCGCGGACCGCAACCAGGGCATCCTCGAAACCGTGCCGGCCACGGCCACGGGCCAGGATGTCGTGCGCGTGTCCGAGTACCTCGAAGGCCTCAAGGGGCGCTTCCCCGACCAGCAGAACGCGACGTTGCTCGTCGCCGAGGACGTGGACTACGACACGATCGTGCAGGTGATGGATGCAGTCCGCGTCCGCCAGAGCACGGTCGGCGGCAAGGTCGTGCGCCGCGAATTGTTCCCGCTCATCGCGCTCGGAGATGCGCCGACATGATCCGCACGGGCAAAGCTCGGCATTCGCGCCACGGCGGGAGTGGCGGCCACGGGCCGCTCACGCTCATTCCGATGATCGACATGCTGATGATCCTCGTGGTCTACCTGCTGGTGCACTCGGCGGACACGGAGATCCTGTCGAACAGCCGCAACATCTCCATCCCGTACTCGGTGTCGGACCAGAAACCGCGGCCTGCGACGGTGGTGACCGTGACCCGCGACATGCTGTACGTGAACGGCGAGGCGATCGTCTCGGTGGCCGACGTGGGCAGCACGGCGGAGCCGGTCGTGGAACCCCTGCGAGCGGCGCTTGGCCGGGAGTCTGCCGGGCTGCTGCCCGGGACGGACGCGCAGCGCGAAGTGACCGTCATGGCCGAGAAGTCGCTGCCGTACGCCGTGCTGCGCAAGATCGTTGCGAGCTGCTCGGCCGCCGACTACACCAAGGTGTCGCTGGCAGTCGTCGAGCGCGAGCAGGCGCTCGTTGCGCAATCAGGGGCCTGATGGAGCCGGCACGATGAGCGCTACCTACTTCCGCGTCTACGACCTGCCCTGGACACCGTCGGACGACGATCAACGTCGTGTTCGACGCGTCCTGGGCGCTGTGCTCGGGCTGTTCATCGGATTCGGCATCGTCATCCCGCTGTTGCCCGACAGGCCGCGCACGCCCGCGATGGCGCCAGCCATGCCGGAGCGCATCGTCGAGTTCATCCTGCAGCAACCGAAGCCGAAACCGTTGCCCAAGCCGGTCGAAGTGCCGCCGCCCGAGCCGGTGGAGGTGCCGAAGGTCGAGGCCCGCGTCGAACGCCCGGTGCCCGTGACCCAGTCCGAGCCGAAACCTGATCCACGCAAGAAGGCGGCTGCGTCCGGACTGCTCGCCCTGTCGGACCAGCTCGCAGAACTGCGGGACATGGACGTCAACACCAACGTCGATGCGAAGTCGTTGAACGCCGGGGCGGGCGAACGCACCCGTGTCGATCGGTCGATCCTCACGGCGAAGACTGGCAGCGGCAGCGGCGGCATCGTCGTCGGCGAGGTCAGCAGGGGATTCGGCGGCGGTTCGACCGGTCTCAAGGGGCATGCCACCGCCAAGGTGTCCTCGGCGGCAACCGAGGCCAGTGCGGCACCAGAAGCCCAGCGGTCGGGCAAGAGCGCCAAGGCGGCCCGGACCCGTGAAGAGATCGAATTGGTCTTTGACAAGAACAAGTCGGCGATCTACTCGCTCTACAGCCGCGCGCTGCGGGAGAACCCGGCGCTGCAGGGCAAGGTGGTGCTCGAAGTCACCATCGCGCCGAGCGGTGAGGTGACCGAATGCCGCTTGATTTCCAGCGAACTGGGCGATCCCGAGCTCGAGCGCAAGCTGGTGGCCCGCGTGAAGATGTTCCGGTTCGAGGACCGGGACGTGGCCACGATGACGACCACCAAGCCGATCGAGTTCTTCCCGGCCTGAGACGCGTTCTGAGTCCATAACCACCCGGCCTTTCCGTCGGCCGGGGGTCGCTCCCTAGCATTCACTGCCCCGCAACAGGTTCGCGGGCGAGGAATGCCATGAGCGCCAACATCGCGACGACGCTGCCCCTGGGCCCGCTCGACCCCGAGCGGACCGAGTTGCTGCTGCGGGTCGTCGAAAGTCTCGAGCCGTCCACGCTGCAGTGGCTTTCCGGTTTCGCCGCGGGAGTTGCCCACGAGCGTGCCGGCGGACGCCCTGGCGTGTCGCTGCCAGCGGGTCCGGTCGTTGCGCCCGCTGCGCGCACCGAGCCCACGGCGCGGCTGACGATCGTTTACGGGTCCCAGACGGGCAACAGCAAGCGCATCGCCGACCGGCTCGGCCGCGCTGCCGAAGCCTTGGGTCTCGCGGCGCGCGTCTACGCTGCAGGCAGTTATCCGGTCAGGGACCTGGCCAGGGAACGCATGCTGGTGCTGGTCGTCAGCACGCAAGGCGACGGCGATCCGCCGGACGACGCGCGTGGCTTCATCGAGTTCCTGCAGTCGCGCCGCGCGCCGCAACTCGCGCAGCTGAGTTTCTCGGTGCTCGCGCTCGGGGATTCGAGCTACCCGAAGTTCTGCGAGACGGGCAGGCAGGTGGACGAGCGGCTCGCCGCGCTGGGCGCCCGGCGACTCGTCGACCGCGTCGACTGCGACGTCGACTACGACACGCTGGCCAACGCGTGGCTCGATCGCGTGGTCACCGGCGCGCGCGACGCATTGGGTGGCAATGCGCAGTCCGCAACCGTCACGCGCCTGCGCACGGCTCCCACCGAACCGCAGTTCTCGCGCGAGCAACCGTTCGCGGCCGAAGTGATCGCGAATCACCCGCTCACCGGTCGCGGCGCGACCAGGGAAGTCCGGCACCTCGAAATCAACCTCGCGGGCTCCGGCCTCACCTATGCGCCGGGCGACGCGCTGGGTGTCTGGCACGCGAACCCGCCCGCGGTCGTCAGTGAAGTGCTGCAGGCGCTGCACCTCGACGGCGAACAGTCCGTGGTCCTCGACGATACGGCGAAACCGCTGCGCGAATGGCTCACGACCGGCCGCGAACTCACGCGCCTGACGCGGCCGTTCCTCACGCAACAGGCCGAGCGCTCGAAGGACACGCGGCTCGCCGGCGTACTGCAGCCCGGCCACGAAGCCGAGCTGCGCCACGCGCTGAAGGACCTGCAGCTGGTCGACGTGCTGCAGCGTCACCCGGCCGAGTGGGATGCCACGTCGTTCGTAAAGGCGTTGCGGCCACTGGCGCCGCGGCTGTACTCGATCGCTTCCAGCCAGGAAGCGGTCGGCGAGGAAGCCCACCTCGCCGTCGCACTGGTGGATTACGAACTCGACCGCAAGCGCCGCCTGGGCGCGGCCTCGGCGTTCCTCGCCAGCCTGCAGGGCGACCAGGCAAAGGCGCGCATCTTCATCGAACCGAACGAGCGCTTCCGCCTTCCCGCCGACACGACGCGCGACGTGATCATGATCGGCCCCGGCACCGGAGTTGCCCCGTTCCGCGGCTTCGTGCAGCACCGCGGGGCGCAGGGCGCGACGGGCCGCAACTGGCTGTTCTTCGGCGCGCGTCATTTCCAGAGCGAGTTCCTGTACCAGGCCGAGTGGCAGGACGCGGTCAAGCGGGGCGTGCTGAGCCGCTGCGACCTCGCGTTCTCGCGCGACCGCAGCATCGCCCGCGAGTACGTCCAGGACCGCCTGCGCCGCGTCGGCAAGGACCTGTATTCGTGGCTCGAGAACGGCGCGTACCTGTACGTCTGCGGCGACGCCGAGCGGATGGCACCCGACGTCAATGCGGCACTGATGGACATCGTGGCGGAGCACGGCGGCAAGAGCCGCGACGACGCGGACGCCTACGTGCGCCGGCTCGCGGACGACCGCCGCTACCTGCGCGACGTGTACTGAGCGGGACCAGCATGACCGAGCAATCCCCCGTCGAACGCATCAAGCGTGACAGCCGCAACCTGCGCGGCGCGCTGGTCGAGAGCCTGCAGGACCCGCTGACCGGCGCGATCCGCGAAGACGACACCGTCCTGATCAAGTTCCACGGCAGCTACCAGCAGGACGATCGCGACATCCGCGACGAGCGCCGGCGGCAGAAGCTCGAGCCCGCGTACAGCTTCATGATCCGCACGCGCCTGCCGGGC